>NZ_JBYTDY010000012.1:0-159075 GCF_058791835.1 Paenibacillus sp. EB106-04-04-XG159 | reverse complement strand
ATCGGAAAGCCGTATGAAGGAAAACTTCACGTACGGTTTGATGAGGAGGGGCTGGGAAGCCAGCCCTTTACTCTAGATGCAGCATCGCCAGTAGGACAATAGGATTGGAATACGCTATAATAACGGGGATAGATCAGTTACATAAGCTAATGCGAAAAGGAGAATACATATGCCACACATAATCGTTCGCGGAATTGAGGCTGAACAGATGCGTGCGATCAGCACTTCACTGGTGCGGGAACTAGCCGAGCTATGTGAATGCGGTACGGATAATTTTACAATTGAATGCTTACACTCGACGGCCGTGTTTGAAGGGCAGTTAACAGCAAGCTTTCCATTTATAGAAGTAGGATGGTTTGAACGAGGTCAGGCGACACGCAACCGCTTTGCAGAAGTGGTAACGAAGCATGTGTTGTCCGTAGGAGTGCCTGAGGTGGAGGTTGTATTTGTAACTTACCGAGAGGATAGTTATTATATCAACGGAAAGAACTGTTTGGAGTAGATGGTCGCAGTCATTAGATCTGTTCTGCATGTACAATGATGTATTTTATGCAGAGTGATCGAACAGGGGGCAGAGAGGTAAAGTGAGTAAAGCAGCGTGTGATATCTATACCATGTGCATCGTTCAGGATAAGGATCGTGTACTCCTGTTGAACCGCCCGAGTAAACGCGGCTTCCCTGGGTATCTAGGACCGGGTGGAAAAGTAGAATGCTCGGAAAGCATTGCAGAAGCGGCTGTTCGTGAGTTAAGGGAAGAAACGGGCTTAATCGTGAAGGAAGAGGATCTGATCTATAAAGGTATAGATGGATTTGTGGTGCCTGACACGAATTATCGATACATCGTGTTCAATTACATAGCCCATAAGTATGAAGGAGAATTGCTTCAGAATCCGCCTGAGGGAGAATTGTTATGGGTGGATATTCAAGAAGCAATGTCACTGCCTATGCAGCCTTGGTTTAAACGCAGGTTCCCCTTGTTCTTTGAGCCGGGGTCGTTCGAGATCAATGAGGTATGGGATGAAACGGCTCAGCAATCAATTGAAGAAAAAGTATACTCTCTCTCATAGTCTAGAAAAATGGTTATGTCGAAGGCGGACATGTGAATATATAGGCAATCATACAATGAAATAGCATAGTTATAGCAGCACTTCACCTATAGGATAAATCGTAACACTTGAGAAAAGTTGGTGATGGGGTGAACAGCAGGCTCTTTTTTCTGGTAATTGTCTTTCTGTTCTGGTTCTCGTCTTACATCTATGTACCTGTGTTGGGACCGTATATTGAACATCTAGGGGCATCGTACACTTTAGTAGGCATGGTTCTTGGGGTATATGGACTTATGCAAATCATATTTCGTATGCCCATTGGCATCGGATCGGATTATTGGAATAGACGGAAGCCGTTCATCCTGCTCGGGCTGGTTGCTACCCTCGTCAGCTGTATCATGTTTGCTTGGTCGGATCAGCTTAGTTGGGCGTTTGCGGCAAGGGCAGTATCGGGCATCGCGGCTTCAGCTTGGGTTGTGTACGCGGTTATGTTCTCTGGGTATTATCCACAGGAGGATGCGGGCAAGGCGATGAGCTTAATGCAGTTCACGACCGTGCTCGCGCAGCTGGTGAGCATGATGATCAGCGGGGCAATCGTGGAAAGATGGGGCTGGCAGATGCCGTTTATCGTTGGCGGCGTCGTGTCAGCCTTGGCGATACTATTGGCGCTGCGGTTGCCAGAGCAGCGGGTTGAACGCGCTGGAGGCTCGATGTCGCTCAAGGATCTCGTTCCGGTTATGAAAGAGCCGATGCTGCTCAAGGTATCGATGCTATCCGTATTGGCGCATTGTGTATTGTTCATCACGATGTTCGGCTATACGCCGAACCAGGCGATCGCGATCGGGGCCAGCCCAGAAAGCCTGGGCTGGCTGACGATCGCCTTCATGGCGCCGCACGCGGCAGCGACGCTGTTCGCCGCGCGGCTCGCCGGTAGAACGCTCGGCGACCGCGCAGCGCTTATGCTCGGCTTCGGCGGCAGCGCCATATTCACGCTGCTCATCCCAGCCGCGCCGACGCTCGGCTGGCTGTGCGCGACCCAAGCGCTCAATGGCTTCGCGCAGGGGCTGTTGTTTCCACTGCTGCTGGGCAAGTCAGTGGAAGGGATCGAACCTGCCAAGCGTGCCACAGCAATGGGCGTCTATCAGGCGGTTTATGCTGTCGGGATGTCATCCGGCCCTTGGTTAGCCGGATGGATCAGCTCGCAGTACGGCTTGGCAGGCGGCTTCCGCTTCGGGGCGGCCGCAGCTCTATGCGCTGCGGTGCTCGCATTCTTCTGGATCGGAACACGCGAAACCAGCGGGATGAGCGGAACGACAAGAAAGGGCGAAGCATCAGTTTAAATGAGAAAGGTGCAGTACAAGGGCTTAAGTGAGCCGTTATACTGCACCTTTTGACGTGGTGAACTATTGTTGCTTACTAATGAGTAGGTTGTTCACCGTGAAATATATAAGGATCAGATGCTTATACCGTTCTGTCCAACTTTAACTCGAACTCGGGTTTCGTTTTGTATTCCATGTAGCGCACATTGCCGTCAAACTCTACATAAGCCTGATAGCGCGTGCGGATCGCTGGAGATTCGATCATATCTAGTACGATCTCCTTCTCAACCCAGCGGCTGTCAGTCGTTTCATCCGATGTGCACAATTGCCCGCCGACAGGCTTGCACACAAAGTCGAACATTACCTTGGTTGGCACATCAGTAACACCGTCATGCCATTTATACATCGCAGTATTCGAATAGATGCCGATCAAATGAGATACAACAACGTCTATACCGCTTTCTTCTTTGATTTCTCTGATTAAGGCGTCTATGAGATTCTCTCCGACCTCAACCTGTCCTCCAGGATATACCCAACCATCGTGATGGGTCTTCACCAGCAGAATACGTCCTTGTTCATCTTCAACGAAACCGCCTACAGCTGCGATATGAGTGGGCATTGCCACACTGATTACCTCCTGACATCCTATTATGATTGTACTTCTATACCTAATATTCGAGGTTGTCAGATGTAATCCTGTATTATGAACAGGTATATTAGTATAATTGATACAGGCTATACAGAATTTTACTAAATTAGGGGTGCTTCTTCTTGAATAAAGGTAAGAAAATGACAAGAAAGCGGATCATATCCGGAATAATAGCAGCTATTTTTCTATCACTTTTAATTTGGTACTACATACCACAGAATAGCATCTCTCAGATTACAGTAATCGCCAGACAAGATGATATCGACCAGCAAGCAGAAGTTCATTTACAATTGAAAATAATGAAGAGGATCTTATCCGAAAACAAAGTTGTAGGGACTGTGATCGTTAATGGAGTAAGCTACGATGTCAATAGTCGGCGCCGAGTTTCATCTACCTTTGACATTACGGATTGGATAAATATTGGTGAGATTGTTGACAAGTTACGCGGGAACAAATACACCCTATCTGATGTATATTATGATCATAATTTGAATAGTTTTAAAGAAAATATCTCAATTAATTTGGATGAGCACTATAACTTTATTGGTGGAGTCATTCGTAATGATAATCCTATATACTTACTAACACTGCAATCGCAGCAGTTGTTGGACTAAGAATTCTGTTATGTTTCTCCATTATTCAACAACCATTCTATCAATCAAATTTACGGAAACATATAGAAATACAATATCGTCTATCTTACTGGGGTGAGATTATGGGCAAATCAATACTTGGGATCTGTTTGTTTTTATTGACAGTGTTCGCTGTAGGATGTACACCGGCGGCTACTTCAAGTTCCGATGAACCACCGAACGCCGTTGTAGAAGTAGAACAGAAACAGATTCAGCTTATCAGAGGTTCTTACCAGTGGAAAAATGCGATTGCAGATGCCCCGAGCCCAGATAACTTGGTAAAAGACACAACTGATTACATTGTAAAGCCGAATGCCGAAATAACTATAAATTTCAAAGGCGAAAAACCTGAGAAATTTTCAGCAGGGCTTTGGAAAAACCAAAACTTCGTGGAGTTGCCAACTAAAGGAGATGCGTTCGTTCTTCCATCACAGCCAGGAGTTTACGTGTTGACTATCTTGGGGGAATGGTCGGGCAATGACCGCGGAACTTATGCTGCAGCAGTTGAGGTTCAAGAGTAAGGATAGATTGAACTGATTATGTAGTTAAAAGTTTACAAGTCAATCCTTAACCCTCATAATAACATTTGTTGAAAACGAACTATTCTCAGCAGTTATGGGTATAATTAAATGATCTTATTAGCAAAGGTTGGAATGACAATGAACATAATAGTCGACCAAAAGGGGACTTCTAAGGTCGCCGTAGTAGAAAGCTCTGATATTATCATACGGGATGTTCAAGATGCGCTGGATCTGATGGCTTCTGTTCAGTACAACAGTGAATGCTATAAAATGTTGATCAACAAATCAAACGTAACAGAGGATTTCTTCGAGCTAAGAACCAAGCTTGCGGGGGAGATCCTGCAGAAATATGTAAACTACCAAGTTAAGCTCGCTATTGTTGGTAATTTTGATGAGTATGACAGTAAGAGTTTGAAGGATTTTATTTATGAGTGCAATCAAGGCAAGCAGGTATTCTTCTTAAAGGATAAGCAGGCTGCACTTCAAGCACTTCACAGTGTCAATTAAATGAATAATCCAGATGAACCGTCATTTCAAATGGCGGTTTTTCATTTTAAGCGAACTAAAAAACGCCCAGTTTAGGGCGTTCCTAAGATTGAAAGTAGCTTTTTAGTACCTTCCTTTGTAACTATCCCATACTTGTTCTGTCCTTCAATAATCACTTCTAATATGTCTTTCTTCGGTGACAGCCAAACGGAATACGTTACGGGTTCATAGCTAACTGTTCGGTCGATGTTGACGGTTAGAATTTGATAATCAGGGTGACGAATCATTTCTACTTTTGCGTTTCTCCAAGGCACATTTTCTAAAATATCCATTACCGTTTTAACCGTTTCATGATCTTCAATTTTCATATATACCGTGTAACGCTGCCCTTCAGGTTTACTGATATGAAGATTCAGGTTTTGTTCATATTCATACTTAATGATAGGAGGATTCAGGTCTTGCTCATATTCATTTGATGCTTCTTGTTGATTACAAGCGACTACGATATTCAAAATAAGCAGCAGCAGTCCAGCCATGAACAACTTTCTCATACTTTGCCTCCTGACCATTTATCACTCAATCTGCTACATTCTATTCGTCTCTGGTCTTAACAGCCTTTAGTCTATATTCCGTCAGCGAGACGCCGAAATATTTTTTAAAGGTCGTATAGAAATAATTCGACTTTTCCATGCCGCAGTTTTCCAAAATATCGTGGATGGGCATGCTGCTGTTTTCCAGATAATATTTGATCTGCTCCATGCGGACCGTCGAGATGTATTCGGCCACGGATTTGCCTGTCGTTTGCTTAAACAGCTTACCAAGATAAACGGACGATAAAGACAAGGCTTCCGCACAATAGGCAAGCGAAAGGTTTTTATCCGCATAACGGGTATGGATGAGCTCAATGACGGCGTCGACGATCTCATTTTTTTTCTTGCTTTTGGACCCGCTTTTCAAATGGATGATTTCATCGATCAAGCCGAAAAACGCATGTTCGATTTCCTTCAGCGTTTCCATGCCGGTTACTTTACCGAGAAAATCGATAGAGATGTAATTCAGCTTGGATGGCGTACCGTCCACGATATGATTCAAAGAATTGTAAATCGAATAAAACAGATAGATGATCGAGGACATGATGTTGTCATAGGTGGAACTCTCGATCGCTTGGATGATTTCCTTATACTTGTCTTTCGCCGCGTCGCCTTTACCCAATTTCAAAAAGTCGATCAGCTGTTTCTCCTTGGACGTCGGAAAAACGAAGTTGCTGCCGTCAATATTGTGCAATATTTCCGGCGTGAGGATGCTGAGATGCCCGTATTTGATCCGGTACATCGACAGGCTAAGCGTATCCTCATACATGTTTTTGATTTGTTCGGATGATTCAATCACGTAGCCCAGCGTTCCGGACATCGAAATGTTCAAATGCCGTTGAACCTGAATTTGAATGTCGGAAACGATGGCATGGAACGTTTCGTACAACAGCTTTGGGTCGAACGGCTGCTCATGCAGGTCCGCCAGGACTATAAACTGGTCGGAATCGTTCACGATCACTTCGTTTCGGCAATAACCGGAAGTGATTTCTTTGGCGATATTAGCGATCGCGTACTTATATAGGGATCTGTCCTTCTCATTATGTTTGTCTACGAACTGTTTGTGGAAGTCGATTTTTAATGCGTAAATAAACAGTCGGCTTGCAAAATCAACTTCGATATTGTGCTCTTTTTTTGGAACCTCGGTCTTGTTGTTCGGAAGATTGCTCTGGCCGCTCAGTACGTTTTTCAAATACTCGTTCTTCAAGAGGGGGGCGCTGTTTCGCTTCATGTTTTCCAAATAAGCCACTTTATCGATGATGCCGCTGAACGCGCTGGCGAGAAAGCCTACCTCATCCATGCTGCCGCCCGGTTTGCCATCCGGGTTCAGTTTTTGCTTGATGCCGCTCGTAAGCGCGCCGATCGGATGATAAAGCTTTTTGGATGCGAGATAAGCGAAAAGCAAGCCCAGAAGCAGGACGATCAAACAAAACACGACAGTAATGGTTCGATTTTTTTGCACGCTCGCAAAGACGGTGTCGTACGGCGTGATGCTAAGGAACGTCCATCCGAGAGCTTTGGAATTATCATAGGAAATGACGTATTTCTTGTTGTCGAGATCTTCGAAAAACGTACCGGAAGCATCCTTGGAAACCTGAATTCTTCTGAAATAGTTTTGATCTGCGATGTTTTCCATGAACATATCCGGCGACGGGTGACTGACGATGAGACCGTTTTCATTAACGACCAAAAACTCGCTGCCTTCGCTGCTCATTTTGGTGTCGATGGAGGAAATCGTGAGCCTCAGCCAATCGGCGTCGACATTCAACACGATCGCGCTGTTGAACGTTTCTCGATTATCGTTTGTGTCGAACAAGATATACGTGTAAACGTTGGCGAATTGCTTGGTTGATCCCTCGGGCATGGCGGCTTTCCTTGGAATCGGGTAAAGGTTTGGAATACTGCTGCTTTGTGCGCCGTTCAGCATCTCAATGATTTCTTGGTCGAAGAAGTCAGAGCTGCTATAAAACGTGTCTGACGGGGTGGCAATGATCGTATCGATTTTTTTATTGTATATGTAAGCGGATTGGATATACGTGTTGGGAATGGCCAGGGCGCTCAACGTTCGAATTGCCTTACTTATGTTCAGGATATCTTCGGTGTTGCTGTTGGCGAAAGCAATAATAGGATTGCTCAGCGAGAGCGATTGGCTAAATTTCCTTGAGATGTTGTCCATGAATATGGCACTGTAGCTCGTTTTGGACAAAATATCTGCTTTCATTTCTTTTAGCATGGAGATGGATGAAGAATTGTAATTGTAATACAACCTGAAAGAAAGGATCAGGATCAAGCTGATGATAATCGCCACGAAGGAGATGAGCAGTCTCGTATACATGCTTGTGCGGCTTATAAAGGAAGCTTTCCCATTCAATGCATTCGACCCTCTCTCTATCTGAACATAAATGGAATATAATGTTTATTGTATCGGATTGCGAATTAAAAAGGAACGGAAATATCCCCTTTGCTGTTAATAACATCAAATTTTAGAGAATTCTCATTTTTCTTAGAGCCGCACGATCCAAAAAATGGAGTTTCTTTCGAATGTTGTGGTTTCTTTTTTGGCGTCGTGAAATTAGGATGACCATATACCAATTCGTAATCGAGGAGATCACCGATGAAAACTGAAACGATGAAATCCGAAGCCCCAAGAGTCAGCGTTCGCCGAAAAATTCCTTTTTTTAGCGAAATCATTAGAAACAGAACTTTCTATGCCATGATGCTTCCCGGACTGCTCTTCATTCTCGTGATTTATTACTTGCCGATGTTCGGGGTCTTGATCGCGTTCAAGCAATACAACCCGCTTAAAGGCATATTCGGGAGTCCGTGGATCGGCTTCAAAAATTTCGAGTTTCTATTCAAATCGGATGCGTTTTTTCAAATTACGTTCAATACGCTCTTCTACAATGTCATTTTCATCATCCTTGGCATCGGCCTGGCGCTCGTGTTCGCCATCTTGATCGATGAAGTCGGCAACCGCTTTCTTGGCGGAGCGTACAAAAGCATTTTGCTGCTTCCTTACTTGTTGTCTTGGGTCGTTGCCGAATATTTGTTATTTTCCTTCCTCAGCGTAGATAGAGGGATGTTGAATCAGCTTCTTCAATATATCGGAATAGAGCCTGTTCAGTGGTATACGGAACCGATATATTGGCGGTTTATTTTGCCGGCTGCGTACGTATGGAAAAACGTGGGGTATTTCTCGGTTATTTTCGCAGCAGGTATCTCCGCGATTTCCACGGAGTATTACGAAGCGGCAAAAATGGACGGTGCGAACAAGTTTCAGCAAGCGATCCGAATCACGATTCCGATGCTTGCTCCGATCGCCATTACGCTTGTTCTCTTGCAAACGGGTAAAATTTTTTATGCTGCATTCGGAGATTGGGGTATGTTTTATAACCTACCCAAGGAATCGGGCGTGTTGTTCAGCTCTACCAACGTAATCGATACCTATGTATATCGGGCACTAAAAACGATGGGCGATTTCGGCATGTCCTCGGCTGTCGGATTATACCAGTCCTGCGTAGGGTTCGTTCTTGTCGTGGCGTCAAACTATTTGATTCGGCGATATGACCGAGACAGCGCTTTGTTCTAGGAGGATGACGAGATGAATCAAATGAATGTTTCAAGAATCGTACTCAATTTGATCTTCATGGTATATTCCGTAATCTGCTTGATTCCACTGCTAGTTGTCTTGTCCGTTTCCTTAACCGATGAACAGTCTATCTTCCAGTCCGGTTACAACATCATTCCAGAGAAGTTCAGCCTTGATGCTTATCGCTATATTTTGATGGGGAATTCCCCGATTCTTCAAGCGTACGGAGTTACCATTATAGTTACCTTGACGGGCACGCTGCTGCATCTGATCATCTCTTCGTTGTTCGCTTACAGCCTTTCCAGAAACGAGGTCAAGTACCGGAACATCGTCTCTTTTCTGGTCGTGTTTTGCCTGCTGTTCAACGGAGGATTGGTGCCTTGGTATATTCTGCTTTCGAAATACCTTCATCTGAAAGATACGATCTTCGTGCTGATCGTGCCTTACTTGGTTTCATCAATTAATGTCTTGATCATGAGAAATTTTTTCAGGACGATCCCGGAATCGATCATCGAATCCGCAAGAATCGACGGTTCAGGTGAATTCAACACGTTTATCAAACTGGTTATTCCCTTGTCTACGCCAGTGCTGGCAACAATCGGCCTATTCGTCGCGGTGTTTTACTGGAACGATTGGTTTACAGCCGCCCTTTTCATAGAGAATAGCAAATTGTACACGCTGCAGTTTCTCTTGCAATCCATCATGAACAATATCGCGTTCCTCCAAGGAAATGCCTTGACCACGCAGGCAGCCGCAATGCAGCCAGATGAGACGGCCAGAATGGCGACATGCGTCTTGGCAGTAGGGCCGATTGTGCTCACATACCCCTTCCTGCAGAAATATTTCGCTAAAGGGCTTACTCTCGGTGCAGTGAAATCCTGATACAGGCTTTACCGGGCATCGTCCCGTATTGAATAAAAAAATGGAGGTCTTGGCTGACATGGCGAAAACGAAAAAGGTATTGATATTTATAGTTGCATTTGCGATTATGCTCGCAGGCTGCGGTTCAGGCAAGTCGAACGACTCGGCTTCTCCGAGCGCGACTCCACCGGCAAATACTAAGGCGGGAGAGAAAGAAAAAACTTCTTCGGATGCGTTGGAGCCGGTAGAGCTGACGTATTACTTCCCGAACTCGCCGCAGAAAGATCTGCAGACCGTAGAGGATGCTTTGAACAAGCTCGTTCAGCCGAAAATCAACGCCACGATTCGTCTCAAGTTGATTGATTGGGGTGCGTACGAGGAAAAAATGAAAGTCATGATGGGTTCGGGCGAATCGTTCGATCTAGCCTGGACTGCCGCAGGATTCAACAACTATTTCCAGAACGTGGCGAACGGAGCGTACGCACCCCTGGATGATTTGATCGACAAATACGCTCCCGAAACGAAGCAAGGAATTCCCAACATGTTCTGGGATGCTGTGAAAGTAAAAGGGAAAATTTACGGCGTTCCCGTGTTTCAGCAGTCAACTGCCGGATACGGTTATTTGATCCAGAAAGCCGTAGCGGACAAGTATCAACTTGACTGGAAATCGGTTAAGCAATTATCGGATTTGACACCTTTCCTAGAAGCAGTAAAGAAGAATGAGCCGAATCTAATCCCTTGGGGTTATGCGCAGAATAGCGATCCATTCTTAACCGCTCCGCCGATGTTCGGTCTGGAAGCGTTAGGCGATTCTAAGACTCCGGGAGATCTTTACTTAAATGACGGCAGCAAGGTTGTGAACCAATACGCGACCCCGGAATTCAAAGCCTACTTAACCATGATGAGAGACTGGTTCAGCAAGGGATATTTACGGAAAGACGCGTTAACCTTAAAAGAGAATTTAGCGGACCAAAAGGCTGGAAAGAACGCGCTTTCGATAGGTCAGATCGATATCGACACCTTGGCCTTCGAACAAGCCGGCATGGAAGCGTCGGGCAGAATGTCCAACTTCAATCCAGATGCACCTTCCTATGATTTCCAATTCGTGAAGCCGTTGCTGACGACCGATAAGGCGGCCGCGACCATAACGGCGATTTCCGCCAACTCTCCGAATAAGGAGAGGGCGATGATGTTTCTCAATTTGCTGAACACGGACAAGGAAATTTACAATACGCTGGTATGGGGAGTTGAAGGCAAGCATTATAAGAAAGTCGCAGACAACCGGATCGAAACGAATAAAGATGGCGGTTACCAAATTTTTGCCCCATGGCAATTCGGCAACATGTCACTCACCTATTTATTCGAAGGAGATCCGAAAGGTGGAGAGGTTGACAACAAGTTCACGAATATGTGGATCGAGCTGAACAAAAACGCGACGCCATCAAACGTGCTCGGATTTGTATTCGACTTTACGCCAGTCAAGACGGAGAAAGCGAACGTGGATGCGGTTATAGATGAGCTTTATTATGCACTTTCCAGTGGTTCTGTAGATCCTGAGAAGTACTTGCCACAATTCTTGGATAAATTGCAGCAGGCAGGTGCCGACACGATTATGGCGGAGAAGCAAAAGCAGTTAGATGCTTGGAAAGCGGAAAACAAGTAAGGTCTTGATCTGAGCAGGGCTGACTTCGCGGAGGCGGAGTCGGCCCTGCTTGGAATTTATTTAGCTTGGTTTCGTTATATTTACAGCCAGGAACATGAGAATACAGCGTCGAATAAGAAGAATATGTTGGCCGTATACCGAAAATAGGTAAGGGGAGGGGAAGCCTTGTTACAGAGTCGCGGCCGTGCACGGGTGGGAAGGTCAGAGCGAGATAACAGGTTATTACCCCGTTACAGCGGGCGAAACTCGCCGTTTAGGTGAGATAACAGGGAATAACCGTGTTACAGAGTCGAGACACTGCAGAGATGGAGAGGTCAGAGCGAGATAACAGGTTATTTCCCTGTTACAGCGGGCAAAACTCGCCGTTTAGCTGAGATAACGGGGAATAACCGTGTTACAGAGTCGATTCATTGTACATGTACATTCAACAGAAATCGCATAACAGTCGTATCTCGACTGATTATCCCAATCGTTTTAAAACATACTTACACAAGCAAAAGTGTACATCTTTAAGTTAGCATTAATAGTTTGCAGCCATAGAGCAATAAGGGCGAGGAATTCAATTTTGACGAGACAATAAGAAGAATGGAAGCTGGTGAGAGCTTAGCCAGCGGACAGTGGAGAATATAGCGAGTAGATGACGGGACAGTAAGACTGGGGAGTCTGCAGGCAGACGACAGCTATAACTGGATGCAGCCGATATATAATCCACCCATTCTGAGAATAGCATATATTTTAGTTAAAAATATTGGAGGATTCCAATAGATAAGAGAGTCTAACTTTTGAGAAAACCTAGGCATAGAAAAAAATACACCACAATCCAATAAAAAAGGATAGGAATCAGAAGTCATTCGGAATTCACTATCCTTATCGTAAGTTTGGTTCAATTGTGCAAAATGAGCTTGTTCACCTATACCTGCAACAGCAGTAGGATGATCGATGACAGCGAGAAGCACGTTCCGATCAGATACAGGAACATCACGACCTGCTTCTGGCTCAAACCAGCGCGCAGCAAGCGGTAGTGGGCTTGGCTTGCGTCAGCCTGATAGATCGCTTTGCCTTGCATAAGGCGGCGGATCACGACAAAGATATTATCGAATATCGGCACGCCGAGCGCAAGAATTGGAATGAACAGCGACAATACAGTCGCTTGCTTGAACGCGCCGTCGAGTGCGATAACGGCTAGGATGAAGCCGATAAAGGTTGCACCGGCATCTCCCATGAAGATCCTCGCTGGCGCTCGATTATATCGCAGATAAGCGACAGTCACACCAACTAAGATGATCGCCATGATGGCAGAATTCGTTTGTCCCATAACGAGTGCGACGATAAACAAGGTTGCCGCTGATATGGCGGACAATCCACCTGCAAGTCCATCCATGCCGTCTGTGAAGTTGATAACCGTAGTTACCCCGAATATCCATAGAATCGTTAGAATGAACTGCAGCCACACCGGCAGCAATATATAGGTTTCCGTGAACGGGTTGAAGAAACCTGTAAATGCGACGCCAGAAGCGAATACGAGCACTGCCGCGGATACTTGAACGATCAGTTTAGGCAGGGCTGGAAAGTCCTTGCCTTTCGTCTTATACCAATCGTCCAATGTACCGATCGTTAGCAGTAATATTCCTCCAAAGAATAGAGCCGCGGTTTCAAGCGTAAATTCACGAGTCAGCAGCAGATAAGTCGCGAAGAATCCGGCAAATATCGCATAGCTCGCTGTGAGCGGAATTGGTTCACGATGAATCTTGCGCTCAGCATCTTTCCTAGGCTTATCCACAAAGTCAAGACGAAATGCTATTCTCCCTAAAGGTGGGATCAATAAATATACTATTGTAAATGAAATAATAAACGCCAATGCATAGATCAATAGTTTCACCGCCAATATCGAAGTATTCAACTAGAAACCATTATACGAATAATATGAGATCTTGTCGATTGGTTGCTAGAGTTGTTTCTATTCAAGCTGAAGACGGAAAGGTATTGTTAGAGATTGTCGTTAATTGAATGAAAATGCGAAAAAAGCTTATTGTATCAAGGTTTTTTTGATGTGGTATGCACTTGGAGAAGGTGCTTGTACGATAAATCGAGAGTAGAAAGCTTAAATAAATTTTAGCAGTTGGGAAATCGAGGGAAACGGCTGTTTGATAGATTTTGGATACTCCCTGTACAATCAGAAGTTGGAATAGCTGCTGGTGTTATCGGTATACTGCGAATAAAAGTATGAAGGACATAAACAAAGCGCCGACTCGTGAGTCGGCGCTTTGTATGTAATTACGGGTTAAGATCATCTTTTTTCTTAATGACATATACGCACTTATTATCTCCCTTAGCAAGACACTCGGTTCGGTGAACATTAGCGTCCAGCAAGCTCTCAAACAGATTGAGCTCACACTGGCAGGCGTGATTATAATGATTGGCGATCTGCGCGATCGGACAATTATGCTCTTTTAATAAGAATGTATCGTCGCTCTCCTGTTCCAGCTCCACCATATAACCGTTTTCATTTTGTATCTCGGCTAATGTTTGAACTTTCTCATGCAATCCTTTATTCTCTAACGCATCTGCATATTTATGCTGGAGTGTTTCCTTGCGGAGGTCAAATAGGCGATTCACCATGCTTTCACCGGCTTCACTTTCCAGCTCGCCAAGCAGATCAAGCGCGACAACATGATAATTTTTCGGAAAATGACTCTCTGCAAGCTCGGTCAAGCGGTACAAGGCGGTTGGTCGACCCATAGGCTGACGGATTGTACGAAACTCGATTAACCCATCCCGCTCTAAAGTGTCGAGATGACGCCGTACTGCCATGCCTGTTATACCCAGCTTAGCTGTGAGATCTTTAGCGCTGAGTTCTCCATTCGTCTTCAGAAGCTGCATGACTTGCTTGCGAGTGGAAGTGCCAGATGGCTGCTGCACGACCAATCACCTCACTTGTTCATATGATTGTATAAACTTAATATTTAAACATGTGGAAATTATACATTTCATTGTATGAAGCAAATGCTACAAAGTCAACATATATGTATAAATAGTTTAGTACCTATTGTGGTAACATATTGACAAAAGTTAGGAGCAAGCAGATAATTATTATATATAAATGTATAATAATTATACTAAAGTGCAGGAGAGAGAACATGAAACTACTCGGTATTTCAGGGGCGATTGCAGGCTCGAAGACACGAGTCGGCATTCAGAGTACACTTGATGTTGTGCGCAGCAGCTATCCCGACATTGAAGTGGAATTGTTGGATATGAAGGATTATGATGTTCAATTTTGCGATGGCCGCAATCCATCATCGTACACGGGAGATACACAGACGGTCATTGAGAAGGTGAGCTCAGCTGACTTCTACCTGATTGGGACGCCTATATATCAAGCATCTATGACTGGGGTACTCAAAAATTTGTTTGATCTGGTGCCAGTGTCCGCATTTCAGAATAAAGTGATCGGTTTCTTGGCCAATGGGGGAACGTATCAGCACTATCTAGTGATCGAGAACCAATTGAAGCCAATTGCGGGCTTCTTCCGAGCGTTCGTTGCGCCGAGTTATGTTTATTTGCACGATTCACACTTTAATGAGCAGCGGGAAATTGTAGATCCAGAGGTGCTGCAGCGCATCGACAAGCTCGCGCACGAGCTGGTATTCATGCAGACGCGATTGATGTCTTCATGATCTATAGGATGAAGAAGGGGCTTCCCCTATAAGTAGTATGGCTACTTATGGGGAAGCCCCTTGATGTTTCAACGTATAAGTGCTTATTTTGAAGCAAAAAAGTCACGTGCTTTTTGAATGAAGATCTTCTCGTCATCCTTTAGATCATCTTCCCAAGAAATTGCGCCAACCGGACAAGCGGCTTCACAAGCGCCGCAATCGATGCAAGTGTCAGCATCGATGTAGAATTGATCCGGACCTTCTTCGATACAGCTGACCGGACATACATCTACGCAATCGGCAGCTTTCTCCTCTTGGCAACCTGCAGTAATAACAAATGCCATGTCTCCTCAGTCCCTTTTCAAAATATTTGGAATACTAAAAATGATCTATAATTTGCTGCGCCAATTCCTCGTATATGACCCCGTTTCGAGTATCGGATTCATACACAGATGGGATAAACTCAGCTTCAGCAACATTCGTATCAGGTGCGGAGATCGGTATCTGAGCGAGCAGCCTCGTTTGCAATTGCTCAGCCAATTTAGCACCGCCGCCCTGCCCGAAGAGGTAGTGCCTCTTCCCGCAATCATCCTCGAAGTAAGCCATATTCTCCACGACTCCCAAGATGTGATGATTCGTCTTCTGCGCCATTGCACCTGCTCTAGCAGCAACAAAGCTGGCTGTAGAGTGTGGAGTGGTAACAATGATCTCAGAGCAATGTGGTATGTTCTGATGCACGAACATTGGAATATCACCTGTACCTGGCGGTAAATCAATTAATATATAATCAAGCGCAGGCCATTCTACTTCATTCAAAAATGTGGAGATCATCTTGCCTAGCAATGGTCCGCGCCGGATGACAGGGCTGTTGGATTCGACAAAGAATCCTGTTGAGATGACGTGCACTCCCATGCGTTCAACCGGCACAATTCGATTGTTCTCTTTCTTGGGCTTCTCGGTGATGCCCAGCATGACTGGAATGCTGAAGCCGTAAATGTCTGCATCGATGATGCCAACTCGTTTGCCTGCTCGTTGCAAAGCCAGCGCAAGATTAACCGTTACCGTGGATTTGCCAACGCCGCCCTTGCCGCTTGCAACCGACAGGAATCGAACTCCTGATTCCGGGTTAATCAGAGGCGATAGCTTCTGAACATTCTGAACAGGCTTAGGAGGCGCTGCAATCGGCGTGAGCCTGCTCGCGACGATCCTGTCCTTCTCATCCTTCGTGATCAGTTTGATCCGGACATGCACATCCTGTATGTCGACACTGTTCAGAGCATCCGTGATAGCTGAGCGATAGGCTGCCTGCTTGTCACTGTCTTCTTCCTTCATAAGCATCGTCAGCGCAACAGACTGTTCGCGTATCAAGACGTCACGAATCAGCCCGATATCAACAAGGGGCTTCTCGTATTCTTCGTCAATTAGTTGAGCGATGGCTTTCTGAATGCGTTCTGTTTGCATTAGGGTCACCTGCAGTTCATGCACTTCATTAAGTAATGAAGCGGAAATGATAGAAATTCGTTCTTACACTGGAGAACAAGGTATTATAATTATAATACCTTGAAAAATATGGTTACGACTTCAGTGTAATCAAAAGTAAAATTTTAGTCAATAAAATAGCTATGAAAAGTATAGTTATCATATCTCAACACAGGGGTCAAACGATAGATTCTTAAGCGCATATCGTAATGCTACTATACCTCATATATATGGCTCGTATCCGCCATCTTATACCTCATTAAGAGCAGCCAGCTCTGCTTCAATAGCTGCTTTAATAAGCTCAACACACTCTTCAATCGTTTTCCCGCTGATACGTTTGCCATTGACGATCGCATAGGGGCGCATCTTGCATAGCCCGCAGAAGCCAAGACATTCGGTTCTCAACACTGCAACTTCCGGATACTGCAGCTCCAGTTCCTCTAAATCATATCCTGCAAGCCAGTTATTCGTACATACTTCCACTACAATAATACCGATCTTAAACACCTTCTCTTTTAGTTAAGGACTTGCTCAGTTCCAATGATTGTATTATCAAATATTTAACTTCGAAGTTCAACCCGCTAAATGAGGAAATCTTCAGTTCGAGGACTAGTCTTTCACTTTCGAGAACTGTATATGTGTGTATGCCTTGAAGTTCAATATGAACTCTTGTACACTTGCCAAAGAAGAGCATTCATGAACCAGCGCAAAAGGAGAATGATGAAGCATGAGGAAGAAAAGGGTCGGTATTATCGGTTGTGGTACTATTTTTCCGATGCATGCGACTTCAGTGCAGCTTAGTGGAACGGCTGAAGTGGTAGCAGTCTGCGATGTGATGGAAGAACGCGCGAAAACAGCAGCCCAAGCTTACAATTGCGATTATTATCTAGATTACAATAGGATGCTGAAAGAAGCGGAACTTGATGTTGTTCACGTATGCACCCCGCATTATTTACATGCGCCGATGGTCATAGCCACTGCTAGAGCAGGCAAGCACGTAATAACGGAGAAGCCGATGAGCATCTCGGTTGAAGATGCGGAAGCGATGATTCAAGCATGTGAAGATCAAAACGTCACTTTCGGAGTCATCTTCCAGAATCGATATAACCCCGGCTCACTGCTGATTAAGAAGGAACTGGAATCTGGACGATTAGGGCGGGTGTTAGGCGCTAGATGCTCTGTGACGTGGAAGCGTACGGATGAATATTACGGGCAGAGTGATTGGAGAGGTACCTGGGAGCAAGAAGGCGGCGGCGTCATTATTAATCAGTCTATACATACATTGGATCTGATGAGATGGTTTATCGATGATGAGATCGACTTCATCAGCGCTAATATCTCCAATCGCACCCATGAACATATTGAAGTGGAAGACTGTGCAGAAGGGATCATTTCCTTTAAAAACGGTGTGACCGCTTCGTTCTATACCATGACCTATCACAGCTGCGACGCGCCGGTAGAAATTGAATTGCATTGCGAGAACGGCTATGCGAGAGTGTATGGTGACCGCGGTACGGTTGAATATCACAATGGAACTGCACTATCGGCTGATAAGAACCCGAACGAGATTATGGATTACGGCGCAGGCGTGAAGCAGTACTGGGGCGTTAGTCACAGTAAGCAGATTAAGGATTTCTATCATTCGATCGATGCAGGCAAGAAGGCAGCGATTGATGGGCATGAAGCGATTAAGACACAGAAGCTGGTCGCAGGCATCTATGAATCAGGCAAGGCGAACAAGCGCGTATATTTATAGAAAATAAACGTCAAAAAGATGCTAACTGAGGAACAGCAGTTTAAGGGTGCAATTGCCCTGAGCTGCTGTTTTTTAATGAAAGGGCTGCATTTCAAATTTCATATTGTTAATAGTTAGCAACTAGAGGTAAGATAATTACCATCGTACATCATCTGAAAGGAATGTGGCATCATGGCAGAGGTCGGGAACGATTATGTAGATAGCGTTAATCCGAGAACCGCAGTACCTTTGAAGCAAATTATGGCGTTTTTTATACCGCTAGGCATATCGGCCAGCCTCGTGTCCTTATCGCATCTCATCATTAATAGTACGTTGGCGCATGCCCCGGATCCTGAAATAACGATAGCTGGTTATTCCATTGCGTCAAGCCTATTTACGATCACGGAACGTCCAGCCGTGTTTCTGCGCCAGACTTGCTCTGCGCTTGCGGAAGATCGGACGGCATTCCGATCGGTTGGCAAGATTGCCGCTCTCATCTTGCTCGTTACGATGGTGGTTGGATTGTTTATCTCTTATACTCCATTGGGTCATAGGATCATAAGCACTATATTTAATGTAGACGAAGCGCTGATGGTCGAGGTGCTGAGCTCGTATTCAATATTAATCTTTGTGACCATATTCTCGGCGATAAGATGCCTGTACCATGGAATTATCATACGCAATATGCAGACGAAGTGGTTGACGATCGGGATGATTATACGAATTGCAGGCATGTATGCGGCAGCGCTAGTATTTATGAACGGAAAATTGACGATAGGCGCGTACACTGGGGCAGTTATCTTTCTTGTGGGGATGATGATCGAAGCAACGGTCAGCATATTCGAGGGGCGGAGAATACTCCGTCATATCCCTGAACGCTCCATGCAATCTAAGGTGCGAACGATGAAGGATGTATTTCCATTTTACCGACCGCTCTTGGTAACGTCCTTTATCTCCGTCATCATCGGCCCGTTCATTAATGCTTTGCTCGGCAAGACTACGGATATTGAGCTTGCGATCTCATCGTATGCTGTCGCTTTAAGCATTACTTATGTGATTATTACATTCTTCGGGTATGTGCATCAGATCGTGCTTAATTTCTATGAGAAGGATCCGGGGGCTGTAAAGCGCTTTGGATTGATGTTTCATGCGATACCAGCCGCTCTGATCAGCTTGGTTGCCTTTACGCCGATCGGAGAATGGCTCGTAGGCAGCATTATCGGAAGCGATGGCAGATTGCTGGAGGAGAGCCTGCGAGTGCTTGGCATATTTGTGATATTGGCGCTCGTATTTCCTTGGGTCGACTATTTCAATGGACTGGTGATGCTTCGCAAACAAACGCGCTTGATGATGTATTCTCAGATCGGCAACGTGACGGTCACGATCTCCGTCATGCTCCTATTGATTGTCGCAGTACCGCAGTGGAACGGTGTGCTGGGCGCTTTAACGCAATCTATTGGAACTTTAGGCGAATTGATTGTGCTTATCTTGCTTACTCATAGAATAGATAAACGGCAAGCACATAAGCAGACGCTTGGGCTCTGAGCCTGTATATCCAGTTGTAAACAGGGGTGATCGAGCTATTGATCATCCCTTTTATTGTGTAGCAAGTGAAAGACGCACAATATGGATGAAACAATGTTGCGTTAACGACGTAACAATGTTACGATGTATGCATAACAATGTTGCACTGTGAGTTGGGAGGTGCTTTGAGATGGAAGAGGCATTAATATCCAAGAAAGAATTGCTCGAGCTGACAGGAATATCGTACGGTCAATTATATCGATGGAAGCGCAAGGACATCATTCCGGATGATTGGTTCATTCGAAAGTCGACACATACTGGTCAAGAAACGTATTTTCCGAAACGCAAGATATTAGAACGCATTGATAAGATTGTCAGTATGAAGGACAGCTTGTCACTTGATGAGCTTGCTGCGGTGTTTTCTTTGAACCCCATTAATACCGCACTGCATAAATCAGATCTCATTCAGCGAGAGATTATTTCGCCTGAGGCGCTTGATCTCTTTATCCAGCAGATGGGTGATGCAGAGGCATTTACCTTTGAACAGGTTATTTACATGTATATGCTCGAACAGGTACTGGCGACGGACGCTGTTGATCTGAGGGAAGGCCGCGATCTGCTCCTGTTTCTTCATGAGAAGTACACCCATTTTCAGGGGAAGGCATGTGATCTCCTCATCATCCGTAAGCTGAATGTAACAACATTCATGCTCATCTCTAGTCCCCATGAGCTGTACGTAGACAGCGCTGCGCAAGTAATCGCTAGGCTATCCGTATCAGGGTGCCTGGAACAATTGAAAGCCAAACTTACTTGAAGTGGAGGAGTTCGTATGACGGATCACATGCTGGGAGATAACACGATTAGCGGGGTCGGGAAAATACATGGCGGCGAATTTAATCGCGTGACGATTGATGGAGTCGCGGAAGTAACTGGCGATGTAACATGCAATCTGTTTCAATGCAACGGCAAGGGCAAAGTGAAGGGCAATTTATCGGCGAAGTCCATTCACATACAAGGACTATGCAAGTTTATGCGTGCTGTTCAAGCGGAACAGATTCGAATAGATGGCAGCGTAACGATAGAAGAGAGAACGGCTGCAGAGAAGATTGAAGTGAATGGCGCAATTTCCGTTGATGGAGATTGTCAGGCGGAAGAATTTATAACTCATGGGAAGGTTGATATATTCGGGTTGCTCAACGCGGAGAAGATCTATCTCGAGTTTGTTGCCAAATGCAAGGTGGGCAGTATTGGCGGAGAAAACATTGTAGTGAAACGAGGCAAGCAGAAGCATGACATCGTGAACAAGATGATCTCATCGGTATTCGGCAATCCTCAGCTGCTGGTCGATACGATCGAAGGGGATCGAATTGTGCTGGAGAATACGAAGGCCAAGATCGTGCGGGGCAACAGCATCACGATTGGACCAGATTGCGAGATTGATCAAGTTGAATATCATTCCGATCTGATCGTAGACGAACGAGCTCGTGTATACAATCGGATAAGATTGTAGCGGTTAACTATTTATCTAACTTGGAACGGGAGGCAATAGAATGGCACAGCATGCGAAGCAAGATCTCAAGATTATAGGCTCCTCAAGCTCGCCTGGAGGGGCATACCAGCAAGCTAAGATCACGGGTGACGGAACGATTAATGGGAACCTGGATTGCAGCCTGCTCACTTGTACGGGCAATGCCAATGTGAAAGGTGCGCTAAGTACGCAGGAGATGAAGGTGCGTGGCAACCTAAACGTACGCGGAGAGCTTATTGCTGGGAAACTGATGATTCAAGGCCAGTCCGACGTTGCGGGCGACGCAAACTTTAGAGAGGGCAGCATCAGCGGCATGATGACCGTTGGAGGATGCCTGCGAAGTGAGCGATTGAATATAAAAGGCGGCCTTACGGTTGAAACGAACTGTGCAGTCGAGATTATGGATGTAGCGGGTTCCTGCAACATTAAGGGGCTGCTAAATGTGGGGCGTCTCGACATGAGTGTGAACTGGCCGAGCGAAGTGAGAGAAATCGGCGGTGAATGGATTCAAGTTCGCAAGGGCAGCATGCTCAAGAATCTGATCTCCTTTCTGCCAAGCATCATGAAGGTAATGCCTGATGCTAAGCTGAAATCGGACATCATTGAAGGCGACCGGATTAATCTTGAGCATACATGTGCCAACGTCGTACGCGGCAACGAAATCACGATTGGACAGGGCTGTGAGATCGGTCGGGTAGAGTATCGGACACATTTTACACAGGACCCGGACAGCAGAATTGCTGAAATCGTTCGAGTATAGTACAGCTTATAGAAGATAGGTGCAGGGTATGAAACGAAAGTATTGGGTGCCGGCGTTGGAGCGCGGGCATGAAGTATTGGCTTGTATCGCCCGTCATCCTTCGAAGTTGAGATTGATCGACCTGTGCGCGGCAACGGGGATTAATAAGAGCACGATGTTCTCGCTCTTGCATACGATGGAGTCGTTGGAATGGGTTGAGCGCGAGAAGGGAGATACGTACGTATTAGGTTCGACCTTCGCGTTTCTCGGCAACGCTTATTTCTCCAACATGGACGTCGTAAAGCTGTTTATGCAGCATGCTGCGGCTGCGGTAGCCGTTGTTGGCGAAACGGCGCAATTGGCGCGGCTTGAAGGAGACCATATCGTTTATCTGGCGAAGGTAGAAGCACCAACGCCAGTTCGTTTGCTCTCGGAGCCGGGAAGACGGATTCCAGCGTACACCACCGCTTTAGGTAAGGTGCTGCTTGCTGCAATGGGTGAAGCAGAAGTGGAGCGATTATATCGCGATCAAGCCTTTCTACCGTTGACTAGCAACACGTTGAAGGATATGAACGAGCTGCTGCAGCAGCTGCCGCATATACGAGAACAGGGGCATGCTGAGGATCTTGAAGAGGTGGCGGCGGGATTCTGCTGCCTAGCGGTGCCTGTTACCGACGTATTCGGGCGCGTTCTCGCAGCGGCAAGCTTCTCGATCCCGACCGGACAATGGGACGCGAAGAAAGAGCTGGCGCGCGGCGAGCTCATCCGATTGGCGGGGCAATTGTCCTCGCTCTTATAAATTGAACAAGGGTCGTGCCGCATGAAGAGGTTCATGCTGGCGCGACCCTTTATGATGTGTCTGGATTAGAATACAGGCACGAATTCTGGTTCTGGTGTGTTACTCATCAGGCCTGCTTGCGATAGAATTCTATGAAGCTCAGCCTTCTTGCTCTCAGGTAGCGGCAGTGCTGGAGCCAACACCTGTGTGGAAATGTCCAATCCGCGCATGCGAATGGCTTCCTTCACGACATTGACGAATGGCGCATCGAGCGCGTACATGTAAGGGATGTACGCGAGCTTGCGTTGAATCTGCATGAGCTCATTCATGTCTTTCTTATGGAAGGCGTTCCAGATGCCAAGCGTCAGCTCAGGCGCAAAGTTAGAGCTTGCAGGAATAGCGCCGTCTCCACCGAGAATAAGCACATCTGCTAGATACTCATCATAGCCCGCAAATACCGAAAAGTCAGGTCGAACGGACTTCACTGTATGTATCATTTCACGCATATGCGCAAGGCGGTCAACGGTATCTTTGATACCCACAACATTGGAGTAAGTCGTTGCAAGACGTTTAACGAATTCAGGCGTCAGATCTTGACCTGTCAGCATCGGAAAGTTATACAGCATAATAGGCAGCTTAACCGATCGAGCAACTCGAGAGAAATGCTCCCATAGCTGTGTCTCACCAAGTGTATAGTAGGAAGGATTAATGACGATGACTCCGTCCGCACCTTCATTTTCCGCATATCTGGACAGCTCTTCCACTTCGTCTGTGCTGTTAGCTCCTGTACCGATCCATACAGGCACGCGCTTGCCTACAGCTTCAACTGCGAAACGGGTAACCTCCTTGCGCAGATCCATCGACATGTTGGCGAATTCGCCTGCGGTACCCATAAAGAATAAGCCGTGAACACCTTGCTTGATCAAGTGTTCAATGAGAAGAGTCATTCCTTCGCGGTCAAGTGTCATATCTGATTTGAATATAGTTGAAACTGGCGGCATAATACCGCGCATTGGCAGGTTCACTGTACTTCACTCCTATCCATGATCTGACTTCATCGTAAAATAGGGGTGAGCGGGGCATGTATGACAAATGTCACACTATATTTCAAATAGAAAACTAGGTTTAGTATACTAAACTAAATTCATCGCGGAGCAAGACCTCTATAATCCTGAGCTGCTTCTCATCGCAGCCAATTCAGTTTGCGGAAAGTCTCCGGCGTCATGCCTTCATATCGCTTAAACAGCGTGCTGAAATATCCCGGTGTCTCGAATCCCACCATCCGCGCGATCTCGCCAATTCTGGCGTCAGGCGACTGAAGCATCATTTCCTTGCTCTTGTGAATGCGCAGCTGGTTCAAATACTCAACAGGCCGCTTATTCAATATTCGACGAAACAGCAAGCACAGATGCTGAACCGATAAGCCAAGCTGATCCGCCAGCTCTTCCAGCGTAATATCGCGGCTGTAGTGCTGCTCCATATAGTCGAACACAGGCTGCAAGCGAAAATAGCTCTGATCGACAGAAAGCTGCTGAACCGTCAAATATTTCATCATATCGATTAGAAATGTGTAGACGAGCTTGGATCCTTCCAAGCCTGCGAGCGGTTTCCCCGATAGTGTCAGCGATAACGCATTTTTCATATGATTCACGATTAATTCTTGACTGCTCACGCCGTATACGCCTGAGTGGGTTAAGCCAGCGATACGCGCCATCGCCGCAGCTTCCCTTCCCGAAAATGTGATCCAACATACCTCCCAAGGCGATTGTATGCTGCTGTAAGCATGCGGCTCATCCGGGTACAGAAACATCCCTGTTCCAGGCTTGACGCGCGCGGTCTGTCCATTGACCCTCAATTCTCCCTCGCCAGACAAGCAGTGCAGCCATTGATACAACGGGTATCCATCCGGTCTTTCAACGGGGTCCTGGTCCTCCCAATGCCCGGCGCCTGCCATATATATAGGAAGCTTGGCCTCCGTATCCGATTGCATAAGAAATCCGAAGGTGTCCCTCATTCTCATCTGACCTCATTTCTATTAGTATAAGAAAATCGTTAAATAAATAAGAAAATCCGAATCTGTAACTACATACTCAACAGCGTTATAATTCTATATATAATACCAGATGCATGCACCAGTTGCAGTTCTATTTGATAAGAAAATTGTTTAATTCCTATTCAAATGCAAGGTGTCTGCTCTTATGAGAGGTGCTACTAGATGACGATTCAAGCTTACTGGGAAGATCCGCAAATGCTTCAACTGAACCGTGAACGTCCACGCTCCGCTTACATTCCTTATGGTGATGTGCAAGCTGCAAGCGCAGGCAAGCGAGGCCGCTCGCCATGGTTCCAAACCTTAAACGGCAATTGGAAATTTCAATTTCATCCGCGTGCGAAGGATGTGCGGGACGAGTGGGTTGAGGGTACATACGATGTAAGCGGCTGGGATGATATGCTCGTTCCTTCTTGTTGGCAGGTGCAGGGCTATGACCAGATGCAATACACGAATGTTAATTATCCATTTCCACATGATCCGCCGTATGTTCCAGACAACAACCCTGCCGGTCTATATGTGCGAGAGTTCCAGATTGGCAGCCAGTGGCAGGAGAAAGATAAGTATATCGTATTCGAAGGTGTAAACGCTTGCTTCTATGTGTGGGTAAACGGCAGCTTAGTCGGCTACAGCCAAGGCAGCCGCGTTCCGGCGGAGTTCAACATCTCATCTCATGTGCGCGCAGGCAAGAACCGAATCGCGGTCATGGTCATCAAATGGTGCGACGGCTCCTACCTCGAGGATCAGGATCAGTGGCGCTATACGGGCATATTCCGTGATGTGTACATGCTGGCACGCGATCGTGCGCACATTCGCGACGTGTTCAACCGGGTCGAGCTCGCTGATGATTATGGCACAGGTTCGATTAAGGTGGAGGTAGAGTCCGTTGGATCTACACAGGTTAAGGTTGAGTTGAAGGACCGTGAAGGCAAGAGTTTATCTATTCAGGAAAATGTCGTGGACGGGGCGCATACGTTCGAGATTCAAGTGTCACAGCCAGTTCTGTGGAACGCGGAGCATCCGTACTTATACGATATCGTATTGACTAGCGGTACGGAAGTGATCAATTTCAAGACAGGCTTCCGCTGTATTGAAGTGGTTGACGGTGTATTCTGTATCAATGGCCGTGCGGTGAAGCTCAAGGGCGTGAATCGCCATGATTCTCATCCAGAGCTCGGTCAGACGATCCCGCTGCAGCACATGATCGATGATCTCCTGCTGATGAAGCGGCACAACATTAACACGATTCGGACATCGCACTATCCTAACGATCCGCGATTCCTTGATCTGTGCGATCAATACGGCTTCTACGTTGTAGATGAAGCAGACCTTGAATCGCATGGCGACGTGTTGTGCTACACAGACAAGGGGCTTCAGAGGCTGCCGGAATGGAAAGAGGCGTTCTTGGATCGGCAGATTCGAATGGTTGAGCGGGACAAGAACCATGCCTGCGTCATCATCTGGTCGCTTGGCAATGAGTCGAACTTCGGCCCTAATCATGTCGCGATGGCGAATTGGACTCATGAACGTGATCGCTCTCGCATAGTGCATTATGAGGGATCTTGCTGGGATTCAGAGCATCGGTTCGATCAGAGTGCTCTGGGTATTGAAAGCCGTATGTATATGTCAGTACCTGGTCTTGAAGAATACGCGCAGGATGAAGCGAATACGAAGCCGATGTTCCTGTGCGAATACAGCCATGCCATGGGCAACGGCCCAGGGGATCTGAAGGATTACTGGGACGTAATTGATGCCTATCCGAAGCTGATGGGCGGCTGTGTCTGGGAATGGGTGAACCACGGTATTAAAACATTCACGCCTGAAGGCAAACCGTTCTACGCATACGGAGGTGACTTCGGTGAAAAGCCGCACGACGGCAACTTCTGCCTCGACGGTCTGGTGTCGCCGGATCGCAAGCCGCAAATTGGCTTGTTGGAATTGAAAGAGGTCTATGCCCCAGTACGGATGCAAGCTATTGAACTGTCGAGCGGCAAGCTGAGCGTAACGAATCGCTATGATTTCAGCGATCTGTCGAAGATGGATATTCGCTGGAGAATCGAATCCCAAGGTGTGCTGCTGGAGCAAGGTCACATGGCCGCGCCTGCTGTAGAGCCTCACAGCGAGGCGGTAATTGATCTGGAATATACATTGCCTCATGTGAACGGGTCATTGGATCTGACGGTTAGCTGTGTATTGAATCAAGATACGGTGTGGGCTGAAGCTGGGTATGAGCTGGGATTCGAGCAGTTTGTGCTGAATGCGGCTGCCGATGTTGCTTCTGAAGATGCTCATTCCGCTGACAATACGACAGATGCTTCTCATTGGAATGCTCACCGCGGCGGCATAAGCGTAGTTGAGCATGGAACATGCTTGACGCTAACTGGGTTCGACTTTGAGCATGCGTTCGATCTCAGTCTAGGCGCCTTTACACGCATCTCGAAGCAAGGCGTCGAGATGATCCAAGCACCGGCACTGTTCCAAGTATGGCGCGCGCCGGCGGACAATGATCGGAACGTGCGGAATACATGGTCCGCTCAAGGCTATGACCGCGCGGTAACGAAGGTATACCGCACAGCTTGGAGCCAGATCGACGCGAATGAAGTTCGTATTGAGGTTGAATATTCATTGGGCGGCTACACAACGGCAAGCTTCGTGAGAGGAACAGCAGTGTGGACGGTTAAGTCGAGCGGTGAGATTAAGCTGGCGACAGATGTCAGTGTGCGCGAGGAGAATGAATTCCTGCCTCGCTTCGGTCTGCAGCTCACGATGCCGAAGGGGAATGAAGCCGTTTCGTATTATGGCTATGGTCCACATGAGAGCTATATCGATAAGCGCATTAGTGCAAAAAGAGGCTTATACCTCACCACTGTGGATGAGATGCATGAAGACTACATCATGCCGCAAGAGAATGGATCGCGCTATGGTACGGAATGGGCAGTTGTAAGCAATCCGCTGGGAATGGGCTTGAAGTTCACGGCGCCAGCGTCATTCTCCTTCAACGCGTCCCATTATACGCCTGCGGACTTGACGGCTGCTGAGCATAATATTGAGCTGACGCGCAGACCAGAAACGATTGTACATCTCGATTATAAGATGAGCGGCGTAGGCTCGAACTCCTGCGGTCCTCGCTTGATCGATAAGTATCAGCTGAATGAGAAGTCGTTCCGCTTCGAATTAGGCATCATGCCTGTATTCGGAGAAGACGAATAAACCATTAATGAGAGGATGTGGATGTGCTTGATCAAGCCGCTGCGATGGGGAATTATGAGTACCGCATATATCGCAGCTCGTGCAGTCATTCCAGCAATTGAGCAATCACAGCATGGCATATTGGAAGCTGTTGCGAGTCGTGACTTAGGCAAGGCGAAGCAAATGGCCGAACAATTCAAGATTGCAAAGGCATATGGCAGCTATGAGGAATTGTTGGCGGATGAGGTGATTGATGCGGTTTATATTCCGCTACCAAATCATCTCCATAAGGAATGGGTGCTGCGAGCCGCAGCAGCGGGCAAGCATGTACTGTGCGAGAAGCCGCTGGCGCTGAACGCGGCTGAAGCTCGCGAGATGGTTGATGGCTGTGCCGCAGCGGGCGTTCATCTGGCGGAGGCGTTCATGTATCGTCACCACCCGCGTATGGAGCAGATCCGCAGCCTGATCGCTGCTGGCGAGATAGGCGAGATTCGAGGCATCCACGGGGTATTCACGTTCAATAATGCCCGCGACTTTAACAATATCCGCTATCGCGTAGATTGGGGAGGCGGCTCACTGTATGATGTGGGCTGCTATCCGCTCAGCGCGGCGCGCTACTTCCTAGGACGCGAGCCAGAGGCGGTGACCGTGCATGCGATGTTCTCTGCTGAGCATGGTGACGTCGATATGATGGCATCCGGCTTGGTTGAATTCTCGGATGGCATCGCGCTGACGTTTGATTGCGGCATGTGGGCTGAACATCGCCAGACGTTGGAGATTCTCGGCACAGATGGACGAATTGTCCTTCCGATGGCCTACTCTGCGGGGGTGGACGACGCCGCGTATCGCGTCATCAGCCGCGGAACAGAGCGTGAAGAAGTGCCGGAATCGACTAATCCTTACATCGCTCAAGCGGATAATTTTGCTCGTGCTGTCGCGGGTCAACCGACACTGCCGCTTGCAGCGGATGATGCCGTACACAATATGAAGCTGCTAGAAGCCTGCTTGCATTCTGCGCGTGAGAGAAGCCGAATTGTGCTGTCCGCTCAGCCTTAGGGCCTTAATAAGGAGAGTTGTCTCGATAGTGAGAGGAGAATGGTCAATGATTGATAAGGTTAACCAGTTGGTTGGTTCGATGCCGTATATCAACATCGATGGATTGAAGCTACCTTGCTCACGGCTCGTATTAGGTTCGACGATGCTCAGTCTGGATCGTCTGGAAGCGTCTATGGAACTGCTTGACGCCTACGCTGAGATCGGCGGCAATATGATCGATTCTGCCCATATATATGGGGACAGCAGCGCGAAAGCGCTGGGATTATGGCTGAAGGAGCGTCAGAATCGAGACAGCATCATGATTATTGGCAAAGGCGCACATTTCGATGGGAACGGTCCGCGAGTGAATCGCGAAGCGATCACGGAGGATCTGCTAGTCTCCTTAGAGCGCATGCAGCTGGAAGCGGTGGATGTGTATATGCTTCATCGCGATGATCCTGAAGTGCCCGTTGGCGCCATCATGGAATGGCTGCATGAACAGGTAGAATCAGGACGCTGCCAAGCGATTGGTGTGTCGAACTGGACGACCGCTCGCATTCAAGCGGCTAATGAATATGCCGAACGAAGCGGGCTGACCAAGCTTGCCTGCAACAGCCCGAACCTCAGTCTGGCTGTGCCGAATGAGCCGCGCTGGAAAGACTGCGTATCTGCAAGCGCCCAAGATATCGAGTGGCACTCGCATACGCAGCTGCCGCTGCTCAGTTGGTCTTCGCAAGCGGGGGGCTTCTTTACCGGCCGCTTCTCGCCTGATAAGCGCGAGGATGAAGAAGCCGTACGCGTATACTACAGCGACGATAATTGGGAACGGTATGCAAGAGCTGAGGAGCTCGCGAAGCAGAAGGGCACAGATGCGAATCAGATCGCACTCGCCTACGTGCTGAATCAACCGTTCCCAACCTGTGCGCTGATCGGGCCGTACCAGGTCGCGGAGCTGATGTCCAGCTTCCGCGCGGTTCAGATCAGCCTCACGCCGCAAGAGATGGCGTGGCTCAACCTACAGACAGCGAACATAGTTTAAACCAAACAGCCGAAGGGGTTCACTCCCTTCGGCTGTTTTTTGCTGCGTTCGAGTCTCTAGCGATTGATTATTATGGATGTATTTTGCACTACACAATATTTCAGATTGTCCGTCTATTATATTAATGTATAATAATGGAAGGTGTGTAGTGAAACCTTACCTGAATCGTGAGGAGATGATCGGATGAAGAAGACATGGCTGTTAGGCTTCGGTTTTTTCAGTATTAGCATCACGTGGGCGCTCTACAATGCATTTGTGCCGTATTTTCTTGAATCATTCCTCAGCAGCACTGCGTTAATTGGATTTATGATGACGATCGACAACTACTTTGCCCTGTTTCTGCAGCCTTGGATCGGCAATCGAAGCGACAAGACCGACACTCGGGTCGGAAGACGCATGCCATATCTATTAATCGGTATGCCGCTGGGCGCCTTGTTTGTAGCACTCATTCCGTTTCATTGGAGCTTCATTACGCTCATCTTGTTCATGGTGCTGATGAATCTGGCCATGAGTATCTATCGTTCTCCGACGATCGCGTTAATGCCGGAGATTACTCCTGAAGATAAGCGAACGAAGGCTAACGGAATTATTAACTTCATGGGCGGTGTCGGGGGAATCATCGCATTTGGCGCGGGGTCCATGCTGTATGGACAGAATAAAGCGTTTCCATTCATCGCAGCTGCGATTATTACACTGATCGCGATGTTCATCTTGTATACATTCATCAAGGAAAAGCGTGATTCTGTGGTGCACATATCCGAGGATAAGCAGCGGATTAGATTAAGGGGAGAGTTGGACCGGACGACGATTATGCTGTTGGCGGCGATCTTTTTCTGGTTTGTGGCTTATCAAGGGGTAGAGTCCTTGTTTACGCTGTATGGCAAGAATCATATGGGACTGTCTGAGAGCGACTCCGCCTTCTCGCTAACGTTCTTCTCGTTATTCTTCGTGCTGTTTGCCATTCCGAGCGGTTTGCTTGGAAAGAGGTTCGGAAAGAAGAAGATCATCTTGATCGGAATATGCGGATTGTTTCTCGTATTCGCTCTCGTTCCTCTGGTCAATACTTTGCTCGTATTACGTCTCCTGTTGGCGATTGGAGGAGTATTCTGGGCATGTATCAATATTAACTCTTATCCATTAGTCGTATCGACTGGCACCGAGAGAAGCATCGGTACACGAACAGGACTCTACTATTTGGTCTCATCGTTAGCTGCGATCCTATCTCCGCCGCTTCTTGGCTTAGCAGTTGACAACCTTGGTTATGTCTCACTATTTATTGTTGCCTCAGGCAGTATGTTGTTAGCCCTGCTCTGTCTGCTCCTCAACCCGATCAAGTCGGAGAATGTGCGGATATCAGCAGAGGGGTAGAGATGGAGGGCGGACTATAATCGAAAACGCACGACATGTGACACAAGACCTTCCTGCTCCAATATGATCTTCTGCCGCGGTCCAATAAGATCAAAGTGAGGATACGGCTGACGGTGATGAATATATCGCGGATTCAGGTCGTGAGATCGGCACCAGCTCGTCAGCTTATCTAGGTCGGCGCAGCCTACCTTCGTCACAGTAGTGTATTGCGGAAATCGGTTATCGATCCAAAAATGGGTTAGATATGCTATTTCACCGCGCAGAACCGCTTGCTTCCAAGCTGCAAGCTCTTCTCGCGTTACTCCGAATGCCATAGTGACTCTTCTCCTTAGCAGAACTTGTATGGGTTGCATTCAATTCTTATTAACTATAACTGAATCCAACTTGACGTGCATATATTATAGGGGTTGTTCCGCTAGTATTATTAGCGAAACAACCCCTAAAATTCGTTGGTCTATGCGGCGTAACTCAAGCTTGTTCACTTGGAGGAGCGGCGCTCGAGTGTCTTGTGATTAGCTTGGACGGCAATACGATTTCTCGCCAGTCATTCGCTGTACCTTGTATGCGATCGACGAGCATCTGCATGCTCATGCTGCCGAATTCGTACGCAGGCTGCGAGGATACTGTCAGGAACGGATCAATCACGTAATCAGCTTCCATATCGTCAAAGCAGACGACTGACATGTCGCGCGGAACCTCTAATCCTCTAGCTCTAAGTGCACGGATGGCAGCCAGTGCAATGAAGTTGTTGGCTGCAAAGATCGCGGTAGGACGAGGATTAAGCTCGAGTAGCGTTGACACCGCTTTATCTCCATCGGAATGCGCATATCCAACTTCACAGATGTATTGCGGATTGATCTCGATCTGGTGCAATCGCATTGTTTCCACATAACCTTGCTCGCGCAAACGAGCGGTAGAGATCTGCAACGAACCGTTCAGGAGCGCAATACGCTTATGACCAAGCTCAAGCAGATGCTCGATCAGCCTGCGCGTTCCTTCTTTGCTGTCACCTAACACACTGTCCGAATCGATTCCCGGAACTTCTCGGTCAACGAGTACGAACGGAATGTTATGACTTCGCAGTTTCTCTAGGTGAGGAAGCGAAGAATCTCCCGACGGAGCGATAATAACACCATCAACCCGCGCCGACAGCACCGTATCGACATACTCGCTCTCTTTTACTGCATTTTCATCACTATTTGAAAACATCAGCCTATATCCGAGCCGCTTGGCAGCATCCTCGGCGCCGCGCGCAAGCGTCGTATAGAATGGGTTGGTAATATCAGAAATGAGCAGTGACAGCAGCTTCGTTTCCTGCAGTACAAGGCTGCGCGCCATCGCGTTCGGTACATAATTCATTTCTTCCATAATGGCTTTGACCCGCTGCCTCGTCTTGTCGCTGATCCTTCCCGTGTTATTGATAACTCGAGAAACGGTCATGGCAGAACAGTTTGCTTTCTTCGCTATATCGTATATCGTAACCATGCCATTATCCTTTCCCCATGTAGACTTCCATCTTGTTGTGAATGGATCATATGATGGGATATCCCTATCATACCGTTTTTTTTTACTTGACTACAAATGTTTTTCTTGCTAATTTTGAGATATCGGTAACCCCAAAAGTGAGAAAGGTGGAGGTTTGATGGCAGGAGAAATTAAGTCCGGTGCGGATGCATTGGTAGTAGATGAGAAGGATGATGTCGCTACGTTGATTCGTGATGCTGTTGCTGGCGAGACTGTTCATTATTGGTTAAACGGCCAATTGCAAGCGATTACATTAATCGGAGACATCCAGTTCGGACACAAGGTAGCGCTGCGGAAGATCCAATCAGGGGATACATTGAAGAAGTATGGTGAAGTCATCGGCCGCGCAACGGAAGATATCGCACCAGGATCTCATGTGCATGTGCACAACATAGAAGGTATTCGCGGACGCGGCGATCAGCATCAAGGGGAAGCATGACCCGCTAAGGATTGATAGAGGAGGTAGAATATGAAATCAATAGAAGGTTATTTGCGAGCGAACGGTGAGTACGGCATTCGCAATCATCTGTTACTTATTCCAACCGTCATATGCGCTAATCAGGTGTGCAGCCGCATTAGCCAGCTCGTTCATGGAACGGTTGCGATTCCGCATCAGCACGGATGCTCTCAGATCGGGGCGGATAAGGATCGCACATTCGATACTTTAGCTGGGACAGGGCTCAATCCGAACGTAGGCGCGGTCATCATCGTTAGTTTGGGCTGTGAGGTGATTGATCCCCGTGAATTAGCCGCTGCTATTAGGGTTAGCGGTAAACCTGTGGAGGTTCTCGAAATCCAAGAATCCGGCGGTTCCATTAAAGCGATTCAGAAAGGAACCGAGATCGCGAAGCGTCTGCGAGCTGAGCTTGACCAGCAGCAGAAGGTTGAGATGCCGCTTAGCAAGCTGCGTATCGGCGTAAAATGCGGCGGCTCGGACGCAACATCGGGAATGGCATCTAATCCAGCGCTTGGCGTTGCTTCGGATATGCTGATCGCTGAAGGCGGCACAGTCGTCATCAGTGAGACGACCGAGATCATCGGAGCAGAGCATGTGATGGCTGCCCGCTGCAGCAGCCCTGAGATCGCGGAGCAATTATATAAATATATTGATCGCTTCGAGAAGGAAATTAACCGCATGGGCGCTGACATGCGCGGAGGAAACCCGAGTCCGGGCAATATCGCTGGCGGCTTGTCTACTATCGAAGAGAAATCATTAGGATGCATCAGCAAGTGCGGTACTTCGCCAATGGTAGGAGCATTTGAATATGCTGCGCCAATCCCTGGCACGGGATTGTACTTTATGGATTCACCTGGCAACGATATTGAGTGCGTTTCCGGTATGGCGGCAAGCGGTGTTCATCTTGTATGCTTTACGACTGGCCGCGGAACTCCTACCGGAGCTGCTGTTATTCCGGTTATTAAGATTACCGGTAACAAACGGATCGCGCAGCTTATGCAGGACAACATGGATGTCGATGTGAGCGCAATGCTTGAAGGTTCAGTCAGCCTAGCGGAAGCAGGCGAAGACATCTGGCGTGAGATTGTAGACGTTGCGGCAGGCAAGGAAGTAAAGGCTGAATTGCTTGGACATCAAGAATTCAGCATCAATCGAATCGGACCAACACTCTAAACAACGAGTTGAGACGAACCATAACGAGGAGGAATTAGGAATGGGAAGATTAGATTCTAAGATTGCACTTGTAACAGGCGGAAGCCGCGGAATAGGCGAAGCGATTGTATATCGTTTGGCGGAAGAAGGCGCAGATATCGTTATTAACTATTTTAGCAGCAAGAGCACAGAAGCTGCTGAGAAGGTTAAGGCGGCAGTCGAAGCGATGGGGCGCCGCGCTTACATCGTGAAGGCTGACGTAGGGGTATCCGAACAAGTTCAAGCCATGTTCGATAAGGTAGAGGCTGAGTTTGGTCAAGTTGATATTTTGGTCAATAATGCGGGTATCGCTCCATTTGAACCTTTTCTCCAGGTGTCGGAAGACACATGGGATCGCACCTATAACACGAACGTGAAATCGATCTTCCTCTGCTCACAGCGTGCGGCTAAAGGCATGATTAAGCGTAAATACGGCAAGATCGTCAATGTGCTGTCAACGGCAAGCCTTGTTGTAACTAGCCCTGTTATTCCACACTATCAATCTTCCAAGGCTGCAGCCCATATGCTGACAAAAGGCATGGCGATTGAGCTTGGACCTTACAACATTAACGTGAACGGCGTAGGACCAAGCACAGTAGATACGGATATGTGCACAGATTATTTGGCGGATCCTAAAATTCGCGAGCTAGAGGTTCAAGCGAATCCGATGAAACGCCTTGGAACAGCGAAGCAGATCGGTGATGCTGTCGTATTCCTGGCTTCTGATGAGGCGATGCAGGTAAACGGTCATCTGCTTATGGTCGACGGCGGCTTGACTGTGAAAGCAGCGCAGCCTGACGACCATATGGAACACTAAGACTACGGGGACTTCATATATGATGAAGCGTTGGGAATACCGAATCGAAACGGACAGCTCCAAGCTGAATGAATGGGGACAGGAAGGCTGGGAGCTCGTCAATGTGGTGTGGAAGCTGGAGCAGGAGGTGTTCTATCTGAAGCGTCCCGAGATGCCGCTTAAAGATCGAATCACGCTGCAGCAGCGAGAATGCGCGCTTGAAAGGAAAGATATCCCATGAAAAAGAAGGGGATTCTGCACCCTGTGTTGAACAGAGTATTGGCAGAGACTGGACATACGGATATGCTGACAGTATGCGATCGCGGCTTTCCAGTGCCGATGGGCATTGAACGCATTGATCTCGCGTTGACGGATGACATTCCGACCGTGATGGATGTTCTTCGAGCGATAGAGGATGAATTTGTCATTGATTTCGTTGTTATTGCTGAAGAAATGATAGCTGCCAGTCCGGAGCGTTATGCAGACATGAAACGCGAATTTCCTCATCTTCGCTTGGAAGCAGTTCCGCATGTGCAGTTCAAAGAAATGGGTTCGGAATCACGCGCCGTGATTCGAACTGGGGATTCGGCGCCATATGCGAACATATTGATTGTATCTGGTTAGCTTCTGAAACCCATAACTTAATAATTTCAGGTGGTGTGTCGATGTGAGATTGTCCGGAAAAGTGGTACTTATAACCGGAGCAGGTTCAGGGATCGGCGAATGCACAGCCAAGCTCTTTGCGAGTGAAGGCGCAATCGTCGTTGTAAACGACATATCGCAGCACCATGGTCAGGCAACTGTAGACGCGATTGTTCATGATGGCGGCAAGGCAGTGTTCATCGGCGCGGATGTAACCGATGGAGCACAAGTGAAGGTGATGACTGACGAGATTATTCAACGTTATGGGCGTATTGATGTACTCTTCAACAACGCTGGAATCAGCGGAGTCGGCGTCCTGCATGAGATAGAGGAGGATGTATGGGATCGAGTAATGCGCGTTAATGTGACGGGTGTATATTTGACCAGCAAATATGTAATCCCGCACATGATCGAGCAGCAGTCGGGCTCCATTATCCATATGTCCTCCTGCATCGCTGAGATCGGGCTGGCCAAACGTGCCCCGTACGCAGCATCGAAGGGCGCTATTCTTGCGTTGACGAAGTCGATGCAGGTCGATTATGCAAAGTATAACATTCGCGTGAATGCACTGCTGCCGGGAACGATTATGACTCCGTTCGTCGAGAATTATCTGCGAACCTCCTATTCAGATCCGGAAGAAGCAGTTCAATCACTGAAGCAGCGCCAATTGAGCGGACAGATGGGAACACCTGATGATGTAGCGCAGGCAGCTCTATTCCTCGCTTCAGATGAGTCCAAGTTCATGATGGGTTCTCCCGTTTATGTGGACGGCGGGGTTGTATTTGGCAAGAACGCATAATGAACGATATCGGTCGCAGAAGAGAGGAGTATATCAATTATGAAATTAGTTACACTCGTGAACAACGGCAGGTCAGAGCTTGGGGTTAAGACGGAGCAAGGTATCGTAAACATCGCCGAGGCAGTGCAAGTGAATGCTGCTGCAGGCATCCCATTAACTGTAATGGAAGCCATTGAAGGCGGCGCTTCTGCAGTTGAAGCGCTTCGGCAGTTCATCGAGTCGCTTCCGTTGAACGATAAGCCTGCTTACGTATACGATGAGCAAGCCGTACAGTGGGGGCCCTGTGTCACGAATCCGAACAAGATTATTTGTATCGGGCTTAATTATCGCAAGCATGCAGAAGAGACGAACGCTCCGATTCCGGAGTTCCCGATCATATTTAACAAATTCAATAATACATTGACTTCAAATATGGCGGACATCGCCATACCGCGTGTTACTGAGAAATTAGATTATGAAGCGGAGCTAGTTATCGTAATCGGCGAACGCGCGAAGGATGTGGAACGGGATCAAGCATTAGACCATGTATTTGGCTATTGCTGTGTAAATGATCTGTCTGCTCGCGATCTTCAGCTGCGTACACCGCAATGGCTGCTTGGCAAGAGCTGTGACGATTTTAGTCCGCTTGGTCCTTACTTGGTAACAGCAGATGAGGTAGGGAATCCCAACGAGCTTGCGATTCGCGCTATCGTGAATGGTGAAGTTCGTCAGAGCTCCAACACGTCAGATATGATCTTTGCCTGTGATGAGATCGTGAGCTACTTGTCCCGTCACATGACGCTTGTACCTGGCGATATCATCTTAACGGGAACACCTGAAGGTGTTGTGCTTGGATTGCCGCTGGAGAAGCAGGTTTACTTGCAGCCAGGCGACGTTGTCACGATCGAAATTGAGAAGCTGGGTTCATTGACCAATCGATTTGTAGCGGAGCAATAATGTGATTATTTATTTTTGATTAATGGATAAGAGCCTCTTCGAGCATTGGCAGGACATTAGTGTTCTGCCATGCGCTTGCAGAGGCTCTTTATATGTAGAGAGCAGTTGGTTTCTCACGATATTGCTGGCGACATTTCTCGATAATGTGGACATACTACCTTGTAATTGCTCAGCATATGTACCGATCTCAAGCTCATACCGAGCGATGGTCGCAACGTGATATCTGTTAGATAAAGGAGCTGCTGCTTGACGATGGACAGCATCACTCAAAATTTTTTGCTAATTGCCTTACTTATTTTATTTACAGCCTTATTCGTATCGACTGAATTTGCGATCGTTAAAGTTCGCACAAGCCGTATTGACCAATTAGTGCAAGAAGGCAATAGAAGGGCGATATATGCTAAGAAAGTGATCAGCGATCTGGATGGATACCTGTCTGCTTGCCAGTTGGGCATCACGATCACGGCGCTCGGTCTTGGTTGGTTAGGTGAACCGACGGTAGAAAAGGTGCTGCATCCCTTGTTTGAGTCGCTTGACATGCCCGCGCAGGTCAATAATTTCATTTCCTTCATTATCGCTTTTGTATCCGTTACCTATATACATGTTGTCTTGGGAGAGCTCGCACCCAAAACATTGGCGATTCAGAAGGCTGAAACGATCACGCTGTTGTTTGCTCAGCCGATTATATGGTTTCATACCGTGATGTATCCGTTTATTTGGCTTTTAAACGGCTCTGCCAACGGCATTATTCGACTATTCGGGATGAAGCCGGTTAGCGAGTATGAAGAAGCACACTCTGAAGAAGAACTGCAGCTCATTATCAACGAGAGCTATGAGAGCGGAATGATCAATAATACGGAATACGGTTATGTAAGCCGGATCTTCGTATTTGATGATCTGTTGGCTAAGGAGATCATGGTGCCGCGCACCGATATGATCTGCTTGGATGGTGAACGGACGATTGATGAGAATATGTCGATCATGAAGAGCGAGCGCTATACTCGTTATCCGGTTATTAAAGATGATAAGGACTTCGTCATAGGCATTGTAAATACGAAGCAGCTATTTCTGGAGGATGGGAATGTTGGCGATAAGCTTGCCAAAGAGCTAGCTCAACCTGTGATGACCGTTTCTGAGGCGATGCCAGTGAAACAGTTGCTTCACTTTATGCAGCAGGAGAGAAGCCAGCTTGCCATACTAGCCGATGAATATGGCGGAACTTCCGGTATGATAACGATTGAGGACATATTAGAGGAGATCGTAGGCGAGATTCGAGATGAATTCGATGCAGATGAGCGAGCAAGGATTGAGATCGTGAGTGAGGACCATGTTCGGGTAGATGGGAAAGTGCTGTTAGACGAACTAAACGAGCTGCTGCATATTCATTTGGTCAGTGAAGACTTTGATACGATTGGAGGATGGCTCTATACCCAGTTCCCAGACGCACAGAAGGGCAGTACGATGACGGTTGAAGGAATTGAGTTTACTATCCTGGAAAAGGAACGGCATCGCATTAAGAAAGTAGAGATCAAGACGATGAATACCTAGCTGCTTTATTCTTAATTTGAGCAAAAATATGTAAATATCTGTACATTTCCCCTGTTCTTCTACTATGATGAAATGGAACAGCACCAACGCATAAGTAGAACGATAAGGAGCAAATCCGGATGAATAAGAGCCAAGATCCATTCGAGAGGCACTTTGAGCATTTGGAAGAGATCGCTGACACGATCAGTGAGGTACTGCAATGTCCGGTAACGATTGAGGATGCCAGCCATCGTTTGATCGCATATAGCTCTCACAAGCCTGAGACCGATCCCGTACGAATCGCGACCATCATTGGGCGCAAGGTGCCGGAAGAAGTTATCAATGTATTGTGGCGCGAAGGGATTATACAACGATTGATGGTTAGCAAGGAACCTATACGGATAGATCGTATTGACGAGGTCGGCCTGCAGAAACGAATCGCAGTCGCCATTCGCAACAACCAAGATATTCTCGGCTATATATGGGCTTTGGATGATCTTCAGATGAATGATGATGAGGCATATCCCCATCTGATGCGGGCTGCGTGGGCAGCGGGTAAGAAGCTGCTGCAGCAGCATCATCTGCGCCGCAAGCAGGAGCAGCATATGCAGGACTTCTTCTGGAATCTGCTCACAGGAGAACCGCGTACGGAGTCTGCCATTCGAGATGAAGCGCTGCAGTTGGGAATTAAGCTGCCCGCTCGGTATCAGATTAAAGTTCTGGAGTTCGAGGACGGGTTGCTGCTTCGACAGCTCGAGCAAATACCGATTACGATGTGGTCTGTACAACGCATTCGAATCACGTTGCAGCTTATCCATCAGCATCAGTTAATTCTTCTGTGCGCGCCTAAGGAGAGCATGAAGGAACAGGTGATTAGCGAAGGGGATTGGGCTCAATTGCTGCAGCAATGGAAGCAGCGCTTTGGCTTAGCGCCGGTAAGACACGGCGGGAGTTCTTATCGTGAACTATATACGCAAGTGTCCGCAAGTTATCAGGAGGCTTTGACGGTCATCCACTCGAAGCTGCGGTTTCCAAAAGAAACGATACACAGCCATAACTATGCCGACTTAGGCTATTATCGTTTCCTGCCTTCGATGGCGAAGGTGAATGAACAGCATCCATCTGCACACCCTAGTCTTATGAAGCTGCGTCGATATGACGAGCAGCATCATACGAATCTGCTGGAAACGCTGTATGTCTATCTGTCGCAGGACTGCAATGTGAAGCAGGCATCAGAAATGCTGCATGTTCATACGAATACATTGGTGTACCGGATGAAGCGTGCATCGGAGATCGGTGAGATTGATCTGGACAGCATGGACGACAAGGTTACACTTTACTTAGAACTGAAGCTGAATCAATGGCTTTAGAGACAGGCTTTTTGTATAATTATCACAAGAGCCTGTTTATTATTTTGGAATAGTTACTAAAGTTAAACAAGTTGTCACAATACTATACTAGTAGTGAATTAATAAAGCTTTACAGGGGGGCTTCGCATTGAAGATTGGAATACCGACAGAAATTAAAAACAATGAAAACCGTGTAGCGATTACTCCAGCAGGCGTGTTTGCCCTTCGTCAAGCAGGCCATGAAGTGCGAGTGGAACAGGGCGCTGGCCTTGGCAGCGGATTTAATGACAGCGATTACGCTACCGCGGGAGCAATCATCTCAGTGAATGCCGCGGCTGTGTGGAATGAATCCGATATGGTGATGAAGGTTAAGGAGCCAATAGCGGCTGAGTATGGTTATTTTCGTGAAGGGCTGATCTTATTCACATATTTGCACTTGGCGGCAGAGCCCAATCTGGCCAAAGCGCTGCTGGACCACAAGGTTACAGCTATCGCCTATGAAACCGTTGAGGTCAACCGTACATTGCCGCTGCTCACGCCAATGAGCGAAGTGGCTGGGCGGATGGCTGCTCAGGTCGGCGCTCAGATGCTGGAGAAGCCGCATGGAGGCAAGGGCATATTGTTGGGCGGCGTCCCAGGTGTACGGCGCGGGAAGGTAACGATTATTGGCGGCGGTGTTGTAGGTACCAACGCAGCCAAGATTGCTGTCGGCTTAGGCGCTGATGTGACGATTATCGATATGAGCGCCGATCGCCTGCGCCAACTGGACGATATTTTTGGATCGAGCATCCAGACGCTGATGTCTAATCCGATGAACATCGCGGACGCCGTGCGGGAATCGGATCTCGTGATTGGCGCGGTGCTCATACCTGGAGCTAAAGCGCCGAAGCTAGTGAGTGAAGATATGATACGCTCGATGCAGCCAGGATCGGTCGTCATTGATGTGGCTGTTGATCAAGGCGGTATCGTCGAAACGGTCGATCATGTGACGACTCATGACCAGCCGACGTATGTGAAGCATGGCGTAATTCATTATGCCGTCGCGAATATGCCTGGCGCTGTATCGCGAACATCGACGATGGCACTGACGAACGTCACCTTGCCTTATGCGCTGCTTATAGCCAATAAGGGACTTAAGCAGGCATTGCGCGAGAATAAAGCCTTGCTCTCGGGATTGAACGCTGCTAATGGCGCGATCACATATCATGCGGTGGCCAAAGATCTCGGTCATGCTTACGTGCCTGCGGAAGAAGCGTTAAGTCTGAAGCAAGCGGCCTATTGATCGGATAGGCAAGCCAATTAAAGATGATCTGGAACACAGCAGTTAAGGTGGGGGCCTTGGCTGCTGTTTTTTTGTGACCATTTTCATACTGTAAATAATAGTTATAGCTGAGCTTTCCGTGAAAATGAACAGACACTCCACTCGCCATTTGCTACAATGTAGCTATCTGAGCAACTTATGGATGATATTTACAGAACAATCACTAAAAAAGAGCTAGTCGTTCGTATAATATGAAGGGGGAGTTCAGTTGAACATAGAGTTAAGACCAATTGATACCCAGAACTGGTTGAAGTGCGTAAGCTTGAGAGTGGGGACTGATCAGGAAAAGTTTGTGGCGAGCAATGCGTTCTCTTTGGCACAAGCTGCATATGAACCTTCTTATAAGCCGATGGGTGTCTATTTTCAGGACGTGATGGTTGGGTTTATCATGTATGGCAAGGATCCTGATGACGATAGGTATTGGATATCAAGGTTAATGATCGCGCAGGAACATCAAGGAAAGGGGTTTGGCAAAGCGGCGCTCGTGAGCGCAATCGAAGAGTTGGCGGCGTTGCCGGACTGTACAGAAGAGATTGTGCTCAGCTATGCGCCTGGGAATGAGCATGCCGAGCATATGTATGAGCAAGTTGGGTTTCGCAAGACTGGCCGCATCATTGAAGATGAGATCGAGATGGTGTGGAAAGTTGGAAATAAAGAAACGATATCCTGATAGTTGATTAACCCGATTTATAGGAGGAATTCTCATGCCGATCTTCAAGATCATCGGTAAGAAGATGATAACTTCCATCTTAGTTGCAATTCTGCTGGCCATATTGTTAGGCGCGTTCTTTGCTAAGGTATTAAGCTTCTACACAGTCGCGCTCGTTATTTTCTTTTATACGATGGTTGCTTGTCTTGTGTTCGGCATTCTCGCTTCCTTCGGGATTGATCGGTTAATGAAGCGGCAGACAGATAAGAGCAGATGGGTTCGTGTCGCCATATTCACGTTGAGCTATGCGGCGGCAGGCTTTATCGCTTCTATTCTCACTGTATTAATAATGGGCTTAGGTAACCCGGTAGATAATCCAGCAGGCATGATTAGGATTGGCTTTGGCGTTAGCCCATTTGGCATGAGTGCCGCTATCATCTTCGGGATTCTTGATCGTGTGTTATGGAGGAATCATGTATGAAGCTGACAGATTTGACGATCCGCATGCTGGGTTCAGGACAGGAGATTCCTTATGAGCTGCTGATGCTGGCTGACCCAAGTGTGGAAATGATACAAAAATATATCAATGACAGCGTAAATATGCTGCTGCTTGATGAGGGACGCGTGATTGGGGTTTGCGTACTCTGTGATAGGGCAGAGCATACACTGGAAGTGACGAACTTAGCCGTAGATCCGGCGATGCAAGGGCAGGGCTGCGGTCAATTGCTGCTGCGTGAAGCAGCTGAATGGGCGCGAAGCAATGGCTATGCTATGCTGGAAGTCAGCACGGGCAACTCATCGATCGGGCAGCTATACCTCTATCAGAAGGTAGGCTTCCGGATCGTAGGCGTGGAGCCGGATTATTTCACGAAGCATTATGATGAACCGATCATCGAAAATGGTCTCGTTTGCTGTGACCGCATCCTGTTGAAGAAAATGCTAGTGTGAGGGGTTGAAAAAGCGTTCTGAGTGCGCGTAAGCACTTAGAACGCTTTTTAGGTTAGGTATTCTTGTAACTTGGATTTACCCCGTTATCGCCTATTACCACTGTGATTCTATCGCTGTAACGGGGGAAATCCACGTTATCTTACAGCATCGATGCTGATTGCTTATGCAAACGGCCGCGTAAACGGGAAAAACCCCGTTATCTCTCTTCATCGAAAGCGGTATCTGCACTGTAACGGGGAAAATCCCCGATACAGAGCGTAGGTGCGCCGCTGTACGCGCCCAACCCAAGAAGAGCTGCGGCAAGACAAGTCAATACAGCCCGCTCTGCCGGCGCTTAATCCAATCCATACTGGCGCAGCTTATAGTAGAGCGCACCGCGCGAGATGCCGAGCAAACGTGCGGCACGCGCCTTGTTGCCCTGCGCGCGCTTAAGCGCATCCGCGATCTTGCCGCGCTCCATTTCTTCCGAATGGACGCTGAGCGGCAGATCGTCCTCCGTCAGCTCCGCTAACGTTGTCAGCCGCGCGTAGTCCGGCAGCTCCTTCGCGGTAATCGCTGTGCCGCCCTGCGCATGCACAGCAAGCGCGGCCTGCTCCATCGCATGGCGCAGCTGCGGCAGGTTATCCGGCCAGTCATAGGCTGCGATGGCGGCAAGCGCATCTTGCCGCACAACAGGCCGGATAATCCCGAACTTGCCAGCAGCCTCGGCTAAGTAGAGGCTGCACAGTTCGGGAAGCTCCTGCACACGGTCGCGCACTGAGGGAACCTGATGCTGCACGAACGCATAGTACAGCTCCGGCAGCCAGCCATCCGCCGAGTCCTCGCCTAACGTATACAGCCCGCTTGCAGCGGAGGTGATGACTCGGCACTGAACCGGAACTCGCTTCATACCGCCCATGCGAGTGAAGCTTCCGTTGATCAGCGCATCCAGCAGCTTCTCCTGCAGCGTGAGCGGCAAGCAGTCCACATCCTTCAGATACAAGACACCGTCCGATGCAAGATCCATCTTCCCCGTGCGCTCCGTATCCCCTTGATAGCCGAATAGCTCCGCTTCGAGCAAGCCTTCCGGAATGGTCGAGCAGCTCATGGCGACGAATAATCCCGTTAACTTCAGCTCCTCATATATCCAATCTGCAATACTTCGTTTTCCTGAACCGGTTTCTCCTATAAGGAGCAGCGGTCTGCTTCGCTCCACGATCAGCATGGCTGACATCAAATGCTCCTGCTTAAACGGAAATGCAGGGGATGACAGCTTCTCGGCCTCAGCCCCCCTGTACATTTCCGCGCTTAGCTTAACGAAGGAAGTCATATCGTTTTCGATGGATACAGCGCCAAGCAGAGTGCCATCGTCACTCCATAGAGGGGAGGCATTAATCATCACATGAACGTTAGGTCGCGGTTCATGATACAGCTGTCGTATAGGTGCTCCGCTCTCCATGACCTGAAAAAGCATGACAGACTCCCGTTGAAAAAATTCAGCGATCCGTCTGCCAACGATCGTGGATTGTGCTATACCGTACATTTCTTCTGCGCGCCGATTCCAATAGATAACGGTTCCTTCCGGATCAACCACGGTCACAGCATCGTTGACAGCGTCGAGAAGTCCGTTCAACAGCGACTGCAATTGCGGCGCAGCCCACACATCCGCCTGTTGTCTCATAAGAAGTCATCTCCGTCTTATAGTTGTTGTCCATATTATGGCAAAGGAATCTTATGATTGCAATTGATTTACTCGAACCAATCAATACCATAATATTCTAATTTGTTTATTTACAAAATAAACCATAAGTGATTATAATTAAACACAACGAAGAGAAGTGTTTAAAAATTGTACACATTTGATGTAGGGGGCTTAATTGCCAATGGAAAGCATGATGCGTAATGCTTTTTTATTTCTCTCGAAGAATCGAACGGTCAACCGTGCAGCTAAGAAATACGGTCTCCGCTTCGGTGCTAGACGCTTTGTCGCAGGTGTTCAAATTATGGAAGCGATTACAGCGGTGCGTGAGCTGAACGCCAAAGGGATCGTTGCCACACTGGACCATCTTGGTGAGTTCATCTCAACGCCCCAAGAAGCGGAAGAAGCAGTTCAGTGCTGTATTCGCACATTGGAGGAGATAGCGAAGAGCGGCGTAAAGTCGAATCTGTCCATCAAGATGACCCAGCTTGGACTCGATATTTCGAAGGAGCTGTGCATGAAGCATATGTGTATGATCCTAGATACGGCGCGTACCTACGGCAACTTCGTTCGCATCGATATGGAGGATTATGCTCATAACGAGATCTCGCTTGATATTTTTAACGAGCTGCGCAAGGAATACGGAGATACCGTAGGAATTGTGATCCAGGCCTATTTGTATAAGAGTGAAGCGGATATCGAGAAGCTGAGTGTGCATCGTCCTAACCTGCGCCTCGTAAAAGGTGCCTACAAAGAATCCACCGAGGTGGCATTTCCACTCAAAGAAGACGTTGACCGCAATTATGTACGGATCATCGAGCAGCACCTGCTTAAAGGCCATTATGCCGCTATCGCCACACATGACGATCAGATCATTAACCATGTAAAAACGTTCGTGAAGGCGAACAGAATCCCTAACTCGCAATTCGAATTTCAGATGCTGTACGGAATTCGTGTTCAAGCGCAGCGTCAACTAGCCGAGGAAGGCTATAAGATGCGGGTATATGTGCCCTATGGCGATGATTGGTACGGGTATTTTATGCGCCGTTTGGCGGAGCGTCCGGCTAATGTTTGGTTCGTATTGAAGTCCATGTTCAAGTCCTAATTTGCTTTATAAATGAAATGAATGTAGGGAGGATCCGAAGATGACGATGATGCCATTTCGCAACGAGCCGTTTACGAATTTTGCTGTAGAAGCTAATAATCTGCAGATGGAAGCCGCTTTACAGAAAGTAGCTGCTGAGTTAGGGCGCACGTATCCCTTAACAATTAATGGAGAGAAGATCATGACGGATAAGACGTCAGTATCCATCAATCCTGGCGATATCGATCAAGTGATCGGTCATGTCGCACAAGCGGATCAAGCGTTAGCTCTGCAAGCAATCGCTTCAGCACAGGAAGCATTTCAGCAATGGCAGCATGTCAGTCCAGATGAGCGAGCAGGGTACCTGTTCAAGGCTGCAGCTGTGATGAGAAGACGCAAATTCGAATATGCGGCATGGCTCGTATACGAGGTCGGCAAGAATTGGGGAGAGGCTGACGCAGATGTGGCGGAAGCGATTGACTTCCTAGAGTTCTACGCGCGGGAGATGGTGCGTTTAAGCGGTCCGCAGCCCCTGACGCTGCTGGAAGGTGAAGACAATCGTCTTACCTACATTCCACTTGGAGTAGGGGTTGTCATTCCACCTTGGAACTTCCCGTTGGCGATCATGGCAGGCATGACGACTGCTGCTATCGTGGCTGGCAACACGGTTGTTCTGAAGCCAGCGTCAACATCTCCTGTTATCGCGGCTAAGTTCATAGAGCTGATGGAGGAAGTAGGGCTCCCTGCAGGTGTGATCAACTTCATTCCTGGATCGGGCGCCGAGATCGGAGATTTGCTGGTCGATCACCCGCAGACTCGCTTCGTTTCATTTACAGGCTCCAGAGATGTCGGTCTGCGCATCAATGAACGAATCGCCCGTACACAGCCAGGTCAGTTGTGGATCAAGAGGCTCATCGCGGAAATGGGCGGCAAAGACGGCATCGTCGTTGATCAAAGTGCGAATGTGGAGGAAGCGGCAACGGCTATCGTTCAGTCCGCATTCGGATTCCAAGGACAGAAGTGCTCTGCCGGCTCGAGAGCGATCATTCACGCTGAGATATATGACCAAGTGCTTGAGCGTGTAACGGAGAAGACGAAGACGCTGGAGATTGGCTCTGCCATAATCAACAAATCAATTGGTCCTGTAATCGATAAGAATGCCTACGACAAGATATTAGAATACATGGAGATCGGCAAGCAAGAGGGGCGACTTATCGCAGGTGGATCGGCTGCAGAAGGCAATGGGTATTATATTCAACCTACTATATTCGCTGACGTTGATTCGCGAGCTCGCATTATGCAAGAGGAAATATTCGGACCTGTACTGGCCTTCTGCAAGGCAGACAGCTTTGAGCAAGCGATAGACATCTTCAATGATACGGAATATGGATTAACAGGTGCTGTATTCAGCAGCAGCCGTGAGCATCTGGAGTATGCGAGAGCACGTATGCATTGCGGCAATCTGTACTTTAACCGCAAATGTACCGGCGCACTCGTAGGCGTTCATCCATTTGGCGGATTCAATATGTCAGGCACCGATTCAAAGGCAGGGGGCAGGGATTACTTGCTGCTCTTCACACAGGCGAAGCTGGTTTCGGAGAAATACTGAACTTAACCTACGCACTTAAATTAATCGTACACATGCTATTCAAAAGGCAGTGCATACTCCCATGGGAGCGTGCACTGCCTTAGTTTATGAATTATACATGATGGCAAGCTACAAAATGTCCTGACTTCGTTTCTCGGAAAGCAGGTGCTTCCTTCGCGCATAGTTCACTGGCTACTGGACAACGAGTGCGAAAGTGACAGCCGGAAGGCGGATTGATCGGGCTTGGGATCTCTCCCTGCAAGACGATTCGCTCCTTTTGTGCTTCTACTTCCGGGTCAGGGACTGGAATAGCTGACATCAGCGCCTTTGTATAAGGATGAAGCGGGTCTGAATACAGAGTTGAGCTGTCTGCTAATTCAACCATCTTGCCCAGATACATCACGGCGACTCTGTCGCTAATATGCTTGACCATGGACAAGTCGTGCGCGATGAATAAATACGTTAATCCTAAGCGTTCTTGCAGCTCTTTCAACAGATTCACAACCTGCGCTTGGATCGATACATCGAGCGCGGAGATGGGCTCATCGCAGATGATGAACTGCGGATTAACTGCAAGCGCGCGCGCAATTCCAATTCGCTGCCGTTGTCCGCCTGAGAATTCATGAGGATAACGATTCGCATGATCCGGATTCAAGCCGACTAGATCGAGCAATTCCTCTACGCGGCGCTTCCTCTCGGCACGGCTTGCAGCAAGCTTATGAATGTCGAGCGCTTCGCCGATGATATCCGTGATCGTCATGCGCGGGTTCAACGAAGCGTACGGATCTTGAAATATCATCTGCATCTGACGACGCAAAGCCTTCATACTCGTTCTGTTCAGTCTATTTATGTTTGATCCATTGAAACGAACCTGTCCTGCGGTTGGTTCATACAGCCGAAGCATCGTACGGCCGACTGTTGATTTGCCGCAGCCGGATTCACCGACCATCCCCAGCGTTTCCCCGCGGTACACGTTAAAGCTGACATCGTTAACTGCCTTCAGCAATCCACCGTGCTTCACAGGAAAGAACTTCTTCAAGCTCTCAACTTGAACGAGCGCTTCTAATTGTGTCATAGGGAAACCTCCTGTGCCATCGGGTGGAGCAGCCAACAGCGTGATTGATGGGTGTCGGTAATGTCGACAAGCTCCGGTTGATGCGTCTTGCAGATGTTCATCGCATGCTCGCATCGCGCGCAGAAGCCGCAGCCTGCAGGCGGTTTTAGCAGATCAGGCGGCGTTCCGTGAATAGGGATTAGAGGCTCGTTCTTCTGCTGATCGATCCGCGGTAGGGAACGAAGCAGCCCTTTCGTATAGGGATGCTTAGGACTTTTGAAGATTTCCCATTTCGTCCCTGATTCCACGACTTTACCGGCATACATGACGATTACGCGATCGCATAAGTCGGCCACAATGCCGAGATCATGCGTGATTAAGATAATGGAGGTATTGAATTTCTCCTGCAGATCCTTCATCACATTTAGAATCTGTGCTTGTATGGTCACATCCAGTGCGGTTGTTGGTTCATCAGCAATGAGCAGCGCTGGGTGACAAGCCAACGCAATCGCGATCATGGCTCTTTGCCGCATACCGCCAGAGAATTCATGCGGGAACTGATTATAACGGGATACAGCGTTGGGTATCCCAACCAGCGTAAGCATCTCGATCGCGGTTTGCTTCGCTTGTGATCGCCGCATCTTCTTATGCTTCTCCAGCACTTCGGTGATTTGTCTGCCTATTGTCATCGTTGGATTCAGCGAGGTCATAGGATCCTGAAATATCATTCCGATCTCTTTGCCCCGATAGGCTTGCATCTCCTTCTCCTTCAAGTTCAGCAGATTCATTCCGTTAAATAGAATCTCCCCGTTCTTGACACGAGAGGGTGGAGAAGGTAGGAGACGCATAATACTTTGGGCTGTAACGCTCTTGCCGCAGCCGGATTCACCAACGATAGCAACCGCTTCACCCGGATTCACATGAAAGGATACACCTCGTACAGCTTGAACTTCACCAGCACGGACATCGAAGGAAACATGTAAATCCTTAACTTCTAATATGGGCTGCACTTTTTCCATGCGGTTTCCTCCTTGTCCTTATTTTTTGAGCTTAGGATCGATCGCATCTCTCATGCCATCACCGAATAAGTTGAAGGCGAGCATCGTTAAGCTGATTAAGATGGCAGGGAACAGCATGCGCCAAGGATACAAGATCATGGCCTGCAGCGCATCATTGATCATTGTTCCCCACGAGGCTGCAGGAAGCTGAACGCCGAGACCTAGGAAGCTGAGCACAGCCTCAGCAAAGATCGATGAAGGTACAGCCAGTGTTAACGTTACGATGATCGGTCCTAGTGTGTTCGGGATCAGATGACGGAATATGATTCTCGCTCCTGATGCGCCCAAGGAGCGTGACGCAAGCACATACTCTTGAGTTTTGAGCTGCATGATCTGGCCGCGAACGATCCAAGACATATTGATCCATCCGGTCAGGCACAGCGCGATAATGATCGTCAGCAGACTCGGCTTGAATACGACGACGAGCAGGATGGCAACGAGCAGATCCGGAATAGAATAGATAACCTCAGATACTTTGTTCATCAATTCATCTAATTTACCTCCGAGATAGCCCATAATACCGCCGTAAATAACCCCAAATATCAAGTTGATCATCGCAGCTGTAAATCCGACCAGCAAGGAGATGCGAGCTCCCATCCATGTTCGCGCGAACATATCTCGACCTAGATCGTCCGTTCCAAACCAATGCTCTGCCGAGGGTGGTTTATTCGTTAGCATGAGATTCGTCTTGGAGAAGTCGTGAGGTGTCAGAAACGGACCAACGATCGCCATAATGATGAGCAGCACTAGAATGACTAGGCCTGTCATTGCAGCCCAGTTGGAGCGCAATCTAAGCCACACATCCCGCCAAGCAGATATGCTTTCGCGTTCTATAGCTTCAGAAGCGTGCTCGTCAATGTCAGCCTTGCGAAATTGATCGGGTGTAAATGAACCCGGTTGGATCGTCTTCGGCTTGTTATATTTATATGAAATCATGCCGCACGCTCCTTTCGCTTTCCGAGCTTAATGCGAGGATCGATGAAGCCGTAAGCGATATCGGTAATCAAGCGAGCCGTCATCAAGATTAAGCCGTAAAAGATTGTGATTCCCATGATAAGCGAATAATCGCGGTTGCCGATACTCATGACATATATCTTGCCTAGTCCGGCTATGCCGAATATTTGCTCGATAATAAATGAACCCGTAATCACGTTGGCTGTAAGTGGTCCAAGATAGGTGACGACTGGCAAGATGCCGTTGCGCAGCACGTGCCGCTGCATGATCGTCCACGTGCTTAAGCCTTTGGAACGAGCCGTCTTAATATAATCGGAATGCAGCACTTCGAGCATATTAGATCGTGTTAATCGCGCGATAAAGGCGATAGGGAGTGCTGATAATGCAATTGTAGGGAGGACGAAGTCCTTCGCCTCATTCAAGCCGACCACATTGAAGATTGGAATCTTTACGCCTAAGAGCCATTGCAGCAAAGAAGCCAGCACGAAGCTTGGAACGGACACGCCAATAACAGCCAGAACCATTGCGGACGTATCTAATTGCCTTCGATGATGGAACGCAGCGGTCATTCCGAGGGTGACCCCAACGAGTACAGCTGTCAGTACAGCTACGATTCCAAGGCGAAGCGAGAAGGGGAAGGAGTCTCGGATGAACTGTATGACTTCTCGATCATGCATTTTCATGGATATTCCTAAGTCGCCTGATAGGAGATTGGCCAGATAAACACGATACTGTTCTAAATAGGGCTTATCTAACCCATACTGCGCGTACAATCGCTCTCTTATTTCGGGAGCTACAGCTTTCTCTTTTGTAAATGGATCACCTGGAATCGCTTTCATGAGTACGAAGGTGATGGTGGCTAACACGAGCATGGATACGAGAAAGAAGAAACATTTGTTTAATATATATCGCAGCATCTGAGTATTTCACCGCCTCATTCGAATGAGTATTGCAAAAACGGGATACAAGACAGCTAGGCCGCTTGCATCCCGACTTGCATATTTATGGTGAGGCTGGAGTTATTCCAGATAACCTCTTGTGAAATGGAGCATGCCTTGGTAGTCGTGGAATACGTTCTTGACATTAGGCTTCATCATACCGACCATACTGTTGTTGTAGATTGGCATCAGGGCCATATCGTCGCCGATGATAATCTGTTCCGCCTGCGCGATAATCTCTCTGCGCTTTACTGGATCAGCTTCTTTCTTTGCTTGAATGATTAACTCGTCGAATTTCGGATTGCTGTAGCCGAGGTCATTGTTGCCGCTGCCTGTCGTATACAGATCCATAAAGGTCATCGCGTCGTTATAATCCGGCGACCAGCCTGCACGAGCAACCTGGTAGTTCAATGCAGTACGATCCTTCAAGAATACAGCCCACTCCTGATTCTGGATCTGGACGTTAATGCCTAGATTCTGTTTCCACATGTCGACGATGGCGAGCGCTACCTTCTTGTGGAGGTCATTGGTGTTATAAGTAAGCGTGAACTCCGGCATTGCCGTCAAGTTAGATTCTGCTAAGCCTTCTGCGAGCAGCTTTTTGGCTTCTTCTACATTTTCTTCAAAATAGTTGACTGGAACCTCATTACGGTACTGTTCTTTGACACCATTAATGCCGATCGGCACCATGTAATAGGCTTGAGTCTGCCCGCCCATCGTCACATTCTCAACGATGGCTTTGCGGTCGATCGCCAATGACAGCGCTTTACGTATCTTTACATTGTCAAACGGCTTAGCTTGGTTGTTGAACAGGTAATAATACAGTCCTGCTTCCGGCTGAATGATGAGCTCATCCTTTTTCGTCTGCTTCAAGGTCGCGATCTGATCAGTAGGAATCGTCCCTGTTGGACGTCCAACATAATCAAGTGCATTTGTCTCATACATATTGAGCTGTGACATGGAGTCTTCGACCATGGTCATAGATACTTTAGTGAACTTGATCTCATCTTTAGCATAATAGTTCTCATTCGGCACGAGCTCGAGAGAAGATTGGTGCACCCAATTCGAGACCTTGAATGGACCGTTAGAAACGATTGTATTCGCTTCGCTTGCCCATGTCTTCGGATTGTCTTTAGCTGACTTATGAACAGGATAGTAGGTTTGGAAGGAGAGTAGATTCAAGAAGTATGGAGTAGGGTTGACTAGGTTGACTACCAATGTATAATCATCAGTTGCTTTAACACCAACTTGGCTGGCATCTGTAATCTTCTTCGTATTGAACTCTTCACCATTCACCAGATAGAACAGTTGGTAGTTATATGGCGGGGCAGGCTCTGTTGCAGGATCAAGCACACGCTGCCAAGCATACACGAAGTCATGTGCGGTTACAGGGTCGCCATTCGACCACTTAGCATCCTTGCGAATATTGAACGTGTACGTCTTGCCATCATCCGAAAGGGTCCACTTTTCTGCCATTCCCGGCAGTACTTCATCCTTTTCGTTGACGCGAGTTAATCCTTCAAATGTCGCGGACAGTACAGTAAATGATGTCACATCCTGAGCTTGACCTGGATCCAGCGAAGGCGGCTCAGTACCGAGGTTGAAGCGGAATACTTGCTCTTTTGTGGCTTCCTTAGGAGGATCATCCTTCTTGGTCTCTGTTTTAGTTTCTGTCTTAGTTTCTGTCTTTGGCGGCTCAGCTGTTTTCGGCGAGTTGCCTCCACAAGCACTCACGAATGCGCTTACAGCAAGTAATAGCATCAATACAAGCAGCAAGGATCTTCTCTTCATGTGTCTTTGTACCCCTCTCGGATTCAATATGTTGCCAATGTCAATGACTAGGCTAGACATTCTCAGGGGATGATTGACAGTTGGATTGTACCATATAATACCATATAAATTTGAAGTCGTCATGTACAATTTTTTGTTTATTCCGAAAAATGTCTATTAAGGGGAATCAAACGTCCATATTGAGAGTACAAAAAGGAGTGGAACAGAGGATTATTCGTGTTTCGATACATTTCGAGTGTAGATTCTGCTATTTGATAGAATCATATCGAAATAAATAATAAAAACCCAAATACAGTAAGATAATATTATGCCATTCTACAAATACTTCCTAAATCACTCTTCTTTCGCGAAAATACCCAGACTAGACACATGGTCTTCGTCTGGGTATTTTGAGGTTCCATCTAGGGCAAAAAGCTCTTAGAGCTGAACATGTTCAGTCCATTCATCATCGTTCTCGGGAACTAGCGGACTTAATTCACCCTCTGCGCATAATGTCAATTCATGAAGAGCACGTGTACATCCTACATACATAAGCCGTGCTTCCAATGGGTTCGCCTGATAATGGACAGCATCCGCGCTTGTCAGCAGGACAGCATCGAATTCTAGACCTTTGGACAAATAAACAGGCAAGACGGATACGCCGCCGGTATACTTCTGCTGTCTGCCATCTATTAGGCTGGCCTGAACGCCCATAGCCTGCAGCTGCTCGTATAAGCTTCGAGCTTCATCCGTTGTACGAGTCAGGATGGCAGTTGTCTGATATCCTTGCTCCAGGTGACGTTCGAGCTCACGCTTTATCCAAGTTACAGTTTCTTGTGAGTTCATATGCACGATCCGTACACGATTGCCGCCTCGGAACACAGGCTCCGCCAGCATGCTGGTTTGTACGCCGCGCTTCAGAATCGTGTTGGCGAAATGTATGATTTCCATCGTTGAACGGTAACTGCGAGTAAGCGCGTAATAGGATGACAGCTCAGGCCCGAACAGCTCGCGCATCTCAGACCAATCTTCAATTCCCGCATAAGCATGGATGCCCTGTGATAGATCGCCCAGCACAGTAAACGAGTGGGTCTTGACCATACGATCAAGCAGAGCGATCTGCAGCGGAGAGAAGTCCTGCGCTTCATCGATTACGACGTGATCGAAGCGAGCAGAAGATTCTATGCCATATAGGCTGATATGAAGATAGACAAGCGACGCCAGGTCTTCAGGCTTAATATACTTCTTTTTTATATGCTTAAGCGTTTCATTGACTGCGGAAGCAGGCAGCAGCTGCTCGGTTGCTTCAGATTGAAGCAATGATTTATAGACCTGCAAAACGTCAGTGTTAGGCCACTTCTTCATATAGGCCTTGAGGCGAGAAGACGATTTCTTCTTATTATCTTGAAGCTGCGTACGATTGCGTATCAGCTTGAGCTCCATCTCGATCCAACGCTGGATTCGAGCTTGAATTCGCACCACTCTCTTTGCCGGTTCATAGGACTTGTAATCGTGAGTGAACCATTCCAGAATCGTGGCCCGTGGAAGGGTGTGGTTATCCCATGGCGAGAAGTCCTCTTCTGGGACGGCATGTTCCACCCAACGCTCGATATGCTCATCCAAGAGCTTCATCCAGCGTAAAGATCCCTTGATTCTGCCGACGGTTTCGGATGTGAACTCCGGTCGATTTTCGATCGAGCCGTACCAATGTTCAATCTCGTCCATCACATCGGCTAATTTAACGTGTTCATCAAGACCAGTTAATTCTAACGCCCAATCGGAAAATGTACGTTGTTGAATGTCACCCACACCGAGTTCAGGCAGAACGTCGCTGATATAATCGAGAAACATACGGTTTGGCGCGAATATAATCATGCGCTCGCTCTTCAGCTGCTCATGATATTGATATAGGAGAAAAGCCAATCGGTGAAGAGCTACGGTAGTCTTACCGCTTCCTGCCACACCTTGAATGAACAAAGCCTGATTCTTAGCGGCTCGGATAATGAGATCCTGCTCAGCTTGAATCGTAGATACGATGTCTCGCAAGCGATTGTCCTTATTCTCGCCAAGTCGATAAACGAGGAATTCGTCCGTAACGTGTTCTTCGCTGGAATCGCGATTGTAGGTATCGACGACGCGCTGCAGCTGTTCTTTGCGCACGACAAGGTTGCGCTTGAGATATATATCTGCTTCAATCGTACCTTCTGGACATTCATAAGAAGCGGGAGCAGTACCGCCAGTGAAAGAGTAGAACAAGCTCGCAACGGGGGCTCGCCAATCGATGACAAGCGGATACAAATCCTCTTCTTCCTTGCCGAGTGAGCCTGCTGACAATGGGATAGGCGTCTTGCTGTCCATACCTACGCCGTGCTTGCCGATATACAGCGGGATGGTGTTTGTTCGAGTTGTTTCTCGAATGTCGATGCGTCCGAAGTATGGCTCGCGTTCGGCACGCTTCAGCCGCTGCCGCCGCTGCTCACGCGCATCTTCGAGAACCTGCTCGGTGAAATTATCCCCCGTGTAAACAGGGATACGTCGAAGTGCTTCATACTGCTTGCTAATTTCCAGCAGTGTCTGTTCAAGACGTTGGTGCTCTTCTTGATAGGCACTTTGAAATGTGTCGTTCACCTTCAGTTACCTCCTAAGAATAATAGTGGTCCATTTTACTGTTGTATGGCTACTGGAAAATGGGAATAAGAAACCTACTATATCATAACCACATCCTGCATTCAACATTCTGTTATAATCAATGAAATGGTTAACTAGGAGAAAGGTGGTATACGTGGATTTCATGCTTAAGTATCGACCTATTAAACGTTCTTCTATTAGATTAGCCGCAGGGAAGGCTTATTATCGTCTAAACCGTTATGCACATTGGTGGAAGATGAGAGAGCAGTTTGCGCTAACCCGCAGCCAAGATAAGCTAGATTATATCATTGCTGAACACAGCACACCGCTTTACCGAGAGCTTCATGAAGTCGACCGCAGTATACAGGAAGCCAAAGTACATAATCTGCATCTCGCGGTTGAACGATTGAACGGCATCGTTATGGAGCCTGGTAAAGTATTCTCTTACTGGCGTCTCATCGGTAAGCCGACGAAGCGCAAGGGATATCAGCCCGGAATGGTTCTGTACTGCGGCCAGATGAGACTTGGTATAGGTGGGGGATTGTGTCAGCTATCTAACTTGATCTATTGGATCACGCTGCATTCCCCATTAGAGGTAGTAGAGCGCTATCGGCATTCCTATGATGTATTTCCCGATGCTAATCGGACGCAGCCGTTTGGGAGCGGGGCGACATGTGCTTATAACTATTTGGATCTCATGATTCGCAATTCGACGAAAGAGAGATATCAGCTAGTACTTGAAGTAGGAGAGACTCATCTGCGCGGAGAATGGCGTTCAACTGCTTCTCCTCGATATCAATACAGGATCGAGGAGCGCAACCATCGAATGACGTTGGAGCCATGGGGCGGTCATATGCGCCATAATGAGCTGTATCGCCAAGTATATTCGCTTGATGGAACATGGTTAAGGGATGAAAGCATAGCGGAGAATCACGCGTTAATGATGTACGCGCCGTTGTTGGCTGATGGCAAGGGGGAGAGTCGTAGCAAGAAGTTGACAAAGTGATGTTGGAGGAGGTGAAACCATTCGATAGGCAATACCAAGCTTATCGTCGGTATTGCCTATCGTGATGGTGTCAAACCAGGTGGCAAGCTACATGATGTCCTGGCTTCGCTTCGCGGAACTCCGGCGCTTCCTTAGCGCAGCGTTCTGTTGCATACGGACAGCGCGTGCGGAAGAAGCAGCCTGATGGAGGATTGATTGGGCTAGGAATTTCACCTTCCAGCACAATCCGTTCCTTTGAAGCTTCAATATCAGGGTCAGGAACAGGAATCGCGGACATTAAGGCTTTCGTATATGGATGAAGCGGATCGGAATATAGGGCCTCGCTCTCTGCAAGCTCAACCATTTTTCCAAGATACATAACAGCAACACGGTCACTAATATGCTTAACCATCGATAGGTCATGGGCAATAAACAGATAAGTCAGACCCATGCGGCCTTGAAGCTCTTTCAGCAAGTTGACAACCTGTGCTTGAATCGAAACGTCCAAGGCTGAGATTGGTTCATCACAGATGATGAACTTCGGATCAACTGCGAGTGCGCGTGCTATCCCTATCCGTTGACGCTGACCGCCAGAGAATTCATGCGGGTAACGGTTCGCGTGGTCAGGGTTCAGGTTAACCAGATCCAGCAATTCCTCAATGCGGCGCTTGCGTTCTGCACCGCGACTCGCCAGCTTATGAATATCAAGGGCTTCGCCGATAATATCGGAGATGGTCATTCTTGGATTCAGTGAAGCGTATGGATCCTGGAAGATCATCTGCATATAGCGGCGATATTCCTTCATCTGCGAGCGGTTCAAGCTATATATATTCGTACCATTGAATTTGACTTGACCTGCCGTAGGCTCGTACAAGCGAAGGACGGTACGTCCGACAGTGGATTTACCGCAACCGGATTCACCAACCATTCCGAGCGTTTCGCCTGCTCGAATATCAAAGCTCACATCATTAACGGCTTTGAGCGTTCCGCCATTTTTGACAGGGAAGTATTTCTTTAGGTTCTCGACCTGTATGAGTGGTTGAGATTGTGTCATTTTACCGCCTCCTTCGCCATAGGATGGAGCAGCCAGCAGCGTGCTTGATGCTTGTCACTAATGGTGGTGTATTCAGGATCATGGGTCTTGCATATGTTCATCGCGTGATCACAGCGTGCGCAGAATCCGCAGCCGGCAGGCGGCATTAACAAATCTGGCGGTGTACCGAGAATAGGAACCAATGGCTCATCCTTCTTCTGATCAATACGCGGTAAGGACTGCAGCAAGCCTTTTGTATAAGGGTGCTGTGGATTTTTGAATATTTCATGCTTCGTACCCGTTTCCACAATCTTGCCTGCATACATAACAATAACACGATCACATACATCAGCTACGATCCCAAGATCATGTGTAATCAAGATGATCGAAGTATGGAATTGCTCTTGCAAATCTTTCATTACAGACAATATCTGTGCTTGAATCGTTACATCAAGCGCCGTAGTAGGCTCGTCCGCAATCAGCAAGGAAGGCTGACAGGACAGTGCAATGGCGATCATCGCACGTTGACGCATACCGCCGGAGAACTCATGCGGATATTGATGGAATCTGGATTCCGCATGTGGAATACCTACGAGCTTCAGCATTCGGATTGCTTCTTCTTTTGCTTGAGCAGAATTCATAGCTTTGTGCTTGGTTAATACTTCTGTAATCTGTTTACCAATAGTCATTGTCGGATTCAAGGATGTCATCGGATCTTGGAAGATCATCCCGATGTCTTTACCGCGAATCGCTTGCATCTCTTTTTCCTTCAAGCTCAGCAGGTTTCTCTTATTAAACTTGATCTCACCGTTCTTTACAAAGGATGGCGGCGATGGCAACAGTCTCATAATGCTCTGTGCTGTTACACTCTTACCGCATCCCGATTCTCCTACAATTGCCACTGCTTCCCCCGGATTTACATGGAAGGAAACACCGCGTACTGCCTTAACTTCACCGCCGCGCGCTTTGAAGGAGACGTGCAGATCGTTGACTTCTAATAGGGGCTCTGTCTTATGCATGTCCATTCCTCCTAGACCATTATTTCTTCAATTTCGGGTCAAGCGCGTCACGCAAGCCGTCTCCGAACATATTAAATGCGAGCATTGTCAAGCTGATCATAATAGCTGGGAATATCAAGCGCCATGGATAGATAACCATTACCTTGATTCCTTCGTTAATCATCGTACCCCATGAGGCGGATGGAAGCTGAACACCTAAGCCGAGGAAGCTAAGTACGGCTTCGCTGAAGATGGCTGATGGTACAGCAAGTGTCATGGTAACGATAATTGGACCTAGCGAGTTCGGAATCAAATGACGCAATAGAATGCGCGAACCGGAAGCGCCTAAGGAACGAGCGGCCAACACGTATTCTTGATTCTTCAACTGCATGATCTGTCCGCGAACGATCCAGGACATATTAATCCAACCCGTTAAACATAGAGCGATAATGATCGTTACCAAGCTCGGTTCAAATACAACAACGAGCAGGATTGCAACCAGCATGTCAGGGATGGAATATACAATTTCTGAGAATTTGTTCATGAAATCATCGACTCTTCCGCCGACGTATCCCATGATTCCACCATAGATAACACCGATAACCAAGTTGATGCATGCCGCCGCGAAACCTACGATCAATGAAATGCGAGCGCCCATCCACGTACGGGTGAACATATCGCGGCCGAGGTCATCGGTACCGAACCAATGCTCTGAAGATGGAGGCAAGTTCGTTGCCATGAGATCATTTTTATTAGGATCGTATGATGTTAACCAAGGGCCAATAATAGCCATAATAATAAGCAAAATTAGAATGACAAGACCCGTCATCGCAGCCTTATTGGTGCGGAGCCGCAGCCATACATCACGCCATGCCGAAATGCTTTCACGCTGGATTGCCTCAGCGGCATGCTCATCTGGGCTTGCCTTTTGAAACTGCTCCGGTGTGAGTGGCTGCTGTGGGAGAGTATTGGAATTGTTAGTTGTTATCATGATTAGCTCTCCTTCTGCTTGCCAAGTTTGATCCGAGGATCAATCATGCCATATGCAATATCTGTAATAAAGCGAGCAGTCATCAGAATCAGACCGTAGAAGATCGTAATTCCCATAATGAGTGAATAGTCACGGTTACCGATACTAGTAACGTAAACTTTACCTAATCCAGGGATACCGAAGATTTGCTCGATAACGAATGAACCCGTAATAACACCCGCTGTAAGCGGTCCAAGATAAGTGATAACGGGCAAGATACCGTTTCGGATTACATGTCGACGCATAATCGTCCAATTATTCAATCCTTTAGAACGAGCCGTCTTGATGTAATCTGCATGGAGAACTTCCAGCATGCTTGAACGTGTCAGACGAGCGATAAAGGCGATTGGCATCGCTGACAGCGCCATAGTTGGAAGCACATAGTCTTTCGCTTCATTAAGACCAACAACATTGAAGATTGGAAACTGAACGCCGAGCAGCCACTGGATAAGTGCGGCAAGCACGAAGCTTGGAACCGATACGCCAATTACAGCAAATATCATGGCAGAAGTGTCTAGCATTTTCCTGTGATTAAATGCAGCCAGCAATCCAAGTGATACACCGATAATTACAGAGACGATAACCGCGACAATCCCCAGCTTAAGCGAGTAAGGGAAGGAGTCTTTAATGAAGTCAGTGACTTCGCGATCCGCCATCTTCATCGATATACCGAGATCACCTTGCACTAAGTTGGTCATATATATTGCATATTGTTCGTAATATGGCTTATCTAAGCCGTATTGCTCCATCAACTTCTCTTGAACCTGAGGCGGAACCGCCTTTTCGGAAGAGAAAGGATCACCCGGGATGGCGTTCATCAATATAAATGTGATTGACGCCAGTACGAACAAAGATGCGATAAAAAATATAATTTTATTTATAATGTAGCGTGCCATCACATTTTCACCGCCGGTAATATATTGTTTTATGAATAAATCATAAAATGGGAGTAAAAAAATTCGGGATACATGCGAACGAATCGCTTGCATGTATCCCAGCCTTCATGAGTATGAATATATCTTTCTACTCTACGTACCCGCGTGTAAAGTTGAAGTTACCCATAGCATCAACGAAGATATTTTTGAATTCTGGTTGCATCAATGTTACTGCAGTGTAGTAGTAGATTGGCAGGATAGCCATTTCATCTTCAATCAGAATCTTTTCAGCTTGAGCAAGCATGTCCATGCGTTTTTGTGGATCTGGCTCAACATAGGCACCTTTGATCAGCTTATCGAATTCTGGATTGCTAAAGCCGATATCGTTGTTACCGCCACCTGTGACGTAAAGATCTAGGAACGTCATAGGATCATTGTAATCTGGGTTCCAGCCTGCGCGTGCGACTTGATAGTCCAGAGTATGACGCTGTTCAAGGAATACTTTCCATTCTACGTTTTCAATTCTAACCTTAATGCCAAGATTGTTCGTCCACATATCTGCGATAGCTTGAGCTAATTTCTTGTGATTATCGTCAGTGTTATAAGTGAGTGTAATTTCCGGCAATTCAGTCATTCCAGATTCTTGCAAGCCTAGAGCGAGCAATCTCTTCGCTTCTTCAACATCTTCCTTGAAGTAGGTGTCAGGGTACTTATCACGGTATTGGCCTTCAACGGCGTTGATACCTGGAGGTACCATACCGAATGCTGGTTTTTGTTCGCCAAGTGTTACTTTGTCGATAAGCATCTGGCGATCGATCGACATTGATAATGCTTTGCGAATGTTCTTATTGTCAAACGGCTTTTCCTTATTGTTAAAGATGTAGTAGTAAAGTGACGCTTGAGGGTTGATGTTCAACTCGTCTGGCTTCGTTTTCTTCAACATTGGAATCTGATCAGTAGGTACTCCAATTCCCGGAGGTCCTACGTAGTCAAGTGCGCCTGTCTCATACATATTCATTGCCGTATTGGAATCATTGACCATGCTGATATCCACTTTAGTCAACTTAATCTCATCCAGGCTGTGGTATTGATCATTTTGCACAAGCTCGATTACATTGGAATGTTCCCACTTGGTCATTTTGAAAGGTCCGTTGGAAACGATCGTATTTGCTTCGAGATCCCACTTCGGATCAGCTTCAACTACCTTTTTGTTAACCGGGAAGTACGTTCCGAATGCTGTCAGATGCAAGAAGTATGGAGTTGGGTTCTCCAACTCAACTACCAATGTGTAATCGTCAGTAGCCTTTACACCGAGCTGACTTGGATCCGTAATTTCTTGGTTGAAGAATTTCTCACCGTTCTTGATGTAGTACATCTGATAGTTATACGGTGATGTTTTCTTCATATTTGGATCGAGCACTCGTTTCCAAGAATATTCGAAATCGTGAGCCGTTACAGGATCGCCGTTAGACCATTTTCCATCTTTGCGAAGGTGGAAAGTATATGTTTTGCCATCCTCTGAGATATCCCAACTCTCAGCCGCAGCAGGTTGAATGTTGTTATCCTTGTCTACTCGTGTCAAACCCTCGAAGATCGCTCCGATAACAGCGAATGATGGCGCATCTTGGGAAAGTGCGGGATCCAATGTTGGTGGTTCTGATCCCAGGTTAAAGCTGAATTCTTGCGGCTTGCCGCTTGCTCCGTTCGTCGAAGCACCGTCGTTTGATTTCGCTGAGTCTGAAGAACTACCGCAAGCGCTTAATAATGCGCTAAAAGCTAGAACGAGCGAAAGCAGTACCAGTATCGATTTCTTTCTCATGCAATGATGTTCCCCTTTCTGGATGAATTTATCTTTTAAACCAAATATTAACTTTACATTATACACTTGCTAAAGAAAAGTTACTGATTGGCTTGAAACATATAATAGCACAAGCTTCGCGAAGAGTCTTTACCTTTTTTCAAGTTTTTTAAGAAAAATGTCGTTATATGATGAACAATCTTCCTTTCTGTACAAACAAACGCCATATAAAATGCATGTAATGTAGAAAAATGTCAAAATAAATAGCATAAAATGACTTTACATTAAATGCTATAAATGGTCATAACTTAACTTTATATGGTTGATAAATGAAATCTCTAAGGTGAAATTACATACTGCAATGCGTATATTATTGCATGAATCTAAATTTTGGAGAGTAAGAGGATTGCTATAAAATGTATGGTGAGAGGGGAGTAGGGGGGATTGGGTGATCACGACAGGGAGAGCTGTGTCTGTTATGGATGGACAGCTATTGATAATCGAAATGATAGAAAAAAAAGCAATAGGACCAATGGTGGTAACACCGATCCTATTGCTTGAATATGACTATTAACCTTGCTTAGCTATTGCCGTATCGAGCGCCAATTCAATCATCTGATTGAAGCTGGTTTGGCGTTCTTGAGGCGTTGTTTCTTCTCCAGTGAGGATATGATCGCTCACCGTTAAGAGAGACAATGCTTTCGCTTTATACTTCGCCGCTAGAATGTATAATGCTGCTGTCTCCATCTCTACGGCCATTACACCGTACTCACCGAGTCTCTTTGTCCACTCAGGACGCTCGGAATAGAAGTAATCGGACGAATGAATGTTGCCGACACGCACCTTGATTCCGCGCTCTTGCGAGATCGTGTACGCCTGATGCAATAGACCGAAGTCGGAGATCGGAGCGAAAGCAACACCTGGGAAGAAGTGCTCTACAATAGAAGAATCCGTCGTGACGCCCTGCGCCATCAGCACATCTCTTATTTTTACATCTTCTTGAATGGCTCCGCAGGTACCTACTCGGATCAAGGTCTTGCAGCCATAATCCTTCATCAGCTCAGAAGCATAGATGGAGAAGGACGGAATTCCCATACCAGAACCTTGAACGGAAATGCGATGCCCTTTATAAGTACCTGTAAATCCAAACATGTTGCGGACTTTGTTATAGCATTCAACCTGCTCTAGGAACGTTTCCGCGATATGCTTGGCGCGCAGTGGATCCCCTGGTAGTAACACCGCTTCAGCTATGTCACCGTGACGGGCTTCAATATGGATGCTCATCATAATCCTCCATTTCATATTTCTAGTTGATAAGAACATTAAACGTACTCAACCATATTCTTACTCAAGTTCATGAGATTAATTCGAGGTTATCATGAATCATTCTACAATTTCTGTAATGAAAGCGCATGCAGAAATGTGAATTTCATTACAAAAAAAAGGTAGGGGACATTACTGCAAAGGTAACGTCCCACATATAGAATAGAGTTAATAGCGGTAGTTAATGCCATGACCAGATGAATATCGCCGGCAACTGACACAAGCTTTGGTTACGTTTGCACGGGAAAAACGTGCTGGTCAACCTCTTCGCCGCGCCATTTGCGCTGGTGAGATTGGATAATGCTTGCCTCACACAACTTCATGAGGCGGTTAAGGTCCATAATATATATCGTTTTTTGCTTCATATGAATAAGTCCTTCATCTTGGAATTCCTTCATTACTTTAGACAGTGATTCACGAGTAACGCCGATCATGTTCGCAAGAATATGGTGCGTCAGTCTATACCGGATGTACAGCTGGCCTTCTTCCTCAACTCCCATATTAAAGTAGAGGTCTACGAGCAGGTTGGCTGCTTTGCGTCGTACATCCATACTGGATAAATAAACGACCTTGCGGTTAAGGACGCGAAGATGGTCCACTAGCTGCGAGTAAGCTCGTCTAAGAACAGAAGGATATCGTTCCGATACACTCAAGAATTCATCTTTCGTGAGCACCCAGGAGTGAACGGTTTCCATTGCTTCAACAGAAGCAATGCGGGTATGACTAGGATACAGCGCTTCGAATTCACCTACTGTTTCACCTGGGAAGAAGAAGTTGAATATAACTTCTTTCTCATCCTGCAAGCTGAACACTTTTACCGAACCAGAGCGGATAATGAATACATCTCTATTCGTATCTTCCTCATAAATGAGGGTATGGTTCTTGTTGAATTGTCTTGGCTTTAGCTTAGGAGCGAGCTCCTGCAAAGCTTGGTCCGGCAACTCTTGAAATAAGTACACCTGACGTAGATCTGTTATCATGAGCACCATCCTCATTTGTTAATCGCTGTAGCGAAGTCATGTATATCTCATTATACATGATAATTCGAGCTTATTGAACCGATGGTCAATCTTGGGTGGATCCCATTGTGACCCCGTTGACTCTATTAAGGAGGTGAGCGCTGCATTTTCTGCAGATGGTCAACTATTCTGGAAACACTGCAGTCGCACTGGATTGAGAACGGTTACATTTTGTTTCGTTTGGGGTAATGAAGACTAGTAAATCATAAGGGGGAAACAAGAATGAAAGGTTCAAAGAAAAAAATGTTGTTGCTGACGTTGATCAGCGTATTGATGCTGTCTGCAGTACTCGCAGGCTGCGGAGCGAAGAATGGCAGCGGTAAGCAAAGCGATTTGAAGGTAGGCTTGGTAACTGACCTTGGCAGTATAAACGACAAGTCCTTTAATCAGAGCGCATGGGAAGGGCTGCAGCAGTTAGAGAAAGATACAGGCATTCAGGTTAAGGCTCTAGAGCCTAAGAAAGACAGCGAGCTTGTTCCGAGCTTAAACAAATTCGTCAAGGATAAATACGATCTGACTTGGGCGACAGGTATGACGATGATGGACCCGGTAGCTGAAGTTTCCTCTAAGAATCCAGACAGCAAAATGGCCATCGTAGATGCTGAAGTTAAGGGTCCTAACGTGGCTTCGATCTTGTTCCAAGAGCATGAAGGTTCCTTCTTGGTTGGTGTTATCGCTGGTTCTATGACGAAGACGAATACGATCGGTTTTGTAGGCGGTATGGAACTGCCGGTTATCAAGCGCTTTGAAGCAGGCTTCAAAGCAGGTGTTCAAGCTGTAAATCCTAATGCAAAAGTAGAAGCATTATATGTAGGCGATTTCAACAGCGTTGATAAAGGTAAAAATGCTGCAAGCACACTGTATAACAAAAAAGCAGACATCGTCTTCCATGCAGCGGGCCAAGCAGGAAACGGCGTATTCACTGAAGCTAAAGAGCGCAAGAAGAACGGTGAAGATGTATGGGTTATTGGTGTAGATATGGACCAGTCGTTGACACATGGTGACGACATTACATTAACATCCATGGTCAAGCGCGTAGACCAAGCTGTATTGCAAGTATCCAAGATGATGCAAGATGGTAAGTTCCCAGGAGGACAAACATTGTATTTCGGTCTGAAGGAAAAGGGAGTAGACATCGCTCCAACTTCCTCTAAGAACGTTCCAGAGGATGTTCTGAAGAAAGTGGAAGAGTATCGTGAGAAGATCATCTCCGGTGAAATCAAAGTACCTACTGAATAATTAGGTTAAGCAACTCGACGATTGGATCGACAAGTTGGCATATTAAGGAAAGAGGGCTGTCTCATAGGTTTGAGACAGCCCCTGTTGTAAGGGGGAATTCTCATGGCAGAACAGCAGGAAGTAGTATTAGAACTGAAGGGACTCACCAAAAGGTTTCCAGGTGTGCTGGCTAGCGATCATATCGATTTGAAGCTGCATAAAGGTGAGATACTGGCGCTGCTCGGCGAGAACGGAGCAGGGAAGTCCACCTTGATGAATATGGTATTCGGCTTGTATAAGCCGGATGAAGGTGAAATATGGGTTAATGGCAAGCAAGTTGCGATGGACACGCCGAGTAAAGCGATTGAACTGGGAATTGGAATGGTGCATCAGCACTTTAAATTGGTACAAACCTTTACTATTACCGAAAATATTATGCTTGGAATGGAAGAGAAGCGCGGTCTTAGTCTTGATAAGAAGACGGCGGCCAAGCGAATTAAGGAGCTGTCAGATGCTTATAAGCTAAATCTGGAGCCCAATGCTAGAATAGATTCGATCTCTGTAGGCATGCAGCAGCGAGTCGAAATTATGAAGATCTTATACCGTGGCGCGGACATCCTCATATTCGATGAACCGACAGCCGTACTAACTCCGCAGGAAATTACAGAGTTGCTCGGCATACTGCGCAAATTAGCGAATGAAGGTAAGTCGATCATTCTCATTACTCATAAGCTGAAAGAAATCATGGAGGCGGCTGACCGTTGTACTGTTATCCGAAGAGGCAAGGTTATCGATACGTTGACGGTTGCTGAAGCTTCCCCTCAACAGCTAGCCGAACGGATGGTTGGACATGACGTGAAGCTGAAGGTGGATAAGAGCGAAGCTCATCCTGGCGAAGTGATGCTCGAAGTGAAAGGGATTAACGCGCGAGATGATTCGGGTTATCAGAAGTTGAACAATCTATCATTCAACGTGAAGGCAGGGGAAATCGTCGGCATCGCGGGAGTCGACGGCAACGGCCAGTCGGAGCTTGTTGAAGCGATCAGCGGGATGAGGAAGATCGATCAGGGCTCTGTCCTTCTTAACGGCAAGGAGATTAACAATAGGGGGCCGCGCGAAGTATCGGAGAGCGGTGTCGGCCATATTCCGCAGGATCGCCACAAGCACGGATTAGTGCTGGACTTCACTCTAAGTGAAAATGGTGTACTGAAATCGTATTTCAAATCTCCGTGGAGCCGCAAGGGTATCCTCAATCATGATGCGATTCGCAAAGAAATGGAACGTTATATCGAAGAGTACGACATTCGAACTCCTGGAAGTGAAGTGACAGCTGGCTCATTATCCGGCGGTAATCAGCAGAAGGTCATTATCGCTCGCGAGATCGAGAGTATGCCGAAGCTGCTGATTGCGGCTCAACCGACACGCGGTTTGGACGTAGGGGCTATATCATTCGTGCATAAACAGCTGATCGCTGAGCGCGATGCAGGTAAGGGCGTTCTGTTAGTATCGTTTGAGCTTGAAGAAATCATGAACGTTGCGGATCGCATCATCGTCTTGTTTAACGGTCAAGTCGTCGGAGAGACGACGCCGCAGAAAACGAATGAGCAAGAGCTTGGACTAATGATGGCTGGCAAGCAAGTAGGGGGTGCTGCGCATGTCTAAACAACAGGGACTGCTGTCACGCTTAGCAAAAGAGTCCGTATGGATATCCTTGCTCTCAATTTTAATAGGTTTGCTCATAGGGGCAGTCATCATGCTCGTAGGGGGCTATAACCCGTTATTAGCCTACTATTCCTTGTTTGATACGGTTGTAGGTAACCTGTATGACTTCGGGGAAACGCTGCGAACCATCGTTCCATTGATCATGACTGGCTTAGCGGTTGCAATCGCATTCCGTACAGGGATGTTTAATATCGGGGTAGAAGGCCAGATCGTTATGGGCTCTCTCGGTGCATTGCTCGTAGGTTATTTCGTCGATCTCCCGCCTGTGCTGCACGGAATTGTAGCTATCATCGTAGGTACGCTTGCAGGGGGCATATGGGGTTGGCTGGTTGCCTGGCTCAAGACGACCCGCGGCATTAATGAAGTTATCACTTGTATCATGTTAAACTGGACCGCTCTATATATCAGCCATATCGTGATTCGTGTCTTCATGGAGGAGTCTGGCACACAGCGTTCGAAGTTGATCCAGGATTCAGCAAGCATCGATATACCATGGCTAATTAATCTAATGGACGGCGCACGTATTCACTGGGGCTTCCTGCTGGCTATTCTGGCATTGATCTTCTATGCCTACTTCATGAATAAGACCACATGGGGATACGAATTCCGCGCTGTAGGATCTAATCCGCATGCAGCGCATTATGCAGGTATTAAAGTAAATACAGTCATTAAGCGCTCCTTCTTTATCTCCGGTATGCTCGGCGGTATGGTTGGAACATTCGAGATTCTAGGCGTATTCAAGTACATGGCTATTTCGCCAGCGACTTCGGGCCTCGGCTTCGATGGGATTGCCGTTGCCTTGTTGGGGATGAACACGGCGATTGGCATATTGCTCGCGGCAACATTGTTCGGCGTATTAATGTACGGAGCGACGGGCATGAGCTTCGGTGCAGATGTGCCGGGTGAAGTTATTCGGATGGTTATCTCCATCATCATCTTCTTCTCAGCAGCTCCAGGCATTATCCGAATGCTGTTGAACTTCCGTTCTCGCAAATCGCGAAAGGAGGTGAGCTCGGATGGAAACAATAGCGTTTCTGCTTAATGGTTCGTTAGCATTTGCAACTGCGCTAATATTCGCCGCGCTCGGTGGATTGATTACAGAGCGCGCTGGTGTTATTAACCTAGGGCTCGAAGGCTTCATGATATCAGGTGCATTCGCGGCTGGGGTTGCCGCTCATTATGCAGAGTCATCTGGATTGTTTGAATCAATTCCATGGATTACGCCATGGATTGGATTTATTGCAGCACCGATCTTTACATTGCTATTTGCCTTACTGCATGCAGTTGCTTCCGTCACCTTCAAAGCTAATCAGGTTGTCAGCGGGGTCGTCATCAACATGCTGGCGCTCAACTCCACCTTCTTCTTGGTGAAGCTGTTGTTTGACGGTGCGGCTGATACGCCGATGTTAATGACTAAGATCGATAAATGGAATGTGCCTTTCTTGTCGGATATACCATTCATAGGAACGGTATTCTTCAAGGCTTATCCCGTGACTTACATCGCGCTTGCGATGTGTGGTATCGGATATTACATCATGTTCCACACACCGATCGGACTGCGGCTTCGCGCGGTAGGTGAGCATCCAGGCGCCGCGGATACGGCAGGTATCCGTGTTAACCGGATGCGATTCTGGGCCGTATTAGTCGGAGGTATGGTTGCTTCCCTCGGCGGAGCTACGATTACCCTGACCGTACAGAGCTTCTTCTCCTACCATACAATTTCAGGTCAAGGGTTTATCGCGATTGCAGCGGTTATCTTCGGTCGTTGGCATCCAATTGGAGCGATGGGAGCGGCATTGTTCTTCGGATTCGCGCAAGCACTCCGAGACCAGATGCAGTTGTTCGATTTCGCGCAGAGTATTCCGACAGAAGTGTTCTACCTGCTTCCTTATGTAGCGACTTTGGTCGTATTGATCTTTACTTCCAAGCGCTCACATTCGCCAGCTGCGCTCGGAACTTCATACGAAGCAGGCAAACGCTAGTTTTGAGTTAATCAACAGCAAAGCATATAGGATTTCTAGTAGGCCAAGTTCATGATCATGTGTTGATGAACTTGGCCTTTTTTCCGTATGTAGAAGTTTATAACATAGTTCAGTATAATACTATATATTCCCTTCATTTTCATAGGGATTCTTATTTCAGCTGGCTCGATTGCTATAGTAGATTTAAGAGTGCTGGCTATCGCTTTATCTAGCAGGTACTAGATTTGCTAGGTATTATTATTCCATGGCGAAAGGACGAAGTGAATGAACTGGAAAGCAATTCGACAATATGCGCTAATTATCATGTTAGGGGTTGGCATTAGTTTTCTGATTCAGGAGGTCGCATATGCGCAAATCGTAGTTAATCAGAAATCGATGCAGCATACATATGACCCGGGTGATCGCCTATTGGAGAATAAGTGGATCTATTACTTGGAGTCACCTCAGAAAGGTGAGGTCGTTATTCTGCACGAGCCAGAGACGGGCCGAAGGCTAATTAAGCGTGTAATCGCTACCGCTGGCGATACGATTGATATGAAGGATGGTCAATTAATCGTGAACGGCGTTGTGCAGGATGAGCCTTATGTATGGGGTGAAACCTATCCCAACGGCATGACACTGCCTTATACTGTACCTGATCAAGAAGTGTTTGTCATTGGAGACAATCGTGAGATAAGCAGTGACAGCCGCGCTTTCGGATCCGTACCCTTATCGTCTGTTGAAGGAAAGGTTGTAGCTAAGCTGTGGCCTTTGTTCTGATTTTAAGAAAAGGAAGGTAGGCAGATCATGCCCCACTGGATTGGTAATCGATTAAGATTAAGAGAGTATCGTATGGACGACTTGCCGCATATTCGAAAATGGGTGAATGACGGCGAAGTTACAGCAGGGCTGCATGATATGTTCCTGCGACCGCATGCCGAGAAGACGACAGAAGCCTTTATTCAGGATATGATGTCATCTAATCCGAATTTGCATGCATATATTATCGCGGATCGGGAAACCGAGGCTTACATAGGTCAGATCGATATGTCGGTGGATTGGAAGAATCGCACAGGGACAATCGGCATTTCGATTGGAGTTAAGGATCACCAGGGAAAGGGAATCGGTGAAGAGGCGATTCGTTTATTAATGGCAGTAGCGTATGAGCAACTCGGTCTTCATCGCATTCAATTAGACGTCTACAGCTATAATGAACGCGCATACCGCTGCTATAAGCGATGTGGATTTATAGAGGAAGGCCGCATGCGGGAAAGACTATACCGAAACGGTCAGTGGCAAGACATCGTGAGCATGGGTATTCTCAAGCGTGAATATGATCAAGATGCAAAGAATGATCCCTACAAGCAGGCCGTCAGATGGCAAGGTCCTGAACAGGGTTAAGGAATTGCAGCTATCGACAACATAGAGGCGCAGCAACCAGTTCCATGCTGAGACATGGGAGCGGCTGCTGCGCCTTATGTATTGTTCGTCAATTATGAGCTTTTCTTTGTGAACACAATTCCAATTGTATTTGAACCGCAATGGCTGGAGATGACACAACCTGCGTCAGACATAAATACGTGCTTAGCGCCTATTTGAAGCTCCAACTGCTCTTTTAAATACTTTGCGTCAGCATCGGAGAAAGAGTGTGTAACGAATATCGTATCGTTATCCATCTGATCCTTCATGTGCAGCGCGTTGTTCAGCAACTGTTCCAGCGCTTTCTCACGTTTGCCGCGAATCTTGTTCGTCGGCGTCATCTTACCGTCGATGACTTTAATAACGGGACGGATACGCAGCAATGTGCCGAGCAGATTCTGCAGACCGCTGCAGCGGCCGCCTTTATACAAGTAATCCAATGTATCGATGATAAACTCAGTTTCGACATGTTTGCGCAATTCTTCTATATGCGCTTTAATGTCATCTACAGAATGGCCTTCTTCAACCATTTTCACCGCGCGCAGCACAAGCAGTCCGATACCAGTCGACAGGTTTAAGGAGTCAATTACCGTAATCTTGCCTGGCTCGTCTTCCAACATCTGCGATGCAATAGTTGCATTCTGAATCGTTGATGATAGATGAGAAGACAGTCCAATGTAAATGACATCATCTCCATTAGCGACTACTGGTTTGAACAGGTTCATAAAATCTGCAGGTGAAGGAGCAGCCGTCTTAGGAAGTGCTCCGCATTGCTCAACCTGTTCATATAATTTAGCGGGACTCATATCCACGCCATCCTTGTATGATGTATCACCAAACGTTACATATAAAGGTACAATGCCAATATCATATTGTTCAATTAACGATCGGGGCAGATCGCAAGTGCTATCCGAAAATATCCTAATGGATGCCATGTATGTCCCTCCTGATTGCTTACACTTCGAATCATATGTGTTATATGCAGACCACATTTTATTATACTTGAATTGGGCTCAGCAATCACGAGTAAAACCATTCCTTATACTGGAAATAGAGAAGCGGAATATAGAATACAGCCCTTGCAGAAGCGGATACCGATCCGAGTGGCTGCAAGGGCTGTTGTTTATTTTTTAGAGTTGAACAATGATTTGAATTGTCCATAGCCTTCCTTCTCCAGATCTGTAGCTGGAATGAACCGGAGTGCTGCTGAATTAATACAGTATCGAAGACCATTGGGGCCAGGTCCGTCATCAAACACATGTCCTAGATGAGAATCTCCCAATCTACTGCGAACCTCAGTGCGAATCATTCCGTAGGCCAAATCCATCTTTTCTTCGACATGGAAGGGAGCTATCGGGTTCGTGAAGCTCGGCCAACCGCAACCCGAATCAAATTTATCCAGAGAACTGAACAATGGTTCCCCTGAGACGACATCGACATAAATTCCGTCTTCTTTGTGATCCCACAGTTCATTTTGAAATGCAGGCTCGGTACCGTTCTTCTGAGTTACATGATACTGCATTGGCGTTAAGCGCTCTTTGAGAAGAGCGCGCTCCTCTTCGCCGATTCCCCAATGCTGTTTGATGTATGCGTCACGTCCAGAACCCTTGCGGTAACGCTTGTAGTGCGCAGCATTTTTCAAATGATAATTCTGATGGTAATCCTCCGCCTCGTAAAAGGTGCTGGCAGGAACGATCTCGGTTGCGATTGGTTTCGTAAAGCGGCCGCTTGCTTCTAATGCCTGCTTCGAACGCTCAGCAAGCTCATGCTGCTTCTCGTTATGGTAGAAGATCGCTGTACGGTAAGAAGAACCGCGATCGAAGAACTGACCGCCAGCATCCGTAGGATCGACCTGCTGCCAGAAGATGTCCAACAGCTTCTCATAGGGGAATATTTCAGGGTTATAGGTAATTTGGACAGCTTCTGCATGTCCTGTCGTTTCTGTGCATACTTCCTTATATGTAGGATCCGGTGTTCGTCCACCTGTATATCCGGACACAATCCGTTGAATACCGGGGAGCTGTTCAAAGGGTGTCACCATACACCAGAAACAACCTCCAGCAAAGGTAGCTAGTTCATATGTTGAGGCTTCTTGTGAAGAATTCATGGTTTCTTACCTCCTTCGTTGCGTATGAGCCTATATTACCCAATTCAGGTCATTTCCTCAACAAGGGGGTGGAAAATTAGTAATTTTTCTCTTGAACTGAAAAAAATAGCGTGATATCATAAGAACATTGAAAAACATGATAATCTCCTTAAAGGGGAGTAGCTGTACAGTAAAGTCGTCACTACGGGAATCGCGGGCTGCGATCCTCGGCTTTACTGGCAACGTAGAACGTTGTTTGCGAGACCTTTGCCCACTGACGGTAGAGGTCTCTTTTTATTTGACCGTTACCTCGTGGGGGTAACGGTATTTTCATGTTAAAGCACTAAAGTATACGAAGAGATTTCGGAGGAGGAGAATGGGTGGATTTTTTTAGTGTTGATTTTTTTACAGCGTTGATGTCGATCGTCCTCATTGATTTAGTGCTTGCAGGGGATAATGCGATTGTTATCGGTCTTGCGGCTCGCAACTTGCCGAAGGCGGATCAGAAGAAAGTTATTGTATGGGGGACAGTTGGAGCAGTAGTCATCCGTATCATTGCAACGATGGCTGTCGTGTGGCTGCTGAAGATCCCTGGCCTGCTTCTGATCGGGGGGCTGTTATTAATCTGGATCGCGATTAAGCTAGTAGCCGAAGAGAAAGATCATGACGTCAAAGCTGGCGTCAGCATATGGGCGGCGATTCGAACGATCATTATTGCGGATGCCGCAATGGGGCTGGACAATGTATTGGCAGTAGCAGGCGCGGCAGATGGCGATATGCTTCTCGTTGTACTTGGTCTCGCGATTTCGGTTCCTGTCGTAGTGTGGGGAAGTACACTCGTTCTGAAGCTCATCGAGCGTTTCCCGTGGATCATATTAGTTGGTTCAGCAGTATTGGGCTGGACGGCAGCTAAGATGTTTGTAGGCGAGAAGTTTCTGGCGCCATTCTTTACAGATCCGTTCGTTAAGTACGGATTCGAGGCACTTGTTGTAGCATTTGTTGTTCTGGTCGGCATCAGTAAGAGACGCAAGAGTTCTGCGCATGTGAAAGCAGATGCCCATAGCGCGTAGTGCGTAGTGCAACATAATATGTACTTCATAAGTTGAATACATGTACTTGCGGGAGGGCTTTGCCTTGGAGTTCGAATATGAACCTCAGGGTAAAGTCCTTTTTTCTGTTGGCGAAATCAAAATATCGGAGCTATGAATGACAGCAAAAGGCTCTGTGTATACAGCTTATGACGCAGTGCTGTTATTTGTGATTAGGAACGGTGTAGTCTTGAGAACGTAAACAAGATACAATAGAAGCAATACATGCTTATGCCAAATGCTGCTGGACGGAGTGTGTAAAATATAGCGTCAGATTTATTCTATTCTTATGAGGCTAAATGATATTCATACTATATTAGGGAGGCCGTCCGGTGTCTGAAACAGCACAGCTCACGATTAATCATTCGCCCAGCAAAGGGGAATTAACCGTTTTGTTTAGCGGTAATTCGCAAACTCATGGCGGTCACATCGCTGGACCCATCATTCTGGATTATGTACTAATTCATATCATTGTTTCGGGACGCGGGACGTTTACTTCGCGTGGCACTACCTATCATTTACATAAAGGAGACTGCTTTTTTATATTTCCGAGTGAGTTGGTCACATATCAGGCTGATGAAAATGATCCATGGTCGTATCTCTGGGTTGCCTCTCGTGGAACATTGGCTGAAAGCTTATTGTCGGATATAGGAGTAGGACCCCATCTACCCATTATTCACCTTGAACAGGATGATCACGTGACTTGTTTATTTCGACGTACCCAGGACGCGCTTATTAGCGGCGGAAAGATGGGGGATCTTGAGGCAGAGGCTCTATTGAGACTGGCGTTAGTTGATATTAGCAAGTCCAAGCAGCATCATCATGCAATTGGCCTTGAAGTTCGTTCCGACTTAGAACGACAAGTAGAAGAGGCTGTACGTTACATGACGCTGCGGTACAACACTCCGATTTCGATCGAGCAGCTAGCACAGCAATTTGGCTATCATCGGACTTATTTTTCGAAGATGTTTCATGAGATTATGGGTGAGACACCGATCCAAATGCTTATTCGGCTTCGGATGGAGCGCGCACGCACGCTTCTGATCACGACGAAGCTGTCCGTAGAACATATCGCATCCTCAGTAGGGTATCTAGATGCGCTGTACTTCTCGAAGATGTATAAGCGTTCGTATGGTGATTCGCCAACAGCCTATCGCAAGGAGCATCAGATTCAAGTGCCGATGGCGGTAAACATGAATGCGCCCCGTGCCGATGCTTAGCAGGAGCTCTCTGTAACATGAACTAAAAAGTCCGCACATCCCATGCATTCGCATTGATGTACGGACAGATTAATCTATATGATGGCTATAACGATGGTAGCAATGCTTCAGCTATTCATTCAGTGTCTTACGCTTCAACCCTGGAAGAAGCGCAAATGCGAACGTACAGAGCGGCGATATCCAGAGGAAGAAGGCATATGGAGCATAGTCCATTACCGTCATCCCGAGAGCGCTCGTCATCATAGCGCCGCTAACTCCCCAAGGGATGAGCGGGTTCACGAGTGTCCCGCAATCTTCCAATGTTCGAGACAGTGTTAGACGTGGAATTCCCCGACGCTCATACTCCTGTTCAAACATCTGGCCTGGCAGAAGAATGGACATATACTGTTCACCTGTCAGGAAGTTTACTCCGATAGAACTGATGCCAGTCGACACGACAAGCGTTTCTTTGCGCTTGATCGGTTGAATGATGCGGTTGAATAAGGCTTGAATAACACCGCCGTTCTGCAGCAGGCCGCCGAAGGCAAACGCGATGCCAATTAAGGCGATCGAGCCCATCATCGACATTATGCCTCCACGGTTAACGATACGTGCAACGGACTCATTGGCGATATCGGCGTTGAAGCCATACTGCATCACCTGGAGCCAAGACGGGATATCCCAGTTTCCTTGGATAATACCGACAACGAGCAGTCCGCTGCCGATTCCAATCAGCAGTGTAAGCAGGATAGGAACACGGCGTATCGCTGCAATTAGGACGATAGGGAGCGGCAGCAGGGCAATCAGATGAATATTAAATGATTCGTCCATCGCTTGCTTCATCGCGCCCAACTGCGTCAGATCTGTATTCTCGACATGACCGAAGAACAAGAAAGCCGCACAAGTGAGCAGGAAGGCTGGTATCGTCGTTTTCGTCATGTTCCGAATATGGTCGTTCATGCGTACTCTCGCTACTGCTGATGCAAAGTTGGTCGTGTCGGACAATGGCGACATCTTATCACCGAAGCAGGCGCCAGAAACGACCGCTCCAGCAACAAGATGCGTGTTAATGCCCATAGAAGCTGCCATACCTACTAAAGCTACGCCGAATGTACCGACCGTTGTGATCGAGCTGCCGACGAACATAGATACCACCATCGTCAACAGCATGGCGCTTAATGCAAACCATTGGGGCTGAAACCAATTAGCTCCATAGACAAGCAACGTTGGAACGGTGCCGCTCATCATCCAGACGGCGATCAGGATGCCGATTAAGACGAGCAGGATAGCGGGCATTACAGAAGCTTGCAGACCCTTGATCAAGGATTGCTCGACTTGCTTCCAGGATTGTCCGCACAGCATAAGTCCAATTCCAGTTGTGACTGTTGCGATTAATAACGGCAGATGCGGTTCTGCTTTCCAGACTAGAATGGTTAGCAGAAGCCAGCTCATAACTAGTATGAAAATAATTAAGCTCTGTTTAAATGTAACGGTGTTTGATGTAGATTCCTCTCGAAGTGGGTCAGAGGATGTGTCGTGATGCTTTGAATTCATAGCTGTTCACCCCTTGAATGATGACATCCGGCAGACTGCCTTTTATACGTGATGTCTCTTTTTTTTGTTTGTCTCGTTTTCTTTTTCTCTTTCATACTTTCTATCATTTATGCTTACACGCTTTTATGCGTTGAAGGAGTAGTAAAAAGGTATATCTACTCTACCTATTATTTTGCAATTGGTCAATTAGTAAGTATATCCATAATTAACAACTAAAAAAAGAAAACCCTTCCAACTATAACAGCTGAAAGGGTGCGGCATACATGCGGTGTTGGAGTGAAAACTTTGTTGTGAATTCGTTGGCTACTCTACTTCTACAATCATTTCTATCTCGACCGGAGTGTGAAATGGCAGATCGCTCGTGCCTATAGCAGAGCGGGCGTGCTTGCCTGCATCACCGAACACCTCAATCAGAAAGTCGGAAGCGCCGTTAATGACGTATGGCTGATCTGCAAAGCCCGGAGCACTGTTCACGAATGCGAGCAACTTGACGACCTGTTTCACGCGATCGAGAGAGCCGATTTCCATTTTAATAACAGCAAGCGCATTAATAATACATTGACGGGCGGCTTCTTGACCTTGCTCGATCGACAGGTCAGCGCCGACTTTGCCTTCATACATCAATTTCCCATCCACTCGGCAATCCATGCCAGAAGTGTAGACAAGCTGTCCCGTTCTGCGGGCGGGAAGGTAAGAGAATTTTGGTTCACCAACCTCTGGCAATGTAATCCCAAGCTCCTGCAAGCGTTGTTCTGCTCGACTCATATCTTAATCGCTCCTTCGTAATAGAATCGTATAATTAGCTGGAAAATGGGTGACTGCAGCACCTGGCAGTCCGTGCAGCACGAAGCATACCGCCCGCATGCTGGTTCAGAAATTGTCCGTGCGCCAACGTATGCTTCCCATTGACGAATACGTGAGAGAACCCGTCCGGATATTGACGTGGCTCCGCATAAGTAGCCGTATCCTGAACGGTGTCCGGGTTGAAGATCGTCAAGTCGGCGGCATAGCCGGGAACAAGCAGTCCGCGTTTGCCTAAGCGGAAACGGGAAGCGGGGAAGGAAGTTACCTTGCGAACAGCCTCCTCCAAGCTGAGCGTGCGGCGTTCACGTACGTACTTCGCAAACAATCTAGGGAAAGTACCATACAAACGCGGGTGAGGCTTGCCAGTTTCACAGTGCAAGCTGTCAGAAGCAACTAACGATTGTGAATAACGAATAACCTGTTCTACGTCGTCATCAGACATATGATAATACACGATCGTTACTTTGCCTTGCTCTTCAAGCAGCAGGTCCATCATCGCATCAATGGGATGTATTCCGCGAAGCTCAGCGACTTCGGATATCGATTTGCCTTCCAGTTCCTTATTGCGATCACTGTGAACGGCTGAGATCACGATGCTGTGCCAGCCGGTGGACGCAACGAGATTATCCCAATCTTGCTGCTCTTCGGCCAGCTCGATATGCAATCGCTTGCGGACAGCGGGCTGCTGCAGCGCTTCCATCACTCCTGCTAATCCCCCTTGCAGAATCCAAGGGGGGAGAACAGTCGTCAATGTTGTCGAGCCGGCGTCATATGGGTACACGTCGCACGTCACATCCATTCCACGGCTGCGCGCGGATTCGATCATTTCGAGCGCAGCGAGCACTTGGCCCCAGTTCCGTCTTCCTGCCGCTTTCAAGTGACTAACATGCAGCGCGACACCCGAATGCTCGGCGATCCATATAACTTCTTCGATCGATGCCAACAGATGCATGCCTTCACCGCGAATATGTGTAGATAGAATCCCGCCATATTGCGCCACCACTTTGCACAGCTCAGCAATCTCTCGTTTATCTGCGTAGCTGCCAGGGGCATACAGCAGCCCGATTGATAAACCAATTGCTCCTGCCTCCATGCCTTCGCGTACGATCGCGCGCATCGCATCGAGCTCGGTGTCGGTTGGCAGTCGGTTCTCAAAGCCCATCACACCGATGCGCAGCGCGCCGTGCGCTACAAATGTAGCCATATGCTCGGCAGGCTTAATAGCAGTGACAGCGTCCATATATTGTCCGACAGTGTTCCAGGACCACGGTTTGCTTGTGCTGCCAATTACAGGTGTAATGTATTCCATCAGCATATTTGCGCGTTCAGTCATGAATGGGGCGGGAGCTAGACCGCAGTTGCCGACGATTTCAGTCGTTACACCCTGTTGAAGCTTGATGATACTATCGGGATAATCCATAATCATGAGATCAGAATGGCAATGACCGTCGATGAAGCCAGGAGCAACGACCTCGCCGCGGGCATCCACAAGCTTACTTGCTTCGGTATTGATTGATTCGGGTGTTCCAACTTCAGCAATCATGCCATCTTTCAGGCCGATTTCTCCCCAGTACCAAGGATTGCCTGTACCGTCAGCGATTCGTGCATGCTTAATAATCGTGTCAAGCATATGTTAACCCTCCCCGGCAGATGAATAATATGCTGCGGCGCAAGGGTTACCAGCTGTGGCCCCTGGCGCTGATTGGAAGCCTACGTACTGATCCAGCATCGACAATCCAAGCTTCATTGTAAAGATTCACCGTGCTGCATATATGGTTAGGAATAATAGAGACGCGGTCTCCGATGCGAAATGGATGTCCAGGAGGAACATGAATGATGCCGTGTTCTTCGGATAAGCGCTGAAGTACAGCACTCGGCATGTCGTGGATATGGCCATAGCCTTGCAAATATAGGGGTGCTGCGTTCGGCGGTACATCTGTCGCGAATGCCTTGCTTCCGCCGTCGATGACGATCTGGTCTTCGTACGGGCAGCTCACAACGGTAGCAATGACCGACGCTGCACAATTCTGCATGGAAGCAGCTCCGAATGCAGCCTGCATGCGGTCATTGAATATGTAGGTTCCTGGACGGATCTCCGTGACACCTGGAACTTCAGCCGCATACAGTCCTGTCGGGGAAGATCCCACGCTGACATCCTGTATATCGTGTCCAGCTTCACGCAGCATGTCAGCATAGCGAGCCATCGTCCTGCCTTCGTCATGTCCTGCCATTTGCAGATCCATGGTCGGTTCACCTTGGAAGATAGCCCCGCGAAAAGTATAGATGCCGTGAAGCTTTAGATGCTGGCAGTTCGCGATATGTTGGGCCAACTCCAACATCTGTGAGGCATTAATGCCTGTTCTCCTCAAACCGGTATCAACTTCGATTCTAACTTCAATCATCAGATTGCGTGCGGCTGCGGCTTGCTCAAGTCGGTTCGCGCATTCGATACTATCAATGCCTAACAGAATCCTCGCTTCCTTCATCAGACACAATGCTCGTTTAATCTTGGATGCCGTGACTAATGGATAAGCGATGAATATGTCCTTCATACCATGAGCAACCATCACTTCAGCCTCGGATACCTTCGCAGCAGTTATTCCGCACGCGCCTTGCTCCAATTGCTTCTGTGCAAAATAAGGCATCTTGTGTGTCTTAATATGCGGGCGGAGCTTGACACCGAGCTGAGCAGCACGATCAGCCATACGGGCGACATTCGTGTCCACGCGGCACTCATCAATGAGCAGGAAAGGAGTTTCCGCTTCCAACAAGCTGAGGAAGTGCAAGTTCCCGTCGCCCCAGCTAGGTGTCAACATGCTAGAATCCGTCATCCTGAATCCTCCTTATTCATGGATTGTTTAATTTCATCTAAAAGCAACACACCCGTACCAATTGCAGCCAACTGTGATGAGGAAGCTGCTAGTACGGGTGAATATGCTGCTAGGAAAGAAGGGCAATAGGGGAAACTAACTCGGATGTACGGGAGATGACGGAATCTCGGATCTTAATCTCGCATGGCAGTGTTTCAATCCGTGGAGGGAGATTGCTGTTCATCATTCGCTCTAGCAACAGCTTGAATCCAAGCTGCCCGAATTCATATGCAGGCTGTGAGACGACAGATAAGAAGGGGTTGGCATCCTCCAGATAGCCTAATTCGTCAAAGCAAGCTACCGATAAATCTTCCGGTATACTTAGCCCTATTTCACGAGCTTCCTTCATAATGGATAGCGCCTGCAGATTGTTTGCTGCAAATATTGCAGTTGGTCTCTCATTTTCATATTCCGAAAACCAATCCTTAATCAAGTTGGACTGATTGCCTGGAATATAACTAGTCTCGGTCATGTAACGCTCTTGAATCGGAATCCCAGCTTCTACATGAGCTTCTATGTATCCAAGGCGTCTCTCTCGCGCGGTTGAAATATAATGCAGTCCATTAACGAGTCCGATGCGCGTATGACCCATCTGAATTAATCGAGATATCATCTGCTTCGTTCCTGTACGGCTGTCGCCTCGAACTGTATCCGCTTGAATTCCAGGAACTTCACGGTCCATTAGGACAAAAGGAACATTTCGCTGCTCAAGCCACTGTAAATGTTCGACTGACATATCATTGCTGGCTGCGAACAGCACCCCATCGACCTTCATCGATAAGATCATCTCGACATAATGACGTTCCTTCAACAGCTGCTCATCACTATTGCCAAACATTAGTCGGTAACCGTGCTGTAGAGCGGCGTCCTCTGCTCCGCGAGCCATCGTCGTAAAGAATGGATTGCAAATATCCGTAATTAAGAGAGAAACGACCTTACTTTCCTGCGTAACAAGACATCTTGCAATCGAATTGGGGATATAATGCATGTCATCCATCACTTGCTGTACTTTCATTCGTGTCTTCTCGCTGACACGGCCTGTCTTGTTGATGACTCGGGATACAGTCATGGCAGATACATTCGCCAATCGGGCGATATCATAAATTGTAGCCATTAGCAGCTTCTCCTACAATAGTAATTGGGTTGTATGTACAAAATATGGAAGTCACACCATATATATTTTATGTTATATTCCAGGCTGTAGCAAGGAATAAATTGTGAATAGAAAAGCCCGAACTTGCTATGCTAGCAAGTCCAGGCTCATCTTAAATTAGATATGCTTGCTCATCTTCAGGAAAGTGTACAAGATCTTAGCTGCTTCAGCGCGAGTTGTAGTACCGGTAGGATCAAACTTATTATTGCCTTTGCCGATAATCCAACCGTTTTGCACAGCATAGGCTACAGCTGCTTTAGCGTCTTTCGAGATCTTATCTTGGTCAGCAAATGTAAGCTTTGTATCAACTTTAGTCAAGTCTGCTCCAATTGCGGCTACCAGCATCTGCACCATATTTTCGCGGCTCAGCTTCTGATTCTCACCTGTTTCCTTGGAACGGGTAGACCAAGTATCGCCTTTGCCTTGAATACGGTCTAGCATCGTAGCAAACTCTGCTTGAGTAACAGCAGTGTTAGGTGAGAATTTGTTATTTCCGAGACCTTTCATGATGTTGTGAGCCGCGATGACTTCGATGAAGTCGCTTGCCCAATGCTTGCTGATATCGGTGAAGGAAACTACATTTTCAATTACTGCATAAGTACCGGATTGTGTTGTGCTGAGGATGAAGCTGCCATCCTGTTGAACCGTTTGCAGGCCAAGGTAGTTCCATACATCAGCGGACTGTTTGCTGTACGCAGTTGCTTTGCGCAGATCAGTGAATGCATCTTTAGCTGGATTCCAAGTAATTGTAACTGCAGCTTTCAGCTTGTCAGGTACATTAATTAATGTAACAAGCGGAGAAGCCATAGTCTTCTTCACAGCTCCATCAAGAGCTTTGAAGTTAACATCTTTCTCAACTGCAGCGAAGGACACTACCAAAGCACCGTCCTTGAGGAATTGCTCAAGGGCTGCAGCAGGAATCGTTATGTCAAAGCTTTTGCCGTTGATGATCAGATCTTTGCCAGACTTAATCAGCGCAGCTGAATCATCCTTGTTCAACTTGACGTTTACTTGTTCGAAAGATGTTAATGTCAAGGAAGTAAGGTCAAATGTAACAGCCTTCGACTTCTCATCTTTCAATTGCTCTTTCAGCCAGTCGGAGTTCATTGTGGCATCTGCTGTTTTACCGTCAGCAGATTTCTTTAATTGTCCTACTACTTTGACACCGGATTTAATGGCGTTATCATCTGGGCTGGTAGGGACTGTAGGAATGTAGCCATCGCCAGAACCGCCAACCTTAGCTGTTTTAGTAAATGCTGGTTTATATGAGCCGTTATCTAGCATGTCGTACACATAAACATCGATGTTGTTAGTACCATCATTCAATGGAACCTCAACAGTGAAGTTGCCTTGAGCATCTACTTTAGCAAAGTGTGGCTTACCATTCGCATCAACAGCAGCTACTCCAACAACTTGAGGAAGAGTGGTAAGATTCAAGTTGAATGAATCTTTTAGCCATCCGTTCTTAGCTAGGTCAATGAACAAATCACCTGTTATAGTACCGCTTATATTAGCTTTCTTAGTAGTAGAAGAATAGGTGAACTTTTCATTGGTATAAGTTGGAGCAGTGGTATCAGCAATGTACAATTGAGTATTGCTGTAATTATCTCCATTTACTATCTCTTTGTTTACATATGGAGTCAATAGATGAAGACCATCTTTAACGACAGTATTACCATTGCTATCACTGATGATAGAGCCATCCCATGTGAAGCTGTGGACTCCAGGTTTCAAATCTGTACCGGTATAGATTGCACCATCTTGATCCACATTTTCTCCAGTCACTATATCCAACATTTCGGATACAATATCAAACTGCTTTGCATGGGTTGCAAGCATGTACTGATAGTCGAGCTTTTCATACGAACCATCGTCGTTAGGAGAGATGACGAATGTGTTTAATCGCAGCGGACTACCGATCGTGAAAGAGAGTGGCAAGCGGATAATATCTGTTGAATCAGCTGCGTTTACCAGCTTGACAGATCCTTCATAATAGCCGTCTTTAGTGCCAGCAGGTACTATTAAGGTTACTTTAAATTCAGTTATGTCAGGCGTAACAGGATTAGCATCGTATACTAGAGTTGTCACTGAAGGTGTAAGGGATCCTGTTGCTAGTTCTTTCTGAATCGTGTATTGATAAGCAGTGCCGTCGATACTTGACAGATAGACATTCTTCGTTACTGAGTCTCCGGGTTTAACCAATCCAAAGGACAAGCTGCCCGTGATGTAGTCGGTATCATCTTCTGTGTAGACCGCATCTGTAACATCCTTCACTTTAGCGATGACATGTGCTTCAAGCACTTTGTTCAAGTCAATACGACCAGCACCTTGTGCGGAGTAGCTGTATTGTGTGCCTGTGCGATCAACCAAGTTCTTGGATGTATTCATCAGCAGTGTCTTGATGTCCATTGCACTCCAATCGCTGTTGTACTGCTTCAACAAGGCGACTGCGCCAGCAACTTGAGGTGCTGCCATACTTGTACCTGACTTCTCGCCGTATGCATTCACGTGGTTTCCGTCATATGCAGGGAGAGTGGAACGGATCGCAGTACCAGGTGCGGAAATATCAGGTTTTAAATTAAACTTTGGAAGGGCAGGTCCGCGAGAGCTGGAGTCGTTCACCAAGTCAGCTTCAAGCTTATTATTGAGTGTTACATTTAACTCTGGATCAGCTTTGAGGCTTGCTACTAATAACTCACCGTCTGCTTTACTGGCGCCCATAGCAGGGATTGTTACTTTATAGTCACCTAACGTTACGCTGCTCAGATAACCTGCAGTGTTGTTATAGATAATAACTGCTTTGGCGCCAGCTTTTTGAGCGTTAGATGCCTTTTCACCAAAAGAAAATCCCCCGCGCTGAATCAAAGCAATCTTATCCTTAACATCAATTCCTTCAAAGTCTTTAACGCTGCCTAGGCCAGCATGTACAACCGGCAATGATTGATTGACAAGATCACCAAGTTCTACGGAATTAGCTATCATATCCCCTATATAAGTTTTTCCTGATAGTGTAAAGGTGGGGCTTAATGTAGGAAGGGTAGTATTACCAACCGAGATAACGGTTTCGGCAACGGAAGGAGTTCCAGCAGTACTATGTCCTGGACCTGAGTTGCCGCTTGAAACTACAACGACGATATCTTTGAGCATCACATTGTTCAATGCTACCGCATCAGCGCTGTATTGATCGTTATCTTCCGAACCGAGCGACAGGTTGAGAACATCCATTCCATCTTCTACAGCATGTTCGATACCTGTTAGTACATTTTCGGTAGAGCCTGAACCATAAGGACCCAAGACGCGATAAGCATATAGGTCAGCTTCTGGTGCTACACCCTTCATGCCGTTCGCAACAGCACCACTACCTGCAATGATACCTGCTACATGAGTACCGTGCGTCGTTTCATAAGTACTGCCTCTTTCATTGATATGGGGCCAGTCATCAGGACGATCTTCAGGGCGAGTTTCAAATGGATCGGGATCATTATCATAAGCGTCATAGCCTTTAATATAATTGGGTTTAAGATCTGGGTGATTGTAATCCATTCCAGTATCCAATACACCTACCTTGATGCCTTCACCATGAATGTCTTTATTCCAGAATGCACCGGCACCAATATATTCAGCAACTGATTGTTCGGTTTTTAAAGCAGATGCATGCTCGACTGGAGAAGCAAACATTTCGTTGTTTGGATATACAGCCTTAACTAATGGATTAGATAGTAAGACATCAACTTTGTTGGCTGCGATCTCCATCGCCATTCCGTTGAATACCGTGTCATATGTTTGGGTAACTTGCGCTTGCAGCTGATTCTCCGTATAGCTCTGGAATTCACTTTGCTCCGTTACTATTTTAGTAAGGTGAGCAGCGAATTGATTGACATCGAAGCTTCCTTGAGCAGAGAAAGAGTTTGATTGAGACATCTTCCACTTCGCTTCATGAACGATAAGCGGATCTGTTCTTAACTCTACTATGACAGAGATCATTTCATTGCCGTCAGATTGCGGAAGAAAGCTTCGAGCAGGCAGATTAAGCCTTTGCTCCAATTCGATTGCCTTAAGTCGCTCCTTAGCTTCATCAGAAAGCTGCACGGAGGAAATATCCAAGTTAGACTTGAATGGTGCTTTAGCAGCGTTTGGTGCTGCAAGAGCAGAAGTCGAGAAGAGCGTTAGTGCTAATGAAGCTGCTAGAATGCCAGATACCCATTTTTTAAACAAATATAATTCTCCTCTCAACTCATGTAATACTTCTTAAGGGAAATAGTCATGTAGGCATCTTGGTTGCAGGAAGGTATAGCGTAAATACGAGGATTAGTTGACTCACCTCCACGAACTCGAATGACGGATGATACATCATGTGGAAGGCAAAGTGAGATGTGCGAAGTTAATATGAAGTTGATTTACCAGAATCATCCATAGGTAAAATATAGTATAATAATAGAAATATAGCAATAATTACCTTTATTACATCTGTAGTTAAATATCCCAATATACACCAAAATACACTGAAACTTGCAGACTGAATATAAAAAAACCACTGAAGCGACGTTCTTCAGTGGCTTATTCTATCACTCTTCATTTCAGTTTCTTCTAATTAATATACAAAGGGAAATGAGCCCCGATCATTCTATCATTCTATCGTTTCATCCACTGATCTAATTCGGAACGAAGCGGCATTCCGCCCTGCGCGCCGAATTTCATAACGGATAGAGCGCCTGCAGCGACCGCCCATTCCACGGCTTTATCTAAAGATCTGCCTTCGGCGAGCGCAACAGCCAGTGCGCCGTTGAATGTGTCGCCAGCACCAGTCGTATCGACGACTTCGACTTTATGGCCTTTGGTGTGGCAGATGACACCGTCGGCATTGCACCACAGAGCACCGTCTCCGCCCTTGGTCATAATGATTCGTCCTGGCATCCGGGAGATGAGCTCATGATATGCGGTATTGCTTTCGTCTGCTTTATGATCAGCTGCAGCACCGAACATCAGCATTAATTCGTGCTCGTTCGGAGTTAGCCAAGTGATGCTGTTCATCAGTTCAGGAGTCAATTGATCTGCTGGCGCAGGATTGAGCATGATCGGGACCTTGTGCTTCACTGCAATTCGTACCGCCTCAGCGACCGTATCAAGCGGAATCTCCAACTGAAGCAGCACTAAGTCGGATTCAGCTATAAGCTGCTCTTGCTCAAGGATAGCTTCAGGCTTAAGCTGGCCATTCGCACCAGGTACTACGATGATCCGGTTGTCACCGTCCGCGATCGTAATGACAGCAATGCCGGATGAAACGCCATCCAACTTGCGAATCTGCTCACAGTTGACGGATTGCTGCTCCAGATTATGAATCATATCTGCGCCGAAGCTGTCATTGCCGACACAGCCGAGCATATGTACTTCTGCTCCAAGTCGAGCGCAAGCAACAGCTTGATTAGCTCCTTTGCCGCCGCATAGTGTGAAGAAGGATTCACCGCTTACGGTTTCACCTGCTTGAGGCACAATATTCGTGATGGTGACCAAATCCATATTCAAGCTTCCGATTACGGTAATGCGCGGTCGCTTCTGTGTCAGCGTCATGTCAGCAGAGCTGCAAGTGGTATGATCAGAATTCAATAAAGTTCATCTCCTTCGTACGATTCGATATAGAAATATTGTAACTAATTTCACGAGAAAGTTCAAAAAACTTCATGCGTAGAGCTTCATTTAAGTATGTTTATTTTTTACTAAACATATGGTAAAATCTATTTGCTTACATTTTGTAAGTTGAAAGGAGGAATGAAATATGGAACAGCAGGCTGTAGGTCTGTGTCCGCGATTTGAAGCTGCATTTTGCATATTAGGTAAGCGTTGGAATGGTCTGCTTATTATGGGGCTGCTCAGCGGTCCTAAACGCTTCAAGGACATCTCCTCTCTCATACCTAGCATGAGCGACAAAATGTTGAGTGAACGGATGAAAGACCTTGAATGCGCAGGGATTGTTCAACGCAATGTCTATCCTGAGACACCAGTTCGTATAGAATACGCTCTGACTGAGAAGGGACTTGCTCTATTGCCAGTGATGCAATCGATAACGACTTGGGCAGAAGCATGGGTTGAAGATGGACAGGGAGCAGCATCACCTTGCGAACAAAGTTCTGATTCCGACACTTACAACATGGAACAATCATCTTAGACAATGTTGGTTCACATGAAAACAATTGAGGTTAATGGTAGACAAGAATGATGATCCTAATGAATTGATGCAGCTAAGGCGACAGAGAGGAATGATCGCGATGTTAGATGTTGTCATTATCGGAGCAGGACCAGCAGGGGGCAGTGCTGCTATATTTGTGGCTAAAGCCGGTAAGAAGGTAGTTGTAATTGACAATGACAAAGGTTTAACCCGCCGAGCATGGCTTGAGAATCATTACGGTGCGGAAGCGTTATCGGGTCCGGACTTGCTTGCAGTTGGAAGATCGCAGGCTGAGAAGTTTGGAGCTGTATTCGTGGATGATCGGGCGATGATGATCGAGGCCACAGCTGATGGTCTGCAAGTGAGGACGGAACAGGCTAATATCTATGAGGCGAAGCATGTGATCATCGCATCCGGTTTCGGTATGGATGTCGTGACTGCAAGCGGAATTAACACTGCTCCTGGCCGTGAGCCGAAGGTTGCAACGGTCGTTGCCATTGACAGCGACGGCCGCACTTCGATGACTGGTGTATGGGCGGCAGGTACGGGTGCCGGCACAAGCATGCATACGATCATTACGGCAGGCGATGGCGCCAAGGTTGCGATCAATGTCATCAGCGAGCTGAACGGCGAGCGTTATGTTGACCACGATGTATTCAAGCCAAACGTATAATCAAGGTGAATAAGTTAATAAGGGTTGACCTCCTGTCTCATGCTTGCGCATGAGGCAGTTTTTTGTTCGTGGAGATAAAAATTAGTAATTGTCGAATAACGCGGTAATGCCTTCTTTTAGCCGTTGTAAACCCTTCTAGACACCTATATAATAATAGAGACGGATAAGGTGATGTCGACTATATGAAAGACAGGGGATTAACATGGCCATTCATATCATTACTGACGGTAGCTCTGATCTGACTCCAGAACTTGCGGAGCAATTCGGGATTAACATAGTGCCACTTTATGTACATTTTGAACAGGGGTCCTATAATTCTAACATGGACACCGGCAATTTTTATAACAAGATGAAGGATCAAGAGGAGCTGCCCAAGACCTCAAGCCCTTCGCCTGGCGATTTTCTGAATATTTACCAATCATTGGACTCTTCTAAGGATATCCTCGTGCTATGTATGACTTCACAATTAAGCAGTACGTATAATCATGCCTTAATGGCGAAAGATTTGTATGAAGAAGAAGGTCATCCTAACCGTGTAGAGGTCATTGATTCAAAGACGGCATCCATGGGACTTGGATTGCTGGCTATTCGAGCATCGATTATGGCAAAGGCTGGGGACAGCTTGCATGAGATGCAAACAAAGCTTAAGCATTGTATTAAACAGACTCGAACTTATTTCACTCTTGATACGCTGGAGAATGTGATTCGCGGTGGACGTCTAAGTCGTATTAAAGGCACTGTAGCTTCGATGCTTAATATTAAGCTGCTGATGTGTGCGAGCGAAGAAGGTGCGATTGATATGATGGAAAAGGTGCGTGGAACACAGCGTACTCTAAAGCGGCTTATCGATAAAGTGGGTGACGCTTGGTCTCATGCGGATCGGGGTTGGGTCGCATTCGCGCATTCGAATTGCGAAGAGCGAGCTAAACAGTTTATGGACGAATTTTTGGACCAGTATCCATTTGATAATGTGATGGTCGTTAACATGGGACCTGTGATCGGTACGTATGCAGGAGAGGGCGGAATTCTCGTTACGTTCCAGGCGCCGGCGACAACTAGTTGAGATCAGCATTTTATAGCTAATAATTGAAGTACAGCTCATGGAGGGGGCCAATCACCTGGCGGGTGGAGTTGGTCTCCTTTTTGGTTCATGCTCGCCCATGAATTTGCCCATACTACAACAATATAGGAGTAAGGATAGACTTAGAAAGTTTCATGCTTCAACTATTCAATGTGAAGTGATGAGCAGATATCGTTCGTCTAATACATACTGAAATTATAAATCGGAGGAATTCATGATGTACCGTATTATGATAGTGGAAGACGATGATAAGATCGGGTCGATACTGCAAACGAGTCTTGAAAAATATGATTATCATGTCACACGAGCGACTAACTTTAGAGCGTTGGATGTTGATTTGCGCGCCGCACAACCAGATCTGATTCTATTGGACATTCATCTGCCTGCATTCGATGGATTCTACTGGTGTAGACAATTCCGCAAGACGACGAATGCTCCAATCATATTTGTATCTGCTCGAACTGGAGAAATGGATCAAGTAATGGCTATTGAAAATGGGGGCGATGACTTCATTACCAAGCCGTTTCATCTTGATGTATTGTTAGCGAAGGTGAAGGGAGTGCTTCGACGCTCCTACGGTGAGTATGCAGGTCAAGCGAACGGCAATGGCGAAGAAGTGAAGGTTCACGGACTTGTGCTGCACCGGACGAAGAACACGCTAGAGTGGCAAGATAAAAGCGTAGATTTAACAAAGAATGAAGCTCTGCTGATGGATTGTCTGATGGAGCGAGTCGATCATATCGTCTCTCGTGAAACACTGTTGGAGACCCTGTGGGACGACGTTGACTTTGTAGATGACAACACTTTAACAGTCAATGTGACTCGTGTGCGGAAGAAGATGGAGGAGATTGGGATTACGAAGGCGATCGAGACTGTTCGTGGTCAAGGTTACCGTCTACTGCCGAGCTGGACGGAAGCGGGTGAAGTTGAATGAATCCAATGTCATATCTGAAAGATCGTGCCGTGCTAATCATTGCATGGCTTTTCGCATTGATAATGTCACTCTTAGTGCTGTACCTTGATATAGAGACAGGTCAGCAGTTCGTGCGCGGTTCAAGCATCTTATACGCGTTCGTGCTTGGTTTCATCATCTTATCAGGCGGCCTCGTGTTTGACTATATGCGCCAGCGGGAATGGTATAAAGAAATGAAGAATTCATCCCAGCATAACTCCGACAGTGACTTTACCCTGTGCATGCAGAATCCAGTAACAGAGGAACAATCCTTAGTACTGGCTTTAGTGAAACGACAATACAGCGCCTATATGAATGAACTCCTCATGATGCGCCAGCAGCGGGAGCAGCACGTTCATTTTACCAACCAATGGGTTCATCATATGAAGACGCCTGTCTCGGTGCTGAATCTGATCACACAACAGAAGCCAACAGCGTTGGATGAAGAGGCCGTGGGGAACTTGCTGCAAAGCGTAAGTGAAGAGACTGAACGGCTGACGCGCGGCTTGGAAATGATGCTTCATACAGCTCGACTTGAAAAGTTCGAACTCGATCTGCGTGTAGCGCGTGTTTCCCTTCAGCATGTGATCCGACAGGTCATTAACCAGCACAAGAAATCGTTGATTCGATCTCAGATATATCCGAAAATAACGGGTGAGGACGTAGATGTAGAGAGTGATGACAAGTGGCTTCAGTTCATATTAACACAATTAATTACTAATGCGATTAAGTATTCACGGGATAAAGAGGACGCCAAGTCGATTCTGTTTCACATTGAACAGACCTCGTTTGGAGCCCTGCTGCATGTGAGTGATGAGGGGATCGGCATAGCTGGACATGACATCCCGCGTGTCTTCGACGCCTTCTTCACGGGAGAGAACGGACGCAAGGAAGGAGATGCGACGGGGATGGGGCTGTACCTAGTCAAGCAGGTGTGCGCGAGATTGGGGCATACCATTGCGGTACAATCTGTTATCGGAGAAGGAACGACATTTACGATCCGGTTTGCATCAGACTGTATTCATCGCGAATTGGGTGAAGCCGCTAATCTGGATTTTCTAACATAAACAGTTCAAACCTATGCTGATTCGTCTTGGAAAGGAGTAAGGCAATGACAACTGTGCTTCGAACGGAGCAGATTACTAAGGTATATGGGACGAAGGGGAAGATGACCTACACCGCGATAGAAGATATTAATTTGCATGTGGAAGCAGGGGAGTTCGTCGGTATTATGGGGCCGTCAGGCAGCGGCAAGACGACATTGCTTAACATATTGGCGACACTTGATAAGCCAACCTCGGGTCGATTGTTCATTAACGGTGTTAATCCGATTTCACTGTCTAATCGCAGCATTTCCCAATTCCGCCGGAAGGAACTAGGATATGTGTTTCAGGATTACAATCTGATCGAGACGCTGTCGATTAAAGAAAATATACTGCTCCCATTAGCTCTGGATAAAGTATCTCCAAAGGAGATCGAACAACGGCTCGTTCCGATAGTTCACTGGTTAGGCATAGATTCGATATTAGATAAACACATATATGAGGTCTCAGGCGGACAGATGCAGCGTGCAGCGATAGCGAGAGCGGTCATACACCGTCCTTCTCTGCTGCTTGCCGATGAATTGACGGGCAATCTGGATTCTAAGGCCGCCAAGGATGTCATGTCTCGGCTGCAAGACTTGAATGAACAGACGAACCGTACAATTCTAATCGTTACGCATGATCCGTTTGCAGCCAGCTACTGCAAGCGCGTGCTGTTTATTAAGGATGGAAGATTGTTTACAGAGATTCGCCGCGGCTCAAACCGACAGGCCTTTTTCCAACAAATATTAGACACTTTAAGTTTGCTTGGAGGCAACTTCGATGACCTTTCGTCAAATCGCATTACGTAACATACGGCAGAGCTGGCATCGATACAGCGCTTATTTCTTTAGCTGTGTGTTTTCGGTTGCGATCTTTTTCGTTTATGCCTCGTTCATCTTTCATCCCGATGTGCTAAACGATTCATTTCCAGAAGGATCGACAATCAGTAATTTGTTGTACATGTGCGAAGTGCTTATCTTCATCTTTTCAATATTTTTTGCTTGGTATTCTAGCTCTTCATTTTTGCACTCTCGCAAGCGTGAACTCGGATTGTACACCTTGCTTGGCATGAGCAAGTGGCAGCTGCGCCGCATGGTGCTCTATGAGCAGCTGTTTATCTCCTTGCTTGCGATTGGGACAGGCATTGGGGCGGGAGCATTGCTCAGCAAGCTGTTCAATATGTTTATGGGACATATCTTATATGTTAGCAGCCCCCTGCCGTTCTACTTGTCCCTGGACGCAATACAATTAACGTTTACGATGTTTCTGACACTGTTTATCGTCATTACCGTGATTTCCTTGCGTAAGATTGGCAGAACAGAAATTATAGAGCTGATTCGATCTCGACGTCACTCGAAGAAAGTCCCTTCATTCTCATGGATATTGGCGTTGTTATCCATTGCAACTATAGCTGGAGGATATTATTTAGCAGTGAATACAGGGTGGACGAATTTGGTGGTTACCTTTTTCCCGACTGTACTGTTAACGATCATAGGAACTTACTTTCTGTTCACACAGTTCAGCATTTTATTTATTCGAATACTGTCACGCAGTAAACGAATCATGTACCGTGGAACGAACCTGTTATTCATCTCTCAATCTGCGCATCGGATTCGAAGCAATGCTCGAGTATTGTTCACGATAGCGATCTTGAGTACGGTTGTACTGACAGCTACTGCAACTGTATTCGTCTTTAATTATGGTTATAAACAGTTCGTTGCAGAATCGAATCCGTATGAGTTGACGATACGAAGCGATTATAATAATCCGAAGCCTATTAAAGATGAACGAATATATGAACTGGCTGAACAATATGGTCACGAGATTACAGCTGAAGTTGAAACGAATCTCCTGGAAGGTGATCTTGAAGGAGACACTCCTTGGACATTAACGGTATCCATGATCAGTACAAGCCAGTATAACCAGCTAGCCGAGCCTTTGAATATTGAGCTTATCGAACCATTTGAAGAAGGGGCATATTGGATTGATCAGGGTTCACTTGGAGCGATGACTATGGACATGTCGGGAGTAGTTGAGAAAGGTAGTCATATACGACTCAAGCTAGCTGGAGAAGAACAGCCTCGTAGTTTCTTCATTATCGATCGCCTGAATCGGACGGTTGTTTCGGAAGCGTATGTGGCAAGCGGACTGCTGGTCATGCCCGACCCTATATTTCAAGAGATGGAACAGCGTGCTGAGGATGATTCTAAATTAACAGTGCACAATTACATGGTAAGCGAGTGGCAAGATTCTGGTCCGTTAGCTGATGCGATCATAAACGAAGCAGGGGAAAACAGTTATCTGGTTCGTAGTAGAATTGATACTATAAATAATTTCAATCAGGTCAGCTCATTAGCTCTATTTATCGGGATGTTCATCAGCTTACTGTTCTTTATTGCCACCGGCAGCATCATTTATTTCAAGCTATTCAGCGATTTGCAGGAGGATCAAGCTTTTTTCAAATCTCTAACTAGACTTGGCTTGTCCATTGAAGAGATTCGCAAGGTTGTTAATTGGCAGATGGGTCTGATCTTCTTCCTCCCTTGTTTAGTGGGAAGTATCCATACCCTAGTTGCCATGATCACATTGTGCAATCTATTGTTTGTTAATATCATACAGTATGCGCTGACCGTAGTTGGAATCTACATTGTATTTCAGTACATTTATTTCTTAATTACGAGAAAAGCGTACATGACCTTAATTATGAAGAGAATAGGTATATGACATAAAAACACTAATTATACACGGTTCTTGCCGATATTCCGGCAATATCGTGACAATTGCGAATTTTATGACATGTTTGATACTTTTTATTGGCACCATTCATGCATAATGATATTGATAAGCTTGCATATTCAGATTATTTATACATTAGGCGTGAAGGTGAGTGGAACGGATGAACAACCATCGATCTTGGTGGAAACGATTAAGCTGGTTAGGCTTAATCGGCGTAATTCTGCTTACAGGCTGCTCTCAAGCACCAGAGTCTCAACCATTAACGGCATTATCGGCTGCAGAGACGAAAACGCTGCCAGAGGTTACTGTGTTGATTGACGGGGGATCGTATGTCCCCAATATTACAAAACGAATTGCGATAGAATGGAAACAAGGCATGACTGTTAGTCAAGCATTGGCACATACAGGTATTGTAAAGCTTAAGAGTGACTCCTCTGAAATAGCTTCCGTGGGAGATATCTCTCTAGATCCGAAGATGACCTGGGGGCTCATGCTGAACGATTATGAGATTCGTCAAAAGGAAAAGCTGGCACAACCGATTAAAGAAGGTGATCAGCTTACGGTCTATGTGGAAGAGCTGGATGTAGATACGAGCAGTGCGATTATTCCGAGTGTCACGTTAATGATTGATGGGGGCACAGCGCTGCCGGATATCACCTCTACGTATGCAATGCCGCTAGAACAAGAGATGAAGTTGGTCGAAGTCTTGAAAGAGTTCGGAAACGTTAAATTGTCTGAGGATAGTAAGGATATTATTGAGATCAACGGTGTCTCGTTGAAGCAAAATTACGCTGTGCAGTTAATGATGAATGATCAACCCGTTCAGATAACGGACATGAGCGACATTCGAGTGGAACCTGATGACAATATCATCATTCAGGTATCGAAGAACTGATAAATGATTTAGTGCAGAGGCTGTTGCATATGTAGATGATTCTACCTATGGGGCAAGCCTCTTTTTCAATGGCGCTAAGCGATATCACAGTCTAATAGCGGAACGATTCATTCCTTGCGAAGATAAGCGATAAGGGGGGGCGGGGTGGGGGTAGAATATTATAGAAATAAAAAAAGCGCTGAATATGAGGAGCTACTCCTACACAGCGCTTATAAGCATATCAATCATATAAATACCATATATTATCCAGACTAGATCCGGCAGATTTCCTTCGGACACAACTCACAGTGGCATACTTCCTGCAGCTGCTCAAGCTCACGAATGACGATCATACCGTTGTCATATTCGATCACACCGCGTTTGCGCAGATCGCTGAGCATCCGGTTAACGCTTTCGCGAGTAGCCCCGATCATGTTGGATAGATCTGTATGCGTAATCTTCTTATTAATCAGAATGCCGCCATCATCTAGGTCTTGACCGTAAGTGTTGGACAGTCGAATAAGCGTGGAGCATAGCGCGCCTGGTTTACCATACATCATCAGATCGCGGAATTTAGTTTGAGTCAGTCGATGGTGAATTCCCATCCATTTCATAAAGTCGATCGAGAAGTCGCAATGCTGACAGATCAAGACTTCAATATCACGTTGTTCGATAACGCCAACTTCGCCTTCCTCGATAACTTCCGCGGTGAAGCTATGCTTCGTGCTGTGGAATGGATCGACTTGACCGACAAGGTCTCCAGCTTGATACATGTAGAGAATCAATTCTTTCCCTTCATCTGTTGACTTTGTGATCTTAACACGTCCACTCTTGAGCAAGAACAATTTATCGGCAGTGTCCCCTTCCCAAAACAGGTGAGAGCCTTCAGGGTATGTCCGATCTTTAGATAAAGATATTAGATGTTCCTGATTCTGTTCCGAGAAGCATGAAATATTACAGTGTTCGTGGAATTGCTCCTTCATATGGTCCACTCGGTTTCCCTCCTATATGTTCAAGGTTGGTTCTCATATTCGCGAGCTGTTAACTATCGCATACAAACCTTGTGACATGTTTCACTTTTTTTATTCTTTACCTCTATATTGAGCGTTAAGAACGTAATTGTCAATTTCTTTAGCGATTTTATTTATTTACAGTCCAAAAAAGTGCGGTGATATTAATCACTTTTGACAAATTTTCATGAAAAGGTATAATTAGGTAAATTGATATAACGATTGTTAAAAACAGTTTGTGTCCCAGGTTGATTAAATACACCTTGTTCTTTTTACAATAGAATACATCTTATGGGTGATGACTTTATAGGAAGACTTGATGATGTTTCTTCATTCTTATTATAGCAATTACAGCAGTGAAAGCGCATGCATTTTGAATATTTTAAAAAAATGATGTTTTTAATGAAAATACGTGAAAAATATCACATACCCCAAGGTTGCGATCGTTTATGATTACATTGTGAAAACAATCACAAAACAAAAGACTTTGACACTCATATATAGATGGATGATACTGGAGTAGAAGTACAAATGGTGTTGAAGTCAAAGTAATTTATATGGAGGCGGAGAATGATGGCGAAGACCGAAGTGAAACCAACTGTAGAAAACAAAGAAAATCAAGTTGCAGCACACATTCAACAGCTCATTGACAACGCAAAGAAAGCTCATGAAGAATTCATGAAGATGAATCAAGAGCAGATCGACACGATTGTACAGCAAATGGCGCTAGCTGGACTTGATAAGCATATGTATCTGGCTAAAGCAGCAGTTGAAGAAACGAAGCGCGGTGTTTACGAAGATAAGATCACGAAGAACATCTTTGCTACCGAGTATATTTATCACAACATTAAATATAGCAAAACGGTAGGCGTTATCGAAGAGAATGACTTTGATAACTGCATCCAAATCGCTGAGCCGGTCGGTATCGTAATGGGTATCACACCAGTAACAAATCCAACTTCTACAACTATGTTCAAATCGCTTATTTCCATCAAGACACGCAATCCGATTATCTTTGGCTTCCATCCATCAGCACAGTTCAGCAGCTCGGAAGCGGCACGCATCCTGCGTGAAGCAGCAGTCAAGTACGGCGCTCCTGAACATTGTATCCAATGGATCGAGATTCCATCCATGGAAGCTACCAATGAATTGATGAACCACCCTGACGTCGCTTTGATTCTGGCAACAGGCGGTTCTGGAATGGTTAAAGCAGCATACAGCTGCGGTAAGCCAGCTCTCGGCGTAGGCCCAGGTAACGTACCATGCTTCATCGAGAAGAGCGCTAAGATCGATCAGGCTGTAACAGACTTGATCCTTTCCAAGACATTTGATAATGGTATGATCTGTGCTTCTGAGCAAGCTGTAATTATTGAAGAGCCGATCTACAACGAAGTGAAAAAGATGATGCAGCAAAACGGCTGCTACTTTACCAATAAAGAAGAAACAGTTAAACTGCAAGGTCTTGCCATGAAATCTGGCACTTGCGCAGTGAATCCGACAATCGTTGGTCAACCAGCAGTGAAGATTGCTGAGCTTGCAGGCTTGAAGGTTCCGGCAGACACGAAGATCCTGGTTGCTGAGATAGATGGAGTAGGACCAAACTTCCCGTTATCTGCTGAGAAATTGAGCCCGATCCTTGCATGCTATAAAGCTAAAAATGCGGACGCTGGTATTGAGCTCGCAGCTGAAATCGTACAATTCGGCGGTATGGGTCACTCTTCAGTAATCCACTCCCGCAATGATGAAATTATCAATAAATTCGGTAATCGATTGCAAACTGGACGGATTCTTGTCAACTCTCCATCCACTCATGGTGCGATCGGTGATATATACAATACGAATATTCCATCTCTGACACTTGGCTGCGGATCTTATGGACGCAATTCCACTTCCAACAACGTAACATCTGTCAATCTCATCAACGTGAAACGGGTGGCGAAGCGTACTGTGAACATGCAATGGTTTAAAGTTCCTAACAAAATTTATTTTGAAAAAGGCTCTACACAATACTTGGAAAAAATGCCTGACATCAATCGCATCATGATCGTTACTGACCCAATGATGATGAAGCTCGGCTACGTTCAAAAATTGGAGCACTACTTGCTGAAACGCCGCAATCCAGTTCAAATCGAGATCTTCTACGATGTTGAGCCAGATCCGTCCACTAACACGGTGAAGCGCGGTACTGACATGATGAACCGATTCAAACCAGACTGCATCATTGCACTTGGCGGCGGTTCTCCAATGGATGCTGCGAAAGCCATGTGGCTGTTCTACGAATACCCGGATACAGACTTCAATAACTTGAAGCAGAAGTTTATGGATATTCGCAAACGGACTTATAAATATCCAGTGCTTGGTCAAAAAGCGAAATTTGTTGCGATTCCAACAACTTCGGGTACTGGTTCTGAAGTAACATCGTTCGCTGTAATTACGGATAAGGAAAATGGTCATACTAAGTATCCGCTTGCTGACTATCAATTGACTCCAGATGTTGCCATCATCGATCCAGAGTTTGTATACAGCTTGCCGCGTGTAGCAGTCGCAGATACAGGTATGGACGTGCTGACTCATGCGATTGAAGCATACGTATCTGTAATGGCTAGTGATTATTCCGATGCGCTTGCTATCAAAGCGGTCCAATTGGTATTCGAAAACTTGGTTAAATCAGCTAACGAAGCAGATCCAGTCGCTCGTGAGAAGATGCACAATGCTTCGACGCTCGCTGGTATGGCGTTTGCGAATGCGTTCCTCGGCATTAACCATAGCTTGGCGCACAAATGGGGTGCTCAATACGGTACGCCTCATGGACGTACGAATGCGATCCTGCTGCCGCACGTTATCCGTTACAACGCGAAGAAGCCAACGAAGTTTGCTTCCTTCCCTAAATATGATCATTTCGTAGCAGATAAGCGCTATGCAGAAATTGCGCGCATCCTTGGATTGCCATGCCGCACGACTGAAGAAGGCGTGAAGAGCTTGATCGAAGCGGTCCGAGACTTGAACCGTCAACTGGGCTTGCCGCAAACATTCCAAGAAACCGGCTTCGACGCGAAGGAATTCGAAGCAGGCGTTGACAGCTTGGCTGACCGCGCATTCGAAGACCAATGTACAACAGCTAATCCGAAGATGCCGCTTGTAACAGAGCTGGCAGACATATACCGTGATGCTTTCTACGGTCGCTTTGAGTAAGAATTGCTAATGGATTCATCCACCTCTTTAATATAGCTATTGGCAGCAGACATCATGTCTGCTGCCCTTTTTCAACATATTGGATGATGGTAAATTTACCACTTCGCTAGGTTTGAGATTAATTTCACAAAATTGATGCATTTCGTGTGATGTAAAGCATGCTTGAGGTGTTTCATTGTGATTTTCATCACATTGTATAGCGATTGTAGGGAGTACAATAGTCTCATAGCAAGGAAATGCTGCAGCAGCCAGAGAAGAACCAAGCTTATCGATGCGGTTGCGTTCCTTGTGAATAGAGGTTAGATTTATATTATAGATAGAAAACCTACTTAACGGAGGGATTTCGATGTCGGTATTAGAAAAGAACGTTACAGAAACAGAAGCAGTAAACCCATGGCGCGGGTTTAAAACAGGCAAATGGCAAAGACATATCAATGTCGCTGATTTCATCGATCACAACATTAACCCGTACTACGGGGATGACAAGTTCTTGGCAGGCGCTACTCAAGATACAAAAGACCTATGGGCAATCGTCAGCCAGCTTTCCAAAGAAGAGCGTGAGCGCGGCGGCGTATGGGATGTTGATGTAAATACTCCATCCACAATCATTTCCCATAAGCCTGGTTACTTGGATCAAAGCAAAGAGAAGATCGTCGGTGTTCAAACAGATGCACCTTTCCGTCGTTCTTTGCAACCATTTGGCGGTATCCGCATGATGATCGACGCTTGTAAGGCATATGGCTTTGAAGTGCCTGAAGAGATCGTAGACATCTTTACACATATTCGTAAAACACATAACCAAGGCGTATTCGACGGTTATACATCTGATATGCGCGCTGCTCGTAAAGCGGGTATCATCACAGGCTTGCCAGATGCTTATGGCCGCGGCCGTATCATCGGTGACTATCGTCGTGCAGCATTGTACGGTATCGACTTCCTAATCAACGAGAAGAAGCAAGTTTTGAAAGATCTTGAAGTTGCAGAATTGCTTGAAGAAGTTATTCGTGACCGCGAAGAAATCAATGAGCAAATTCGTGCTCTGCAAGAGCTGAAGCAAATGGCTGAAATGCACGGCTTCGATATGGCTAAGCCTGCAGCAAATGCGAAAGAAGCGTTCCAATTCGTGTACTTCGCATACCTTGCAGCAATTAAAGAGCAAAACGGTGCAGCAATGTCCCTTGGCCGCGTATCGTCCTTCTTGGATATCTACGTTGAGCGCGACTTGAAAGAAGGTACATTGACTGAAGAGCAAGCTCAAGAGCTGGCTGACCACTTCGTTATGAAGCTTCGTCTCGTTAAGTTCTTGCGTACACCTGAATACAACCAATTATTCTCTGGTGACCCAACTTGGGTAACGGAATCCATCGGTGGTATGCAATTGAACGGCAAGACTCGCGTAACGAAGAACAGCTTCCGTTTCTTGCACACACTGTACAACCTGGGACCAGCTCCAGAACCTAACTTGACTGTATTGTGGTCTGAGCAGCTGCCAGAAGCATTCAAGAAGTTCTGTGCGAAGGTATCCATTGAAACTTCTGCAGTTCAATACGAAAACGACGACCTGATGCGTCCAATCTACGGTGATGACTACGGTATCGCTTGCTGCGTATCCGCAATGCGTATCGGTAAGCAAATGCAATTCTTCGGCGCTCGCGCGAACTTGGCAAAATGCTTGCTGTATGCAATCAACGGCGGTGTAGACGAGAAATCCGGCGCTCAAGTTGGTCCTAAGTATCGTCCAATCACGTCTGAAGTTCTGGACTACAAGGAAGTAATGGCGAGCTTCGAAAACATGATGGAATGGCTTGCACAGCTGTACATGAACACATTGAACGTTATTCACTACATGCATGATAAATACTCTTACGAGCGCATTGAAATGGCTCTGCATGATAAAGAAATTCTGCGCACAATGGCATGCGGTATCGCAGGTCTGTCCGTAGTGGCTGACTCCTTGTCCGCAATCAAATACGCTAAAGTTAAGCCGATCCGTAACGAACAAGGCATCGCAGTTGACTTTGAAGTTGAAGGCGAATTCCCTTGCTACGGTAACAACGATGATCGTGTTGACAGCATCGCTGTTGAACTCGTTGAGAAGTTCATGACGATGATTCGCAAGCATAAAGCTTACCGCAATGCATTGCCAACACAATCGATCCTGACAATTACTTCGAACGTTGTATACGGTAAGAAGACAGGTACAACTCCAGATGGTCGTAAAGCTGGCGAGCCGTTTGCACCAGGTGCGAACCCAATGCACGGACGCGATAGAAAAGGTGCTCTTGCATCCCTTAGCTCTGTAGCTAAGCTTCCATACGATTACAGCTTGGATGGTATCTCCAATACGTTCTCTATCGTGCCTAAAGCACTTGGTAAAGAACTGGATAGCCGCCAATCCAACCTGGTATCGATGATGGATGGTTACTTTGGCCAAGGCGCTCATCATCTGAACGTTAACGTGTTTGATCGTGAGCAGCTTCTTGACGCTATGGATCACCCAGAGAACTACCCGCAATTGACGATCCGTGTATCCGGTTATGCGGTTAACTTCATCAAGCTGACTCGTGAGCAGCAAATGGACGTTATCCATCGTACATTCCACGGTTCGATGTAATAAAAATGCTGGAGAGTCTGCCGCGCATACATGCAGGTAGATACTACGGAGCATTCTAATTAGAAAGGGCGCTGTCGATCCGAATAAACGTTCCGCCAGGTCGTTTGTTTGGCTCGTAGCGCTCTTTCTGTCCTATTCTTGTATAATAAGCGGTATAGGTTAGACAGAAGGGAATTGTGATAATGATGATTGGACGCATTCATTCCGTAGAAACATTCGGTACCGTTGATGGACCTGGTATACGCTTTATACTGTTCATGCAAGGCTGCGCTCTTAAGTGCCAGTACTGCCATAATCGAGACACATGGAGCCTATCCGATACTGACGGCAAGGGGATGTCGATTGACGAAGTGCTCGCTGAAATTGAGCCGTATCTTAGCTACTATCGTACTTCCGGCGGCGGTCTAACGGTATCCGGCGGTGAGCCGACACTTCAGGCGGATTTCGTTAAGGAACTGTTCAAGCAAGTGAAAGAGCGCTGGGACCTCCATACGACGCTTGATACGAACGGCTTCAACGAAGTATCGAAGCTTGAGGAGCTGTATAACAACACAGATCTGGTTCTCCTCGATATCAAGCATATCGATAATGAAAAGCATCAAGAACTTGTTGGAGTTCCGAACCTGCGCACGCTGGAAACAGCACGCTGGCTGTCTGACCACGGCAAGAAGATGTGGATCCGTCACGTCTTCGTACCGACGAAGTGCGATGATGAGCAGGATCTGTTGAACTTAGGACGATTCATTGGTTCACTCAAAGGCGTAGAGAAATTTGAGCTGCTTCCGTACCACCAGATGGGTATCTACAAGTGGGCTGAGCTTGGCGAGAAGTATCCGCTGGAAGGTGTCCCTTCACCGACAGAAGAGGAAGTTGAGCGTGCGAAGCGCTTGATCGAACAAGGGCGCCAAGAAGCTGAAGCGACAATGCAATAATAATTGGATATGAGACACAGTTTGAATAGGTCAACCCGTGGTGGGTTGGCCTTTTGTTGTAGTAACTCGAAAAGGATGAGGAACGAAGAATGTGGGTGCGTTATTAGTTGATCAGACAAAGTGATAAGTCTAGCATATGAGAAGATGAGGTTTAATGATATAATGAGCTTCATGTCCGGCAGCTGGGCAATCGAAGGACGATGTGGATCGTTGGGCGTAAGCGGTTCAGTTCGTGTCCTAGGATGAAAGCGGTAATAGGGGAGCAAGAAGGTACTTCGATTCTACGATATGCAATCACATGAATACGATATGGTAGGGTGGATTGAACATGGATCGAACGAAGATGACATTGGAGCAAAAGATTGGTCAGATGGTGATGGCAGGCTTTGCGACACCATTCATGTCCAAAGAAATAGAAACTTTAATCGAGCAGTATCATATCGGTGGAATTATTTATTTCCGTCGTAATGTCGAGAATCCGCGTCAAGTTGCGAAGCTGTCTTTGGACCTTCAGCAGCATGCGGCGAAGCAAAGTGACGTTCCGCTCTTCATATGTATTGACCAAGAGGGCGGCATGGTAGCACGTATTGATTGGGACGCTGTATCCTTAATCCCAGGCAATATGGCAATTGGAGCGACTCGTGATAAGGAGCTTGCCTTCGAAGCGGCGCGCATATGCGGCAACGAGCTCTTGAAGATGGGCATCAATACGAACTTTGCTCCAAGTGTGGATGTCAACAATAACGCAAAGAATCCTGTTATCGGGGTACGTTCTTATGGTGAGAATCCGGAGTTGGTAGCTGAGCTCGGTGCGGAGCAGATCCGAGGGCTTCAAGAAGCTAATGTAAGTGCAGCAGCCAAGCATTTTCCTGGACACGGAGATACAGCAATCGACTCTCACCATGGGTTAGCTTCAGTACCGCATGACAAGGAGAGATTGATGTCCGTTGAACTGGTACCGTTCATTCGTGCGATTGAGCAGGGCGTAGATATGATTATGACTGCGCATGTGATGTTCCCGGCATTCGAGCCAGATCCAGTTCCAGCAACACTGTCCCGTCGTGTGATCACGGACCTTCTGCGGACACGCTTAGGCTACGAAGGCGTCATTGTAACAGATTGTCTCGAGATGCATGCGATCTCGAAGGAGTATGGAATCGCGGAAGGTGCTGTTATGGCAGTCGAAGCAGGAGCAGACATCGTGCTGATCAGCCATACGTTCAGCGAGCAGGCAGCGGCGATTCAAACGCTTGTAGAGGCTGTGCGCAGCGGACGAATTGATGAAGCGCAGGTTGATGCTTCGGTAGATCGCATATTGGCGCTGAAGGAGAAGCGCAACATGCATGCGCTTCCTGTCATCACGGAGTCGTTCGAAGATCAATTCGGCACAGCGTCTTCGAAGGATACCGTTCGCCAGATCTGCGAGCGCAGCATCACCCTAGTTAAGGATGATGGCAATCTTCCGCTCCAGAATGCGCGTACACTCGTCATATGGCCGGAAGTGCGCGCACACACAGAGGTAGATGAGCCGATCGTGCAGCCGTATACCGTCGCGACAGCTTTGGCGGAAACGATAATCGAAGTAGAAGAGTATCGAATAGGTACTAGTCCGACTGAAGAAGAAGTAGAAACTGCTATCCAGCTTGGCAGACAGTTCGACCAGATTGTGATCGTCACTTACAATGCGGTATCTGAACTGCATGAGGGTCAAGTAAAGATTGTGAAAGAGTTGAGCAAGCTGCAAGAAAGTAAACGCATCGTTGTAGCTTCAACGCGCAATCCATACGAGTTGAATCAGTTCCTGGAAGTGAATACTTATCTGTGCTGTTATGAGAACCGTCCTGCGACAATGGCTGCGCTTGCCAAGGTATTGACCGGAACGATTACTGCGCAAGGAAAGCTCCCTGTAACGCTAAATGATCAATTTCGTTACGGCTGCGGATTGAAATGATTGTCGAAAAGCAGTCCGTTTCTACTATACCCGCATGCTAGTCATGCGGGTTGTTGTTGTGCGATGAACAAGCACCAAAATTAATATAGTTATAAATGAGCAACTTTTCTTAGTTTAGAACGTCTATTTATATGTCCAGATGAACAGAGGGGGACAGAAGTCCTACGGCGTTTGTTCATTTATGATAGGCTATTCTAGCATGATCTATCACATGGAGATACATAACAGATGATGTCATAAACAGATGGAATCACCAAGAGATGAAGACACAAACAGATGGATAGGAGACAAATAATGAAGCAGAATCAATTATGGAAGCGATTGTTAATCAGTGGTTTAGCAGCCATCCAATGCCTGGCATTCGTACCTTCGGTCATGGCACAGCCGGATCACAGCTCGGATCAAGGTTCGGTGCAGAACGTTCAACAGAACGCGAATACAGTGGAAAAGACGGCTCTTGATCAAGAGCAAACCGCACCTAAGGAGAAGCAAACGGAACAAACAGATGCTTCAAGAGAGCAAGTACAGGGTATCGGGACTGATTCTTCTAGTGAGGCGAAGTCAGAGCCAAATAACAATGGAACAGCATTATCAGATATCGACACCAGCATATATGGTGAAGACGTACTCGTTATATTGGCTAATAGTGACATTATGATTCATAACAATGTAACATATAAAGCCCCAGAACCAATTACTGTGAAGAAAGGCGTATCCTATGCATCATTGCGTACGCTGACGGAACGATTTGGATTCCAGCTTGCCTATGACAATAAGACGAAAGAATCCATTATTTCGAGCGGAGGACGCGAGCTGCGCTATAAGATCGGAACGGATACGTACCTTGTTGATAACGTTCCGACGAAGATGAGCGGTGCTTCTTATTTGCAGAACAATACGTTTATGGTGCCTTTGACATCAGCGCTGAAAGCCTTTGAGATGCCCTATTATTGGGAGAATTCGACGAAGCGTATTATTGTGCAGATGAGCAGCGCACCTGTAGCTAAGTTCTCGGTAGTCCCAAAAGAAATATATGCTAATGAAACAGAAGTGATCGTAAAGGATGAGTCATTCCATCCTCGCGGCTTGTCCATCGTCGATTATGAGTGGACTGGCTTGGAATCCTATTATTCAGATCCAGGAGTTCATACGGTGACACTGCGCGTTATGGACGAAAAAGGTGTATGGAGTAAGCCATACAGCGTGAATATAACCGTATTGAAGCCGAATGAAGCGCCGGTAGCGGCGTTTACAACAGACAAGGAAGAGTATAAGATGGGTGAGCTCATCAAGTATACTGACCTCAGTACAGATGATGAGAATGCTATCGTCAATCGTGAATGGTTTAACAATAAGCCGGCATTCTTTGAACCAGGTGAATATACGATAACGCTTCGTGTAACAGATAAGCATGGCGCTAGCAACGAAGTCTTGAAGAAGATCACGATTACCAATGAAACGCTATATACGATTGATGAGTTCTATCAGGTATACACTGGTGTAGGAGATGAATATCCGTTCGTAGGCAGCTCAATTCTAAACATGAAGGTGATAGAGCCGGAGCTGCATCATCTGCAGCGTACGCTGTATCGTTCTAATAGTCCGGAATCCGTTGTTCAAGACGGCATCCTGTATCAGGACAAGATCGCTGGCAAGACTCGTGTATTGATGCACCATAAGAATGCGACCAACCGCGACATGAAGCTTTACGTCATCGCAAAAAATATTTCAGATGAAAATGCGGTCGTGCGTGTAGAGCACACGGGGATAGCAGGACCGAACCCGTATCCGCAGCAAACTGGCAAGATGGCGGCTGTTCGATACTTTGAGTCTTACCGCGGGAATAAAGCAATGTATGAAAAAGTACTAAAGCCAGGTGAATCGACGATACTGGTTCCAGAACTCAGCAAAACACCGTTGAAGCCAGGTCAAATCTATACGATGTATGCGGACTTCGACAGCGATAACAACCTTCAATATCAGATTGTGGCCTTAGATGCGAGCAAGGATATCTGGAAGAGCCTTCCGACACTGCCGAAGCTGAATTCGGACGGAACCCATATCCGAGGAACATTTAACAACGCAGACCGCAGCTTCGTCGTTAATGATCTGGTAGGCGACAAAGCATCGCGCCTAGTATTCGCTGACAATAAGTTGGACACTTACATTAAAGGTTGGGACACGATGAACGGCGACAGCCGTGTCAATGCCGGCAACTATGGTGTCTTGTATCATCTAGAGCTTGAACGAGTAGCACCTAACACCTTAATTTCGTTTAATGCTCGCGGCGGTTCTTATTCCGGAGCCTTGCTGGTTAACGGACAGACAGTTCATACGCCAAACAACGGGTTGTTGAACTCATCTAATGAAGCAAGTGTCATCTATCGAACAGGAGACCGTGAAGAAAAAGTTGACATCTGGTTTACACCGGCAGCTGGAAGCAGCATGCCAGTCAATCTGATCTTTACTCCATTGCCTAAGAAGCACTCATAATCTTTTTGTAACCATACCGCAATTCGAAGACGTCCATATATACCTGGGCGTCTTTGTTTTTATTGACAGGAAATACATAAAGCATTTGTGAAACCAAGCAAGCAAATTGGGCGTAATATGGATACGTAATGGAATTTATACTTGGTTGATGAAAGGCAGGTGCGCGAATTGGAACAGTTGGATCTTTCGATGCTATTTATGATAATCAGCTTATCAGGCTTATTGATCGGCTATTGGTTTACTGTCCCGCCACAGCATATTCACCTGCTTCATAAGGAAACGTTTATCCACGGCTTGTGTCGAACGGCAAACGATTATCCTGCTCATCCGATAAGAGATTCCATTCGTCACATTCGTCATAAGATTATCCCGCGCTCCGGCAAAGGGGCTCAGGAAGAAGATCATTCCCAAACTTTGCGTGAATATCACTATACACAGACATGCAAAGGGGATTTGATAAATGCTTCAACCGATAATAGAAGGACTTCACCAGATTATTCAATGGTGCTACGCATGGACAGGAGATTGGGCAATCTCGATCGTCCTGCTGACTTTACTGGTACGACTCGCACTGTTTTTCCTTAATCTGAAGCTGGCGAGAACGCAGCTGAAACAAGTTCAGATGCGTCCTGAACTAGAACTTATTCGCTCGAAGTACAGTGAAAATAAAGAGAAGCTGATGCAAGAAACATCGAAGCTGTACAAGCATTATGGCGTAGGAGGTTCAATGTGGCTTTCGCTCCTTCAGATGCCTATCTTCTTTAGCTTATATCATCTGTTCTCACAATACGGTGCGAGTATGTCATCGGACTTGCTGCCTTGGATTCAGTCGTTTTCGCAGCCAGACCCGACGCACATTATGCCGACATTGTACGCGATATGTTCGTTCACGGTAATGATGTTGCCGATCGTTCCACAGAATAATCAAACTGGCACGCTTCTTAAACGAATCGGATTACCGCTGGCATTCACCTTGTTTATGCTGACTATATTTTGGCAGTATCCAGTGGCGCTTTGCATATACTATACGTTTAATGCATTCTGCAACATTGGTGAACGTATATTCTATCGAACAGTTTTGGGGAATCGATTGTTGAACAAAGGTATGCCTGAACCAATCTTTCAAGCTTAATATAGAATCGAAGGGCCATTTCCGCAGCTGGAAATGGCTCTTTCACTATCTTAGAAAGCTAACTGCTAATAGGTTTGACAAGGAGAAACGGATGAAGCATTATTAAGAGAGGAGGGATAAATCATGCTGAATGCCGAAGAAATGCTGAATAAGATGTCTGAACAAGGGCTGCGCATCACGGATCAGCGGCGTACGCTGGCCAAGCTGTTTGCGGACACGGACGGATTCTTATCCCCCAAGGATGTATATGAGTACATGGGTAAACGTTACTCGGGACTTAGTTTCGATACGGTCTATCGCAATTTGCGGGTGATGCATGACTTAGGGGTGCTCGAGCAGATCGTGTTCGAAGACGGCATGAAGTTCCGCTGCCATTGTAAAGAAGATGATCATCATCATCATTTGATATGTTTGCAATGCGAGAAGACGTACCCGATTCATTTCTGTCCGATGCCATTGACTGAAGTGCCAGAGCGCTTTCAAGTTGTGAAGCATAAGTACGAGCTATTCGGCTACTGTGAAGGCTGCAGAGCTGATGAAGATGTAGAAACGAGAGGCGACATATCTACATGACTGATCATGACGGAAATGTTGAACATAGCGACAGCGTATTCGAAAGTGAACAGAAGCAAGCCGTTAAGCGCAAGTCGATTGGTGCTAGGGTAGTTAAGGTTCCGATCCATTTTTATCGAAAATGTATTTCTCCGTTAACACCTCCTTCCTGTCGCTTCTATCCGACCTGCTCTGCCTACGCGCTTGAGGCAATCGATGTCCACGGCCCGTTGAAGGGCAGTTGGCTGGCAGCGAAGCGCATAGCGCGCTGTCATCCGTTCAGCGCCGGCGGGATAGACTATGTACCTCCACGCAAAGACAGCGGGAAGGGATCGCATCAAGGCAGCTGAGGCTTACAGCAGTGATGCAATGTCCTTGACATGTGAACAACGAATGCGATATATTGAACATACTTAACAGTAAATAGTCATGTCCAATGACAGGATAAGTACTTAGCGAAGTCGTTGCAGAGAGCCGGAGCTGCTGTGAACCGGTACGATGATGCTGCGGAAGATGGTCCTTGAGGAACTGGCTGTGAGCGAAGGCGATGCGCTATGCACGCTTGCGTAAGCTGCCAGCGGTTAATTCCCGTTATCGAATCAGAGACTGCATACATAGCTGTGCAGACACAATGAAGCTATTGGAACTGCTGCCTATTTCGGACACGAAGTACAGCTGTGTTCAATGGAAAATTGGGTGGTACCGCGTGAGTAACAACTCTCGTCCCAAACGGACGGGGGTTTTTTTGTGTGTTTTGAAGCTTGCGGGGCATCCTGTATGTTGGTGATGCGAGCAGCAGAGCGAGCTTCGGATTCAGAATGACTTGAGTAAGGATCACGATTGAAGGAGGAATAAGGTATGGTGAAACAAGATAAGACGTACTACATTACGACGCCCATCTATTACCCAAGCGCGAAGCTGCATATCGGGCATGCGTATACAACGGTGGCTGGTGACGCGATGGCTCGCTATAAGCGACTGCGCGGCTATGACGTACACTACTTGACGGGTACGGATGAGCATGGACAGAAGATCGAGCGCAAGGCGCAGGAAGAAGGCAAGACTCCGCAGCAATTCGTGGATGATATTGTGTCGGGAATTAAAGATCTGTGGTCGAAGCTGGACATCTCTTATGATGACTTCATCCGTACGACTGAGGATCGCCATAAGAAAGTCGTGGAACAGATCTTCGATCAACTGGTGCAGCAAGGCGATATCTATAAAGGCGAATATGAAGGTTGGTACTGTACACCATGCGAATCGTTCTTTACGGAGCGCCAGCTTGATAATGGGCGCTGCCCTGACTGCGGACGCGCAGTTGAGCTCGTTAAGGAAGAAAGCTATTTCTTCCGTATGAGCAAGTACGCAGATCAATTGTTGGAGTTTTATGAGAACAACCCAGAATTCATTCAGCCTGAGTCACGCAAAAATGAAATGATCAACAATTTCATCAAGCCGGGTCTGGAAGATCTCGCGGTGTCTCGTACATCGTTCGAGTGGGGCGTAAAGGTCAAGGGAGATCCTAGGCACGTTGTGTATGTATGGATCGATGCTTTGTCGAACTACATCACGGCGCTTGGCTACGGTACGGAGCAATCCGAGCTGTACAATAAATTCTGGCCGGCGGATGTTCATCTTGTCGGTAAAGAGATCATTCGTTTCCATACGATATACTGGCCTATCATGCTGATGGCGTTGAAGCTGCCGTTACCTAAGAAAGTATTCGGTCACGGCTGGCTGCTGATGAAGGATGGCAAGATGTCCAAGTCCAAGGGCAATGTGGTGGATCCTGTTATGCTGATCGATCGTTACGGCTTGGATGCGCTGCGCTACTATTTGCTGCGTGAAGTGCCTTTCGGATCAGACGGCATCTTTACGCCAGAGAGCTTCGTTGAGCGCGTCAACTATGATCTGGCTAACGATCTCGGTAACCTGCTGAATCGTACGGTTGCGATGATCGATAAGTACTTTGACGGCACCATTCCTGCTTATGCAGGTCGTGTGACGGAATTCGACAGCGTGCTCGAGCAGTTTGCTGCGCAAACGGTGGAACGGGTCGAGGAAGCTATGGAGAAGATGGAGTTCTCTGTTGCACTGACGGCAATCTGGCAATTGATCAGCCGTTCGAACAAATATATCGACGAGACGCAGCCATGGGGACTAGCCAAGGATGAAGCGAAGCGCGATGAGCTTGCTTCGGTTATGAATCACTTAGCGGAGAGCCTGCGTATCGTCTCGATTCTCATTCAGCCGTTCCTGACTCAAACTCCTGCCAAGATTCGTGAACAGCTTGGCTTGGCGGATGGAGAAGGAACGGCATGGGATGCGGCGCGCGTATTCGGCGCTATTCCTGCAGGCACGAAGGTAGTGAAGGGAAGCCCGATCTTCCCGCGCCTTGAAGTAGAACCGGAAGTGGCTGCTATTGTAGAAGGAATGGGCGGCGCCGCTGCTCAGCTCGAGCAGGCTGCTCCAGCACCAGAAGCTTCTGCAGCAGCAGAAGAAGCTCCAGAATCGCTGCCTGAGATCGGCATTGACGATTTCGCGAAGGTGGAGCTGCGAGTTGCTCAAGTTAAGCATGCGGAGCCTGTGCCGAAGGCTGATAAGCTGCTCAAGCTTCAGCTCGATCTAGGCTATGAAGTGCGCCAAGTCGTATCGGGCATTGCGCAGTACTATAAGCCTGAAGAGCTCATTGGCCGCAAGGTTATCTGCGTGACGAACCTGAAGCCGGTTAAGCTGCGCGGCGTTATGTCGCAAGGTATGGTGCTTGCCGCTTCGAAGGACGGTCAATTGACATTGGCTACTGTTCCGGACAGCATGCCGAATGGTGCTCAAGTTAAATAATCGCAATGTATATCAACAATAAGGGCTGTCTCTCAGATCATGAATCATGACTGGGGGCAGCCCTATATTAATTGCTGAGCTAATGGAAACTTTCATTATGAATGAATTATTACCAATCATAGAAAGCGGGCTCTGTTATCATGATTATGGATAAGGAGAATACAAGGACAGTTAATAAGGGGGGAGTAGGAAGTGCTCAGGATTGAATGCAAGGATGTCATTTTACGTGAGTATCAGATTGAAGATTTAGATGAACTATTCGCGCTAACTTGGCAGCCGGAAATTTATGATTACTTGCCTGGATGGAACGTGCCTAAGGAGATCCGGGAGGACTGGTTGATCAACTACGAGTTAAAGGAAAACCAGATGTTTCTAAACGCTGTTGCGGCTGATGGAAATGTTGAGAAGCTTCGGTTGCGATTAGGAGTCGTTTTAAAGGAAACGGGGCAGTTAATCGGTTGGTGCTGTTCGGGCATGAAGGAGGAGCTGCCGAGTCCGAACCGAGAGATTATGTATGCGATATCGAAGGATCATCGCGGCAAAGGATATGGAACTCAAGCTGCTCAGGGAATGATTGCTTATTTATTTGAACATACCAATGTCAAGGTGCTGAACGCGATCGCTCTGGTTAGGAACATGCCATCCAATAGAGTGATACAGCATTGCGGTTTCCAATATCACAGTAGGATAGAGATTGACAATGAAAGCTACAAATATTATTTACTTCATAAGAATGAATGTGGACATCATAGCTAGTGAGTGAATTATAGGTAATAAAGACACAGCATTTGAGGTACAGCGCCGCCATCTGCTGTGTTTTTTCGTTCAGTATGAAATGAAAATCCTCTTCAAATGCTACATGTACCTACTTGTACATTACTTGACAGGTGAAATGCTCCTGTTTATAATCTTAATAGTAATAATTACGAAATAAAGGATTGAAGAAATGAATACTATACACAAACGCAAGGGGCTCCTTGCAGTTCTGGCTGTACTGATGACGATGATGACGTTTCTGGCGGGCTGCGGCACAAGTCAGCAATCCCAGCTGGTCGAGGATAAAGTTAATGTTGTTACCTCATTCTATCCCTTATACTTTCTCACACAGGAGATTGGGGGAGATGCAGTTCATGTTATCAACCTGATCCCGACTGGTGTTGAGCCTCATGATTGGACGCCTAAGAGCATGGATCTGCAGAATGCTTCTAACGCGCAGCTGCTCATCTACCAAGGAGCTGGCTTCGAAGGCTGGTTTGAGGACTTCAAGAATGGACTTGAAGCTGACTCGCAGGTGCAGATTGTGGAAGCTAGCAAGGGTGTAGATCTGATCTCTACAGCTGAGGAAGCCCATGATCATACGGAGGGAGCCGAGCAAGCTCACGATGGCGAAGCGGATCATGAACAGGAAGCTGCTGGTGATGGACACGATCATGGCAATATCGACCCGCACACTTGGGTGAGTCCGAAGTCAGCGCTCGTGATGGCGGAGAATGTGAAGAATGCTCTGATTCAAGTTGACCCTTCGCATCAAGCCGACTTCGAAAAGCGCTATGAAGCAGTTCATGCTAAGCTATTAGACCTGGATCAGAAGTATGAGCGTGAGTTAAGCAGTGTGAAGCATCGTGATATCGTAGTATCTCATCAAGCATTCGGCTATCTGGCGCGCGATTACAATCTGACGCAGCATGCCTTGATGGGAATCTCCGCTGATTCCGAGCCAAGAGCGCAGGACATCGTGGAATTGACGAAGCTCGTGAAGGAGAAAGAGCTGAAGTACGTATTCTTTGAGGAGCTTGTATCCGACGAGATGGCCAATATGATCGCTTCGGAAGCGGGAGTCGAGACACTTGTGCTGAATCCGCTGGAAGGATTGACAACAGAGCAAGAACAGAATGGCGAGAACTATATAACTCTAATGGAACGCAACTTAAACAACCTGGTGTTGGCGTTACAATAGGAGCGGGAAAGCTCCAAGTAAGGAAGTGAATTCTTGAAATGAAACAGACAGGTAACTGTCATCAGCCCGTCATCACCATTGATCACGTGCATTATCGATACGATGATCAAAAGGTGTTTGATGATGTTAACTTCGAAGTGCAAGAACGCGACTTCGTCGGCTTGATCGGCTCGAATGGAGCAGGGAAGACGACCTTGCTGCGGCTTATTGTCGGTCTGCTTAAGCCGACCAGCGGTGAAATCCGACTGTTCGGGACCCCGATACAGCAATTTCGGGATTGGCACCGTATCGGGTATGTACCGCAGAAGAACAGCTTTAATCCGCTGTTCCCAGCAACGGTGCTGGAAGTGGTGCAATCCGGGATGTACAATCGCAGAAATCTATTTCGCCGTTTATCCAAGGAGGATAAGGCGAAGTGCATGGATGCGATGAAAGTCATGCGAGTGGATGATCTGGCCCAGAAGCGGATCGGAGAGCTGTCCGGCGGACAGCAGCAGCGCGTATTTCTAGCGCGCGCTATGGTGAACAAGCCGGAGCTGCTCATACTAGATGAGCCGACGGTAGGGATTGATGCTGAGACGCAGAAAGACTTCTTCAAGCTGCTGCAGCATCTGCATGAACACCATCAGATGACCTTTGTCATGGTGTCTCATGACTTGGAGATGGTGCGTGCATGGCTGGGTGAGACACCCGCTGCAACCTGCGGCAAGCTGAATTTCCATTGCAAGCACTCGCATGAAGCGGCTTGTGTCGAGCCCGATCTTACACACGGCGTGATGATGTAGAGGAGCGTAACATGATAATAGATATTTTAAATTCAGGTTTCTTTCAACGGGCTCTCATCGGCGGTTTGCTTATCGGAATAACCGGCCCATTAATGGGAATATTTCTCGTGCTTCGCCGCTTATCGATGATCGGTGATACGCTTTCCCATGTCGCGATCGCGGGCGTGGCGCTTGGCTTTTTGATCGGCGTATATCCGCTTGGCGTGGGTATGGTATTTGCGCTGATTGGAGCAGTAGCCATTGAGAAGCTTCGTAAAACGTATAAGACATATGCCGAGCTGTCGATCGCGGTCATTATGTCTGGCGGTGTCGCTTTGGCATCTCTGTTCTTTTCATTAGGCAAGAACTTTAACACGAACGTAACCAGTTACTTATTCGGAAGTATCTATACCTTAAATACAACCGACTTGTTCGTCGTAGGCGGGGTTACGGTTATTGTTATCGTCTTTATGGCGCTGTTCAAGAAGGAAATGTTCCTGCTGACATTTGACGAAGATGCGGCAGCCGTGAATGGTCTGCCAGTGAAGTGGCTGAATCTAGCCCTAACCGTGTTAACAGCTCTCGTAATCAGTGCGGCTATCAAGATTGTAGGCGCATTGCTTGTCTCAGCGCTGCTTACGATTCCAGTAGCGACGAGCTTAATTGTCGCTAGAAGCTTTAAAAAAGCGATAATAATCTCGGTACTAGTGTCAGAATTATCGGTTGTCTTCGGTCTTCTGGTAGCAGGGATATGGAACTTGGCTCCAGGCGCTACGATCGTGTTGACCTTGATCGCAGTCTTAATCGTGACGTTACTTGTACGACGAGGATTTAAAGGGTAAACTATCCATATATACTATTGTATGGAGGCATACTAGATTATGAGCGTTACAATATGGATAGCATTGCTGGCGGGGATGGTTTCATTCATCACTCCGTGCTGTTTGCCGCTGTATCCCTCCTATCTATCTGTCATTACAGGGATGTCAGTTAATCAATTGAAGCAAGATAGAACGAAGCGAGAAGTAAGAATGAAGATCATGTCTCATACTTTCTTTTTTATACTAGGCTTTAGCGTTGTGTTCTATACGTTGGGACTTACCGCAAGTGCTTTCGGTTCGTTGCTTATTCAGTATCGTGATATCGTGCGACAAGTATCAGCCATTCTTATCATACTGATGGGTCTGCTCTTGCTGGGGATCTTTAAACCGCAGCTGCTCATGCGGGAGCGGAAGCTGGAGATAACGGGGAAGAGAGGAAGCTACTTCGGATCATTTCTATTCGGTATCGGTTTCTCAGCAGGCTGGTCTCCATGTGTTGGACCGATTCTGGGCTTCATTCTGACTTTGGCCGCACAGGATCCGGGTTCTTGGTTCCGTTTATCGACTGCTTACGCAGTAGGCTTTGCGATTCCATTCTTCGTACTGGCATTCTTTATCGGCTCTACCCGCTGGCTGATCAAATACTCCGAGCCTATGATGAAGGTTGGAGGAGTGTTGATGATTATTATGGGTATACTGCTGTTTACCGATCAATTGACCCAGATCAACAGTTGGCTGCAAGGTATTACTCCATCATGGCTCTATAAATTAACCTAGTTCAATAGAGATGGACCGCGCGCGTATTCCTACGTTGCTGCAGGTCCATTTTTGTATTTTATATTCACATAGTTAATATGCCAAATAAAGCATTTTCATTAGAACACTCATTATAAATAGATTGCGGTTATATTATCCAATTTTGATATTGATTACTTGTATATTATGTGATAGTATTCACTTGCACAAGCAATAAATACAACAATACATAGGGGGATTTCATAATGAAGAAAATGTTGTCCATTGTACTAGTTGCATCATTAGCTTTGTCCATGCTTGTCGGTTGCGGTGCTAAGGAAGATAGCAAAGCTCCAGCAACAGATAACACTAAGGTTGAAGACACAAACACAAAAACAGTTGAACCCGCTTCCAAGGAAGCCGCTTCCGATGCTGAAGCAGCTGCTGGAGAAATCGCAAAGATCGGTCTAGGCACAATCACTAGCATCGGCAAGTCCAAGGACAAAGACGGTGACAAGGGTCCAGTAGGCCAAGTTGACACGGTTATTGTTGCGGCAGCATTCGATAAAGACGGTAAGGTTGTCAAAGTTGACATCGACAATGCACAAACTAAAGTAGAGTATGGCACTGATCTTCAGGTTTCCACTGATGTAAATAAAGAGCTGAAAACGAAAGTAGAGCTTGGCGATGAATACGGGATGAAGAAAGCTTCTTCCATCGGTAAAGAGTGGTATGAGCAAGCTAAAGCGCTAGGCGATTGGATGGTAGGCAAGACAGTTGATGAAATTAAAGGTATGAAAACAACACAACGTGACGATGCTCATCCAGCAGTCCCAGCTGAAGCAGATCTGACTTCTACAGTAACCGTTACTGTTCAAGACTACATCGCAGCTGTTGAAAAAGCATACAAAAACGCTGTTGATGTGAAGCCTGGCGGTGAAAAGCTAGGCGTTGGACAATCGATCTCGATGAAAAAGTCTAAGGGACTTAATGGAGATAAAACTCCTGTCGCTCAAGTGGATACAACTATCGTTGTGGGCGCATTTGATAAAGATGGCAAGGTTGTAGGTACAATTATCGACAATGCACAAACGAAGGTTGAATTCGACAAAGATGGCAAGGTTACATCTGACAAAGGCGCAGAGCTCAAGACGAAAGTAGAGCTTGGCGACGAGTATGGTATGAAAAAAGCTTCTTCCATCGGTAAAGAGTGGTACGAGCAAGCTAAAGCGCTTGGCGATTGGATGATAGGCAAGACAGTTGATGAGATCAAAGGGATGAAGACAACACAGCGTGATGACGCTCATCCTTCTGTTCCTGCTGAAGCAGATCTTACTTCTACTGTAACCGTAACTGTACAAGATTACATCGCTGGTATTGACGAAGCTTTCACTAAAGCGCAATAATTTAGTACGATCATATTAGTGTGATGTAGACTCCCCCATTTAGCATGGGGGAGTTTTGTCTAGCTAAGCGATGCATAGATAGATTGGTTGTATTAGAGAACAGCAGTAGATGGATTCGGCAGGAGGAAAATACTTGTTTATGAACGTTAAACGGCTAATTATGATGTTACTATCTATTGCGCTGCTCGCGGGGTGTACGAACACTTCAAGATTGGATTATAGCGAATATCAGAAGTATAGTGACACGATGTTCGATTCTTTTGATACGGTTATTCAAGTAGTGGCTTATACGAAGAGTAAAGAAGAGTTCGATCAATATTTTAAGCAAATTCATGATCGATTCATGGAGCTCCATCAGTTGTACGATATCTACAACAACTATGAGGGACTGAACAATCTGAAGACAGTCAACGATCAGGCTGGCATCGAACCCGTTAAGGTTGCGCCTGAGGTCATAGATCTGATTCTATTTTGCAAGAAGTGGTACGAAGAAGCGGGCGAGGGAACGAATATCGCTATGGGCGCGGTGTTGAATATATGGCAGGATTATCGAGATGAGGGCCTCGCAGATCCAGCTCAAGCCAAGCTTCCGCCTATGGAACAGCTGCAGGCCGCTGCCGAGCATATGGACATGGATAAGGTGATTGTAGATGTCGAGAATAGTACCGTGTTTCTTGCAGATCCGAACATGAGCTTGAATGTTGGTGCAGTGGCAAAGGGATATGCTGCTGAGCTCGTTGCACAGGAAATGAAGGAGGCAGGCTTGGAATCTGCAATTATTAGTGCGGGAGGCAATGTACGTACGATAGGACATCCCTATGACGGCGTTCGCGAACGTTGGGGGATTGGCATACAGAACCCAGATAAGCTTACGGTGACAGATGAAGATAATTTGCTGGATACTGTATTCGTCGAAGAAGGATCTGTAGTAAGCAGCGGGGATTATCAGCGCTACTATGAGGTGGATGGCAAGCGAATTCATCATCTGATAGATCCTAAGACACTGATGCCGGGTGACTATTATCGCGCTGTGACGATCGTAACAGAGAATTCGGGGCTTGCTGATTTTCTGTCAACCGTCGTATTTCTGATGCCATATGAGGAGAGCCGTGCTTTTGTAGACAGCATGGATGGCGTGGAGGCTATATGGGTGATGCCGGATGGAACCGTACAAGCAAGCGGTGGGATGCGGTCCATGTTGAAGAGTCAAGGTGCTAAGTCTACAGATGAGTAGCTAACAAGAGCAGCCAATACCAGCTTATGAAATATTTACATAGTTAGAAGTTAGGTTGAACTTGAGCCGCAAACCATGTAAACTGGAGAGGTTGAATTAATATGTTGTTGAATTGTAAGGATGAAATGAGGGAAACTGATGCCTACACCAAGCATGGAAGATTATTTGGAGCGCATCTATAAGCTGATCGATGAGAAAGGTTACGCTCGCGTATCCGATATCGCTGAAGGCCTAGAAGTGCATCCGTCTTCCGTTACGAAAATGATTCAGAAGCTTGACAAGGACCAATACTTGATATATGAAAAGTATCGCGGTCTTGTATTAACAAGCAAAGGAAAGAAAATTGGGAAGCGATTAGTGGATCGCCATCAGCTTCTGGAACATTTCTTAACGATTATCGGGGTGCAGGACGAGCACATTTATAAAGATGTAGAAGGCATTGAACATCATCTAAGCGGAGATTCCATCACGTGTATCGAATCGCTGGTTGCATACTTTGAACGTGATCCGGAACGACTCGAAGATTTACGCAAGATTCGCAGTGAATTAGATAATGATTCATAAAACATCTGTTTCTTCCGAAACAGATGTTTTATTTTTTGCGTCTATGTTTATGAATGGCTCAAAACTAGCAAGAAATACATTATGGAAATGGGAGAGTGAAAGATGCGCAAGATGGGGAAGAAGTGGTTTGCAGCTTGTATGACAATCGTAATCATGATGACGACGATTGGTTCAGCACAGCCGGCGCTAGCTGAATCAAAATCTACAAAGGATGAAATTCGCATATTTGTGAATAAACAAAGATTGGTGACAGATGTATCGCCTTATATCATTCCGAAGGTGAATATAACGATGATACCGTTCCGAGCGATCGGCGATGCGCTTGGAGCAGAAGTAACATGGAATCAGAAGAGCCAAGAGGTTACGTTCAAGAAGGACGAGACATTTATTCAGATGACGGTAGGCAAGAACACAGCTAGTGTGTCAGGTGAAGCTGTGAAGCTGGATGCCGCTCCGCAGATCAAGGCTAACCGGACCATGGTGCCGCTTCGGTTTGTTGCAGAGAACCTCGGACTGACTGTAACCTGGGATCAATCGACTCGGACGATCAACATCGTAACAAATGGGGAAGAGGCAGCGCAGACCAAAATTAAGGGTGCTTGGGTATCCTCGGTATATAATATTGATTGGCCGAAGGACCCCCGCAAAGGCTTTGACGCTAAGAAGCAGCAAGAAGATTACATAGCGCTGCTGGACAATCTGCAAGAGATGGGGCTGAATGCCGTATTTGTACAGATTCGTCCGACAGCGGATTCATTTTATCCTTCTGCCTATTTTCCATGGTCAGAATGGTTGACAGGCAAGCAAGGACAGGATCCAGGCTATGATCCGCTGGCCTTTATGATTGAAGAAACACATAAACGAGGCATGCAGTTCCATGCATGGTTTAATCCTTATCGTGTAAGTGTCCAGAGTGATATTACGAAGCTGACAGCTGATCATCCAGCACGCAAGCATCCGGATTGGGTCGTAAAGCATAACAACAAGCTCTGGTTTGATCCAGGTGTGCCTGCTGTACGGGAATACATCATCGATTCGATTATGGAAGTAGTTACGAATTACGATATCGACGGCATTCATTTTGATGATTATTTTTATCCTTACGGTCAAGATAGTGAGCCATTCAAAGACGATAAGTCCTATGAACTATATAATAAATCATTCTCTAATAAGGAAGATTGGCGCCGCAACAACGTAAATCAGTTTATTCAGGAGCTGTCAAAGCAAATTAAAGCAGAGAAGCCATATGTTTCATTCGGTGTCAGTCCATTCGGAGTATGGCGCAACTCGAAGGTTGATCCAACAGGTTCTCCAACTAATGCTGGTGTAACCAGTTACGATTCCCTGTATGCGGATGTGCGCACCTGGATTCGCAATGGGTGGATCGATTATGTAGCGCCGCAAATCTATTGGCATATTGGACATAAGGACGCAGACTATGCGAAGCTAGTAGACTGGTGGGTGAAGGAAACTGCGGGAACAGGAGTCGATCTGTATATTGGCCATGCGGCGTATAAATTAGCAGATGCAGCGGAGAAGAATTGGACTACCGCAGATGTGCTGATCGATCAATTGAAATATAATGAGCAGTACAGCAATATCGGCGGAGATATATTCTTCAGCGCGAAGGATCTGACTAGCAACACGAAGCAGGTAGCTGATAGACTTCGAGAGTATTATGATGCAGCTGAATAAGCAGCACTAACATAAGACACCCCCATCTCTCATACATAACAGTATGAGGCCTGTGTAAACAGGAGCAGATGGGGGTGTTCATTATATGTACATGAATGCCGTTTTCGAAGGAGGGGGAGTACGGGGGATTTCACTTGCTGGTGCGGTTAGGGCAGCTGAACTAGCCGGATTCAGCTTTGGCAGAGTAGCGGGGACATCATCAGGCTCAATCGTAGCCTCCTTAATCGCAGCAGGATACACAGCAGAGGAGATGCGGGATATCATAATGCGAACGCCGTTCACATCGTTCCTGAAGCGAGCTCCGGTCTTTCGGGTGAAATGGATTGGCCCTGCAGCAAGGCTGCTGATGAAAAAAGGCCTTTACTCTGGCGAGGCATTGGAGCATTGGGTTCATGAATTGCTCGCGGCAAAGGGGATCAGAACTTTCGGAGATCTGAAACCGGATAAACTTCGCATCATTGCTTCCGATATTACGAACGGCCGCTTGCTGGTGCTGCCCGACGATATCAAGCAATATGGAATCGAGCCCCGCAAGCTGTTTATTAGCAAGGCCGTGCGAATGAGCACGAGCATCCCGTACTTTTTTGATCCAGTTATGATCCGCGATGCTTCAATGAAAGGTATCCGAAATCAGTTCAAGAAGCAGTTTACATATGTCGTGGATGGAGGGATGCTGAGCAACTTTCCGTTATGGTTGTTCGAGCACGACCAGGACCCGCGTACGAAGCGTGTTGTGCCTACGATCGGATTTCAGATGGTTGGTCGACAGGATAACCAGCCGCGCCAGATTAATGGAGTCATCTCGATGCTGCAGGCGATGGTAGAGACGATGATGTCTGCTCATGATCAGCGTTATATCGAGAAGCGCAATATATATCGAACCATTAAGATCCCGACATTGGGAGTAGGCGTGACAGAATTCGATATCACGAAGGATCGTAGTCTTGCCTTGTATGCATCCGGTCTTGCGGCTGGAACCGAATATTTTAAAAAGTGGGACTTTGGCAATTATGAGACTTACTATGAGACCTATATTACGAAGACCAAGAAATGAATAGACTATCCTATGCGAAAGAGGCTCACACATCCGATATGAACGGAGGATGTGTGAGCCTCTTACTATTATTTGCTCTTCTCTTTAGACTTGCTGCCTTCAATTAATCGGAGGTCGGCAGAGGAACGGCGGCGTTCCGTCTTGCGCGGCGGATGATTCGCTCCAGACTTCATGGCTCTTACCTTTGCTTCTGTCTTCGCCGACTTCTTAATCTTCGGCTTAACGGGTCCGCGTTTCGGACCGAACTTGTATGCCGCAAAGATGATCGCGATCAATACAATAGGTATGATTAAGGCATATGGATCGCTTGTTAACCAGGTTATGAGTCCAATTCCAGCGAGCAGCAGCAATACAAGCATAGGCCATGATGGACGTCTCATCGATTATCCGCCCTTTCCGAATCGTTGGTATTTACGAAGCAATATCTACCGTAAGCTCACTATCCAGTTCTCTCATTCGCGTAAAGGAGGCGATTGACACTTCCACTTGATCATCACTAGGTTCTTTAGTCGTCAGTAACTGCAGCCACAGCCCTGGGTAACCCATATAACGGAGCACTGGCACTTCGCGGAGCGAATTCGTTAGCTTCAGGAATTCATACGAAACGCCGATGACGACTGGCAGCATGACAAGCCGGCCAATGACCCGTTCTACTAATCCATCATATGGAACGAAGGAGTAGATGATGACGCCGACCAATACAGTCAGAACGACAAAGCTGCTGCCGCAGCGGTAGTGCAATCTCGTAAACTTCTGAACATTGTCTACAGTAAGCTCGACGCCAGCTTCATAAGCGCTGATTACTTTATGTTCAGCTCCATGGTATTGGAACAGTCGTTTAATGAGCGGTGTCAAGGAGATCGCCCATAAGTAAGCAATTAGAATGATAATCTTAATGATACCTTCGATGATGGCGTGAATAACTCTATTGTCGAACAGCTTACCGAACAGAATCTCCTCGATTGCAGCAGGTCCAGCTGTGAATATGACCTTGCCCACAATAAACGATAATACCCCAACAACAGCAACGCCGAGTATCATAGACAGGTCCCAGCTTGACTTCTTATCATCCTGTTGAGCTTCAGTGCCATCCTCATCCTCATCCTCAGCGTACTTCTCAGCGGAGAAATTAAGGTGCATAGCTCCCTTGGCGCTTGCTTCAATAATTCCTACCAAGCCGCGCAGGAGCGGAATCTTCTTGAGCGCGGTTACCCACTTCTTATCGGTGCGCGGCACCTCATAGTAAGAAATATCATTATTTTTGCGGCGAACTGCGGTAACGTTCACCTTGCGACCTGCGAACATTACGCCTTCAATAACCGCTTGTCCTCCGTATGCAACTTGTGCTTGTTCAGACAATCTCTTCACCATCCTTGTGAGTTCATACATGCCTTAAGCGGCTACTATTAATGCTATTGTATCGAATTTGAGACACATTTGCCACAACATATAGATTACATGATATTGTTTATTGCCAATTCCCCGTTTAGTTGCACTTTGTTGGCGCATACTACCTACAATTAGCTGCATTCATCAAGTCACTTGTAAGACGGGGGCTTGATGAAAAGTTTAGAGCTGGTGGAAAGGGATGCATCATGAACGAGCCGTATTTTCGTAAACAAGAACAAATGAAACAGAAGAAACATCAAACAAACAAATTCTATTTTGCGGTGCAGCTTGGATTATTTGCCGGTCTTATCTGGGGAGGGGTGCGATGGATAGCGTACGCGCTGCACTTTACCATCATCGTTCCCGGCTTCATGCTGGAGCCCTACTATAAGCATGAGTTTTTGGAAAAACCGGCAGGCGGGTGGCTGGGTTGGGCTTCCTTTATTGCTCTGTCTATAATAGCGAGTTTGATTTATACGCTCTTGCTTAAAAAAATACCAGGCTTCTTGGCGGGTATAATATATGGAGTAATCTGGTGGGTTGTTCTATTTATCGTAATTGGACCGATGCTGAAGTGGATGCCGCCAATAACGAAGGTAAATTGGAATACTATCTGGACAGATAGCTGCTTGTTCTTGCTGTGGGGGCTGTTTATCGGCTATACGGTAGCCATCGAATTTAACGATGAGCGAGTACGCGAGTCGGTTAATCCAACGAAAGGAAATCAACAGGATGCATAAGGACAAATTCGACATTAACAAGTAAATATCGATATTATTGAGGCCATCGCAAACAGAATCGGCCAAATTGGAATAGAAAATGCGTGATTTAATCGATGTTTATCCTGTGTATATGCTTCTCAAGCGCTGCTTCGTGTGATAAAATACGTGAGTATTCGTCTACATAAGTTCTCTGTTGTCTCGTATGCAATCTAGATGGATAGAGATACTCGGCATGAACAGGTGGGATAGATATGGCACATTATCTTGTATTGAACGGTCCTAATCTTAATATGTTGGGCATTCGTGAGCCGGATGTGTACGGAGTCGTAACACTCGCCGCTATAGAAGAGCGCTTAAGCAAGATTGCTGCTGATCTAGGTGTTGAGCTTGAGTTTCTGCAGAGCAACCATGAAGGGGTTATAATTGACCGTATTCATGCCGCTTATGGAACTTGTGACGGCATCTTGATCAATCCCGGCGCGTGGACTCATTATAACTATGCTATTCGCGATGCTTTAAGCACAGTCGGGCTGCCAACGGTTGAGGTCCATATGTCTAACATTCATAAACGAGAAGCTTTCCGTCATCATTCTGTGACGGCTTCTGTCGCGATCGGGCAAATTGCTGGATTCGGTGCGTACAGCTACGAGTTGGGGCTTCATGCCTTGCATCATGCCGCTCAACAGACGTAAGCAAGTACTAACGGACATTAATGATCTTATAGAGGAGATGATTCGGATGAGTAACTCACGTGTGCAGCGATTACGTGCCGCAATGGACAACAACGGTCTTGAGGCGCTTTGGATTGCTAGCGGCATTAACCGCCGTTACTTGACGGGCTTTACAGGTTCAGCAGGTTTCGTCCTGATTACGAAGGATCGGGCAGTGCTGTTAACTGATTTCCGCTATATGACGCAAGCTCCGCAGCAGGCGAAAGACTTCGAAGTGGTGGAGCACGCTAAAGTATCGGATACGCTCAAAGGCTTGCTCTCGGATATGGGCATTCAGAAGCTCGGCATCGAACAGGAGCATATGTCATATGCCACATTTAAAGAGCTTCAGCAGGACCTTAATCCGATAGAACTCGTCGGGACAAGTGGATTAGTTGAAGACATCCGCATGATCAAAGATGAAGGCGAGCTTCGAATTATGCGAGAAGCGGCTGATCTGGCGGATCGCACTTTCTCACATATTCTTGGTTATTTGAAGCCCGGCGTGTCGGAGCTTGATATCGCGCTTGAGATGGAGTTCTTCATGCGCAAGAACGGTGCAACCTCCAGCTCATTTGATACGATTGTGGCTTCGGGCGAACGTTCTGCGCTGCCGCATGGCGTTGCCAGTGATCGCATCATCCAAGGCAATGAGTTTATTAAGTTGGACTTTGGCGCTCTGTACAAAGGATATTGTTCTGATATAACCCGTACTGTCGTACTGGGCAAACCGTCAGACAAGCACAAAGAGATTTACAATATTGTATTGGAATCGCAGCTGTATGCGTTGGAGCATATCCGTCCTGGTATGACTGGACGTGAAGCCGATGCGCTTGCTCGCGACATTATTACCAAGCATGGATACGGTCCGAACTTCGGACATAGCCTCGGACATGGCTTGGGTATGGAGGTTCATGAATCTCCTCGCCTGTCCAAAGCTGGAGATACGGTGTTAACTCCTGGAATGACCGTAACGGTTGAGCCAGGCATCTATGTGCCTGGATTCGGCGGTGTTCGCATTGAAGACGACATCGTCATTACGGAAAACGGGATTGAAATAATAACACATTCAACGAAAGATCTGCTCGTACTTGATATGTAATGATACATGCTTTACGGGTCTGAACGTATGTAGGAGGGAAATTAATAGTGATATCAGTAAATGATTTTAAAACAGGCTTGACAGTATTAGTAGACGGTGACATCTTCTCCGTTGTTGAATTCCAACACGTAAAGCCGGGTAAAGGTGCGGCGTTTGTTCGCTCCAAGCTTAGAAATCTGCGCAACGGCAACATCACGGAGAAAACGTTCCGTGCTGGTGAAACAATCGGCCGCGCACAGATCGACAACCGTGAAGTTCAGTACCTTTACAACAGCGGTGAAGAGTACACATTCATGGACAACGAGTCTTACGATCAATTTAACTTGTCCAAAGATCAGCTCGAATGGGAAATCAAATTCCTGAAGGACAACATGGTCGTTAACATCTCCAGCTTTCAAGGTGAAATCCTTGGGATCAGCTTGCCTACAAGTGTTGAGCTGAAGGTTATCGAGACTGAGCCAGGCGTTAAAGGCAACACGGCTCAAGGCGCATTGAAAAATGCAAAAGTGGAAACAGGCTTGAACGTTATGGTTCCACTCTTCATCAACGAAGATGATGTTCTCTTGATTGATACTCGTGACGGCAAATACATGTCCCGCGCGTAATAATGAATGAAGACAGAAGAACTCTGGCTGCTCCTTGGAGCACTGGGGTTCTTTTTATACTATCGTACAATAACGCTTTACCGCAGAGAAGATTGTGGTATAATGATAGGAATCTGATAGAGGAAGCTTGAAAGGGATGGCAGCTATTTTCAAGAATTATGCAAATTTTGCTTTCCCATGTCAAAGTGGATGCTATATAATAAGTTTTTAGATGAAATTTACATCCTGCGGGATAGGAGTGAGTCAGCGTGGCATTATTCGTAATGAAATTCGGAGGGAGTTCGGTCGGCGATATCGAACGCATGCAGCGAGTTGCCAAACGTGTCGTCGAGAAGAAATTGGAAGGTCATCAATGCGTAGTCGTGGTTTCAGCAATGGGAGACACGACAGACGAATTAATTGATAAATCGAAGCTGTTGAATGAACACCCGCCAGCAAGAGAGATGGATATGCTGCTGACGACAGGTGAGCAGATTAGTGTAGCGTTATTGTCAATGGCGATTCATCAGTTAGGACATGCAGCGGCTTCCTTTACGGGATGGCAAGCAGGTTTTCGTACGGATAGTACGCATGGCAAAGCTCGGATTCTAGACATTGAACCCGAACGAGTTCAAGTGGCACTTCAAGCAGGCAGTATCGTGATCGTTGCAGGCTTCCAAGGCATGTCGGAGTCCGGTGAGATTACGACATTGGGTCGCGGCGGTTCGGATACGACTGCAGTTGCGCTTGCGGCTGCTATTCAAGCAGATGTATGCGAAATTTATACCGATGTGGACGGAATCTACTCCACAGATCCGCGTATCGTTCGATGTGCTCGCAAGTTGAAGGAAATTTCATATGATGAAATGCTGGAGCTGGCTCATTTAGGTGCTGCAGTCCTTCATCCTCGAGCTGTAGAGTATGCTAAGCATAACAATGTGTGCTTGGTCGTGCGTTCAAGTTTCAATCATAATGAAGGGACATACGTCAAGGAGGAAGCGGTTATGGAACAGGGAGTTGTAGTAAGTGGTATTGCATACGATAAGAACGTAGCTCGCATTAGTATTCTGGGTGTTGACGATCAACCGGGTATACTAGCGAAAGTGTTCGGTACGTTGGCTGATGCGGGAATAGATGTTGATATAATCGTACAAAGCGGCGTAATGGACGGCACAGCGGACTTCTCCTTCACAACAGGCTTGGAAGAATGCGAGAGTGCCATCCAAGTTCTTCACAAGCTTCGCTCAGAGCTTCCTTATCGCGATATTACTTCTGAGAAGGACCTCGTTAAAGTGTCGATCGTCGGTGCTGGCATGGTTAGCAACCCTGGCGTAGCGGCACAGATGTTCCAAGTGATGTCTAGCCTTGACATAAGCATTAAGATGGTAAGCACATCCGAAATCAAAGTATCCTGCGTCATTGCCAACAATCAGCTGCATGATGTTATCCGTGCGCTGCATACCGCATATGGATTGGATACTGTGGATCAAGCAATTGTAGGTGGTCCAGAAGAGCGCCGCTAGTATCTTCTATCTCTAATAGGATAGTACATATAGATAAAGAATATTTACGGTGACGGAAAGAACCACCTAAACAATTGAACGAAGAATGCGGTAATTCCTGCGGCCATCAACGGACCAACAGGAATGCCTCTTAAGAAAACGATCCCGATGATCGAACCGGCTACGAGACCGACGATCATTTGCGGATCGTTTTTTAGCAGATGCAAGCCTTGGCCATTCATATATGTAGCTAACGCTCCACCTAGCAACGCCAGAATGCCTGTCCATGATGTAAGCGTAGAGACGATGTCCTTCATATGAATTCGCTCGGATGCGAATGGTACTAGTACCGCAATCGTCAGAAATAGCAGACCAAGCTCCAAGCCGCGCCTTTCAAGCGAAGGCAAGTAGCGTTCCAGATGAACTAATTTGACGATCAGTAATATACATGCTGCCGTTGTAATAATGGGCGAGCGGCTGACCATGCCGATCAGAATAAGCGTAACTAGAATGAACTCCCCGTTCATAGGCGCTGCTCCTTAAAGAAGAGTGAAAGGGCCGTATCGCATAATACCATTCCATGTTAAGAGAACGGCTCGAGACAAGCCCTATACTTCACGTTATGCCAGTGCAGCGCGAGTTTAGAACTAACACTTGTCGCCTGATTCGATCGATTTGTATGTTAGATCGCCATAGGAATCATCATCAGTTGGTCATAGTGCGGAACGAGCGAAATACTGTTCACCGTAGCACAATATTCAATATCCTTCGTATAGCCAAGCTTAGACAATCTTCTTCCGCTAGAGCTGTTCAGCAGTGCTTCATGTAGATTAGCTTCATGATGCAGATAAGCGCTCATGGACATACTGCCGAGGTCGTTGGTCGTAACGGAATCAGAGCTGCGCTCTGCAGCCTTCATGAGTTCATGCAGCAGCAGCCCCGCGCATAGCCCATCCTCTAATGCAAATGAATCCTGAGTGCCGGCGCACAGCAGAGCAACATCCTTGCGCAGGCTCCAAGCCGCCTGTGAACAAGCTCTCGCATTCAGAAATGAGCCGGCCAATATCCGTTCAGCTCGAATTGCCTTTTGAATCGCACGCGTGCCGTTAGTAGTCGTCATCACGATCCGTTTGCCTCGAATCTCATCATTCATATACTCAAATGGAGAATTTCCAACATGGAACCCGGCTATCTTCTTGCAGAAACGCTCTCCTCCGAGCACATCATCTGGTTCACAGCATTGCTTGGCCTGACCAACTGTTTCTACCGGTACTACACCGAGCGCGCCATGTGCAAGCGCGGTTACGATGGTGCTCGTAGCGCGCAGTGCGTCGATGACGATTACTGTACGATGGGTCAGATCGATAACCCTCGATTCGCCGACGCTTGCGATGACGTCAATATGCATCGGTAAATACCCCCTTTATGATGATCTAATACCATTGTGCCTCGTTTATGACCAAGGTCCTAAATTTCATAATTGAACACGTTATGTTCTAGTACCGTATCGGATCTCAGACCGCGCCTTAACGCTTCTAATGAAAGAATATCCTCTGGCGATACATTGCCGATGTTGGCGTTGACCCCAGCAATCTTCAAGATAAACAATTGCTGATCCTTGCGCGGGGCCTCCCACAACAGACGATCCTTCTGCACGATATGCTGCAAGATGGCTTCAACCATCGTGCGGTCACATTCGCCATTGCAGTCGTAGATGCCAACGCTTGCACCCGACTCGCGTCCCTCAAGCGTCATCCAGGAGGCGCCGCAATCCAGATCGTACAGCAGCGTTTCCTCTAATTGCTCGATGTCAAAGCGGCTTCCGCTCAGTTTCTTGCCGTATTCGGAGCAAACCTGGAATCCTTGCTCTTTGGCAAGTCGGATCAGTCGTGAACGTTCGATGCGTGACATTGAAATGGTGCCGTCAGATACTTCAACCGCAGAAAAGCCCATCTCTCTCATCATATGAAAATATTCTGCAACCATGCCTTTTAAGTAGGCTACCTCTAATAAGGTTCCGCCAGGCATGATCGCAATTCCATGTTGACGCGCAAAATGAGTCTTCGTCTTGATTAACGAAAGAGGTACTAATACCGATGTGCCAAAGCCTAGCTTCACTACATCAAGATGCTCGCCAGCGGTAACGATCATATCCTCGAATGCACGTATGCCAAGTCCTTTATCCATTACCATCGTGAAACCGCTGCTTCTCGGTTTAAGATGTCGCATCCCGCTCGGATCGCATAACTGCTCCGGCCACATCGATACAGCATTCCGTAAATTCATGCTCGTGTTCTCCTTTGCCACACAAACTAATCTAACTTTATCCATAATCGTGCTAACTCATGCAAGCAATATATGCCGAGTTCCCCTGACAGGTGCCTACACGATGGTGGGCATGTTTCACATCTCCTCGTGCATACAATGAATTAATTGGACAGGCGGTGCAAGTAGGTTAACCGTTTGATGAGGAGGTTGGATGAAGAGTGCACTGGGATAAATTTGTCATGAGTATGGCGGGTCTGCGGCTTATGTCAGGTACGTTGGAGATCATCGCAGCCATTATTATGCTGCGGTTGAACGAACCCGCGAAGGCGCTGGCGGTTAATTCAATGCTTGCCTTAGTAGGGCCGTTGGTATTGGTTGCGACGACGACGATCGGTCTTATCGGAATAGCAGATAAGTTGACATGGAGCAAGATCATGTGGATTGCTCTTGGCGTAACTTGCCTGCTGGTTGGTGTGCTGAAAAAGTAGATACCATCCCATTTGTACAGGATGTCATATTTATTGAGCTTGACCCATAAACATTTGATAGAAACGGTCAACCATGCTTCAATCCTATTCACATCCAGAGAGGTGGTGCTGCATGAACGATCAACTTCGGACGGGCTGGTCACTCGTTCTTCCGCCAGAGCTCCGCTCGCTCATCCTTCGTATGCCGCCTAACAAATTAAGAGAGCTGGAGGAAATACGGATTCGTGAACAACGTCCGCTGGAAATAGGCAGCGGTGGCGATTTTCATTTCGTTACGCCGAAGGGACTGCTGACTGATCTGCCGCATGAAGCCTATGTGCCGACAAGAGAAGATGCGCACCAGCTTCTTGATCTGATGACGAATCACTCACTCTATACGATGGAAGAACAGCTCAGAAGAGGGTTTGTCACGATCGCTGGCGGTCATCGGATCGGACTAGCAGGCCGAACCGTTCTCTCTAACGGCAAGGTAAGTCATTTGCGGGAAATATCCAGCTTTAATCTTCGCATTGCTCGAGAAGTACAAGGGGCTGCCAGCACAATTATGCCGCATCTCTTAGACCTCAAGCAGCAGACGGTGCATCATACGCTGATCATCTCACCTCCGCAGCACGGCAAGACAACGTTGCTTAGGGACGTGGCTCGCTCGATCGCGTCAGGATACTGGTACCATCCGGATACGAAGTGGAAAGCGCTCAAAGTCGGGGTTGTAGATGAACGGTCCGAGATCGCAGGCTGCCTGAAAGGCGTGCCCAGCTTCGATCTAGGTTATAGGACGGACGTTCTAGACGGATGTCCGAAGGCGGAAGGCATGATGATGCTCATTCGCTCCATGTCGCCTGATGTGTTGGTGGTCGATGAATTTGGCCGTGAAGACGATGTTATCGCGATGAAAGAGGCTATACATGCAGGCGTGCGCGTTGTCGCGACCGCCCATGGCAGCGATATAGACGAAGTCAGCCGCAGGCCTGGCATTGGCACGATGCTGACAGAAGGCGTGTTCAGTCGAATTGTGCTGCTCAAGCGTACGAAGAAAGAATGGACACGCCGTGTGTATGACGAGAAGCGAAGAGCACTGCTGCTAACGGAAGCGCCGCATACACTTCAGGTTACCCAAGCTGCACAGTCAGCCTATGCTTCACCTGCTGCGCAAGTCACACATGTCACGAAGGGCGGCGTATCTCATGCTTAAACTCATCGGTGCCGCTATCGTTATTGGCGCTGCTACAGCTATCGGATGGCTGCAATCGGCTACTTATGCGGAACGGCCTAAGCAGCTGAGGACGCTGATCGTCGGGCTTCAAAGGCTGGAAACAGCCATCGTATACGGTCATTCACCGCTGGATGAAGCCTTCGCCGAGCTGGGAGAACAGCTGCCAGCTCCGCTTAACGGCTTGTTCGATAGAGCGGCGAGCGCGATGCGAGCTCGAGACATTCTAATCGTCACAGCTAAGGAAGCCTGGCTGCAAGCTTTGAAGGAAGCAGGCAAGCAGACGTCGCTTAAGAAGCAAGACTTACGAATACTGCAAGACTTTGGCATGAGCCTAGGCGTGAGCGACAAGGATGATCAACGCAACCATATTCGCCATGCGGTCAAACGTCTAGAGCAAGAGGAGCTATCCGCTCGCGAAGAGCTGGGCAAGTATGGAACGATGTACAGAAGCTTGGGGATGCTTTGCGGCATTTTAGCTGTCATTTTGATGTATTGAGGTGCCATGACATGAATGTGGATGTGAGCGCAATATTCCAGATTGCCGGAATCGGCATCATTATAGCGATGATTCATACCGTATTAAAGCAAATGGGTAAAGAAGATATGGCGCACTGGGTAACGCTCATCGGGTTCGTTGTGGTCTTATTCATGGTTATCCGTTTGCTGGATCATCTGTTTCAGGAGATTAAGACCATTTTCTTGTTTCAGTAGGTGATTGAGATGGAAATCGTGCAGATTGTCGGAATAGGGCTGATCGCAGCGATTCTTGCGCTCGTCGTGAAGGAGCAGAAGCCGATGTTTGCTTTTCTCATCACATCGTTTGCAGGAGTGCTGATCTTCCTGTTTCTGATTGGTAAGATTGAGGCCGTCATCGAAGTGCTGAAGGATCTTGCAGAGCGTTCCGGTATCCAGCCTGTTTACTTAAAAACGATTCTCAAGATTATCGGAATTGCCTACATCGCAGAGTTTGGAGCACAAGTTGTGCGTGATGCTGGACAAGACGGCATCGCCTCCAAGATTGAATTAGCAGGAAAAGTGCTGATTATGGTGCTCGCCATTCCGATCATTAGCGTAATTATTGAAACCGTTATGAAGCTGCTGCCGACATAGGCGGAACGAGGAGGGCTATCCAAGGTGAATAGACACAGTCTCTTAGCTGCCTCGGGTTCAAAGCGCATATGGATTGTGATGGTGCTGTGCCTCATGATCTCTGCGGTCGGCATCAGCTTCGGCGGCTCCACCGTAAGCGGTGAAGCGAATACGGACAAGCAGGTTATAGGTGCAGCTAATGGAATCGCGGAGCCTGCAGGTGAGTCGGTTAACATGACGGACGGTTGGGTACAGCAGCAGACGAAGCAGGTGAACACGGGTGAGGTTGAGACCTATTGGCAGGAGCTATTGTCGAAATATGGGGGATTCTTCCCGCGTGACTCACTGCCAGACTTTGCTGACCTGCTGCTGCCAGGCGGTGAGAAGCTGACGATCAGCAATACGATGAAGGCTCTCGGTAAATTTCTACTGCAGGAAATCATGCTGAACGGCAAGCTAATTGTCACGATCGTCATTCTGGCTGTATTCAGCATGGTGCTGGAAACGCTGCAAACGGCCTTTGAACGCAACACGGTCAGCAAGATCGCTTATTCGATATCTTATATGGTCATTATCATACTTGCGATTAACAGCTTCTCTGTTGCGATCGGTTATGCCAAGGATGCGATAACGAGCATGATCCACTTTATGATGGCCATGGTGCCGCTCTTGTTTACACTGCTGGCTTCGCTTGGCAATGTCGTTACCGTATCCGTCATGCATCCGTTAATTGTGTTCATGATTCATATGGTCGGGACGCTGATCTATGTCGTTGTGTTCCCGTTACTATTCTTCTCCGCCGTCCTCCACATTGTCAGCACGATGGCGGATAAATACAAAGTGACGCAGCTGGCTAACCTGCTTCGCAACTTAAGCGTTGGATTGCTGGGGATACTGTTGACCGTATTTCTCGGAGTCATCTCGGTACAAGGAGTAACAAGTTCGGTTACAGACGGAGTTGCGCTGCGGACTGCCAAGTATATCACAGGCAACTTTGTGCCGGTTGTCGGACGCGTGTTCTCCGACGCAACGGATACTGTTATATCAGCCTCGTTATTGGTTAAAAATGCGGTCGGTCTGACGGGTGTAATCATTCTGCTCTTTCTCTGCGCGTTTCCAGCCCTAAAGATCATGACACTCGCGCTAATCTACAATGTTTCTGCTGCGATTATGCAGCCGCTAGGCGACAGTCCTGTCGTCAGCTGCTTGCGAACAGTCGGCAAGAGCATGATCTTCGTGTTTGCCGCGCTGGCAGCGGTCGGGCTAATGTTCTTCTTAGCCATTACCATTCTGCTTACCGCAGGCAATGTCACGGTTATGATGCGTTAAACCTATGAGAAAGAGGGGGAGAGCATGAGCTGGTTGAGCCAGTGGCTAAAGGAAATCATCATGGTCATTCTATTGGCCGCCTTCATCGATCTGCTGCTCCCGAACCGTACGATGCAGCGGTATGTCAAGCTGATGATGAGTCTCATCATCTTGCTCATTCTGCTGTCACCGATCATGAAGCTGTTTGATTCCAAGATAACGGAGGAGCTGGCTGCGGAATGGGAGAAGGCTTCTGTTGATACTCCTGGAGCCTTTGAATCTCTGACATCCATTCAACGAGAAGCGTCGCGCTTAACGTCAGCGCGCAATGCTGAAGTGATGAAGGTAGCTGCAGCGCAGATGGAAGCAAATATGAAGGTGCAGCTGCGGGAAGAGCTGGCGACGAATCCCACTGCGCTTGGATCAGCCTCGAGCAGCCATGGAGCCGATGTGCCAGCGCTATCAGCGCAGCAGATGAAGCAGGCAGATATCTCATCTATTGCGGTGGAGCTAGCACACACAGTTTCTGGCGAGCCAAGGATAGCTTCGGTAGGGATTACCTTAATGTGGCGAACTGCTGCCGAAGCTGCAGGTGATGAACGAACAAGGCTGCCGCAAGGTACAGGTGAAGATTCGTCTGCTGGTTCTGTTGGGATAGCACCTGTTGAGAATGTTCAGCCTGTTACCATTCATGCCGATCCGAACAGTCAGCATGGAGATACACAAGGTGCAAGCAAGCGGGAGATGACCAATTCCAACCCATCACCCTCACCTCGAGGCAGAGAAGCAATTAGGGAGATGGAAAAGGAGCAGAAGCGGATCGTTGAAGCGGAAGTCATCAGGATGCTGACTACACAATGGCTTGTACGCGCCGAGCAGATCAAGGTGCAATGGGAGTAGCTTATCAAAAATATTTGGACAAACCTGTCATAAATATGGACATGGAGCGTATAGGTGAAATGAGGAGTATGAAATGCATGTTTACGAAAGCGAAAGGCGGTAGGTCGTCGTGGCAAAGTGGCTCCAGCAGATTGAATCGTTACTTGGCAAAGGATCGAATGGAACGAACAAAATAAAAACCTTTCGTTGGCTTCTGCTTCTCGGTCTTATCGGCGCTGCGTTAGTTCTTATAGGCCCATTTAATGTCATCGACGGTACAAGCAATTGGCTGAAGGGGAATGATGGGCGTGAACCTCCAGCAGTTGGCGCGTTTCAAGATCCTGGCGAAACGAAACCAGATAAGCAGGTTGCTGCGAATGTATTCGAATCTATCGAGAATTCGTTCGAGGCTCGTGTACGCGACATCTTGGAAGACATTATCGGTGTAGGACAAGTTGACGTGATGGTCACGATCGATTCGACTGAAGAGCTAGTCATTCAGCGCAATATGAAGGACAGTCAGCAGACGACAGAAGAGAAGGATGCCAATGGCGGTACAAGGCATATCACGCAATTCACGCGTGATGGCGAGATTGTGATGCTGGAATCGTCAGGTGACGATACGCCGATCGTGACGAAGCGCATCAAGCCGAAGGTAAGAGGAGTTGTTGTTGTCGCTGGCGGTGCGGAGAACAAAGTGGTGAAGCAAATTATTACAGATGCGGTCGAGAAAGGCTTGAATGTTCCATCCTATCGCATCTCGGTCGTACCGCGGAAGATTGTCGAATAATGAGGGGTAGAAGAGGGAGGTTGTATTGATATGAATACGAAACGTCAAACGATCTGGTTGGTTTCGATGTTGAGCTTGATGGTCGTACTGTCCGCCTATTACTTGTTCACGGAAGAAGCGACACCGGAAACAGCTAACGGCAAGGGTACCCAAGTAACGGTCAAGGGCAACGCGCAGGAAGCGGGCGTGACACCTGATGTACAGTATCAAGAGGTTACAGGCAAATCAACAACTGATAAAGATGGCAAAAACGTCGTATCACAAGGAACGATATCTGAAGACACACAAAAAATATTGGATCAAGTGGAGTCGCAAGGCGTCATGTCTCGCAGCATGATCGAAGAGAAGCAGATGGAGCGTCATACTCAATATGAGCAATCGGTAGATAAGCTACTGACTACGATCAATGATTCAACGATCACGGATGAGAAGCTATTCAGCGCATATGATGAAATGGAAATGATCGAGGATCGCGAACAGAAGATCACGAACCTGGAAGCACAGCTTCAGCAAGAATATGATAATGCAGTAATTACGCAGGAAGATGACAAGTATAAAGTTGTCGTGCAGAGCAACAAGCTAGAAGTTAAACAAGCAGTTAACATTATGAGCAAGCTGATGAAAGAGCTAAATGTGACGCAGGATAAAGTTAGTGTTCAATATGTTTCCGACTAATAGGTTGATTGCCATGTAAGCAGCAATTTAAAGAGCACCAAGCCCGGTTCAAGCAACTGGGCTCTTTCTATTTGGAACGTTTATGATATAATACTTACGTCTCGATTGATTGTCCACATCCTAAGTATATGATAAATTCGGATACATATCGTTTTGAGGAGTGAATGTCTTGTTCAAAATAAGCGAAATTAAAGAGCTCATAAAGCTGTTGGATCAAACTTCAGTTCAGGAGTTGGAAATTGAGAATGAAGGATTCCGACTCGCGCTGCGCAAGCCAGGCCGTACAGAAGTGGTTGCGGTAAATGCCGCGCCTGCGCCACAAGCGGCTGTGTCCGCACCGTTGGTTGCGAGTGCGCCTGCAGTTGAAGCCGTTGAAGAGACGAAGCCTGTCACGGCTAAGCAAGAGAATCTTCACTCCGTTACATCGCCGATGGTAGGCACATTCTACAGCGCGTCATCACCAGAAGCTGAACCATTCGTTCAAGTAGGCAGCAAGGTTCATGAGAAGAGCGTCGTATGTATTCTTGAAGCGATGAAACTGATGAATGAAGTCGAAGCTGACGTTAAAGGTGAGATTGTTGAAGTGCTAGTTGAGAATGGACAATTGGTTGAATACGGACAACCGCTGTTCTTGGTAAAGCCGGAATAATCAGAACTCGTTCTGAATCGTTGCGAAAGACCAAGAGGAGGCTGAAACATGAAATTTCAAAAAATACTGATAGCCAATCGAGGAGAGATTGCAGTTCGAATCATTCGCGCTTGTCGTGAAATGGGAATTGCGAGCGTAGCGGTGTATTCGGAGGCGGATCGTGATTCACTGCATACACGGCTTGCAGACGAAGCCTATTGCATCGGACCGACATCTTCCAAGGACAGCTATCTAAACTTTACGAACCTGATGAGTGTTGCTACGCTGACGGGATGCGACGCCGTTCATCCGGGATACGGTTTCTTAGCTGAGAACGCTGACTTCGCCGAGATCTGCGATTCCTGCGGAATCACGTTTATCGGTCCGTCACCTGATGCGATTGAACGTATGGGCGATAAGGCTGTTGCCAAGCAAACGATGAAGGATGCGGGAGTTCCGGTTATTCCAGGCTCTGACGGTCTTGTGGATGATATGGAACAAGCGGTGATGATCGCACGCGATATCGGATATCCGATCATCATTAAGGCGACTGCCGGCGGCGGAGGCAAGGGAATTCGGATCGCTGATAATGAGGAAGAGCTCATCAAGCAGATGAAGACTGCGCAGCAGGAAGCGGAGAAGGCGTTCGGCAATGCAGGTGTGTATCTGGAAAAATATTTGACAGGTATGAAGCATGTTGAGGTTCAGATCGTAGCCGACAAGCATGGGAATGTCGTGCATCTGGGTGAACGCGACTGCTCTGTGCAGCGCCGTCGTCAGAAGCTGGTTGAAGAAGCGCCGTGCCCTGTGCTGAACGATGAGATTCGCGAGCGAATGGGTACAGCAGCAGTGCGCGCAGCGCAGGCTGTTTCCTATTCTGGCGCGGGTACACTGGAGTTTCTGCTTGCACCGAACGGTGAATTCTACTTCATGGAGATGAATACACGCATTCAAGTAGAGCATCCAGTCACCGAGATGATTACTGGCGTCGACATTATTAAAGAGATGATCCACGTAGCGGAAGGCGAGAAGCTGTCTGTATCACAGGAAGATATCGTGATTAACGGATGGGCGATTGAATGCCGCGTGAACGCGGAGGACCCATTCCGCAACTTTATGCCTTCACCGGGTCATATATCATTCTACTTGCCGCCTGGCGGTTACGGTGTGCGAGTGGATAGTGCCGCTTATCCAGGCTATACGATCTCTCCGCATTATGATTCCATGATTGCGAAGCTGATTGTTTGGGCGCCAACGCGTGAAGAAGCCGTGGAGCGAATGAAACGGGCCTTGTCCGAGTTCTCAATCGAAGGAATACATACTACGATTCCGTTCCATATACGTCTCTTACAGCACCCTACTTTTATACGTGGGGATTTTGATATCAAGTTCTTGGAAGAGAACGAGGTATAAATTTGGTAATTTGTTTTTCATCATATCGTTTGTCATAAAAATGAACAGATGATATAGTTATGAATAATAGGTGGACAAAGTGGGTATATCCAAACACAAATAGTCAGGAGTGGTCTAGGATGAGTCAAACAATGATCTCCGAAGTCGAACGTACAGATTTGGGAAATATTCAAATTGCGCCAGAAGTTATTGAAGTTATTGCAGGATTAGCAACTGTTGAAATCGAAGGTGTAGCAGGCATGAGCGGCGGTTTTGCAGGCGGTATCGCTGAGCTGCTGGGACGCAAGAACCTTTCGAAGGGTGTTAAAGTTGAAGTTGGACAACGCGAAGCTGCTGTAGATGTATCGATTATTGTTCACTATGGCAACAAGATCCCTGAAGTCGCAGCTAACATTCAGAACAATGTTAAGCGTTCGATTGAGATGATGACTGGCTTGCATGTTGTGGAAGTTAATGTGCATGTGCATGACGTGCATTTCAAAGCGATAGAGAAAGTGGAAGAAGTTGAAGCTGCTACTCGCGTAAAATAAAGCAGGTTGCGGTAACCCCCTCCCTTAGGCAGGGGGTTACCTGTAATTCGACAAGGAGGCTCGACATCATGAGCAGAATAATAGACAGGCTTATGCTGTTTGTATATAGCTTCGTTATCGGGACGCTCTCCTTGGCAGCGATCGCTGCCACTACAGGACTTATACCGCGCTTCTCTATAACGGGGCCAGACTGGCTGATAGGCACAGTCATCGTGACGGCTGCTGTGCTGTTTCTATTTAGCTTGCGTTTCTTCGTCATGTCAGTCAAACGCGAGCGCGTAACTCTGCCATCAATCGATCAGCGTACAGATATCGGAGATATCAAGATTTCGATTGAAACGATTGAGAATGTTGCCCTTAAGGCAGCGGCACGAGTACGTGGAGTAAAGGATCTGAAAGCACGCATTCAAGCGAATGATGCTGGCCTTGATATTACTATCCGTGCCATCGTGGATGGAGAACATGCCATTCCAGGCATAACAGAAGAAGTACAGCGTAATGTTAAAGACTATGTTCACGAAATTACGGGGATTCCTGTGTCTTATGTGTCAGTATACGTTGCCAACATTGTTCAATCACAAACATTTAAGGCACGCGTTGAATAGGTGGTGAGCTTTCCAATGTGGAAAGAGTTATGGGAGAGTCACAGTAGCCGCATCATCGGCATTGGAGCAGGGATCGGTCTCGGATTCATTTATTTGTTTGCTGGTTTTTGGGACATGCTATTCTTTGCCTTGGTCGTCTTTATCGGTTATCAGGTCGGTAAGCATAAAGATTTGAACTTGGGTCCCATGATTCCATGGCAAAGAATGATGTCATGGCTATCTGAACGCAGAAGATGGTTGAAGTAGTCCTATGCACGCTCCGAACGACTGCAGAACCTCGGTCTGACCGATGGAGACGAACGGAGCGAGTATAGGATTTTTGTGTGTCTGCAGAGGAAAATGAAACTGTGTAGGATTAGCAATAGATAATGAGAGAACGATATGAATACAAGCATAAAGCAGGAGGAAGACGAATGAAAAGACGCATGGCGCGTGAGATGGTAATTCATAGCTTATATCAAATGGAGATGAATGGTGTATCTCCAGAACAGGCAGTGAAGATGGTCGTGGAAGAAGCGAACCAAGAGGAAAGTGAACTCGGTATGGAGGGCAAACACGCAACTGCGATGCATGATCAGGTATTGCATTGGGTGACAGACTCGTGGAATAAGCGTGAAGAGCTTGACTCCGTGCTTACGAGATATTTGAAGGGTTATCAAGTGGATCGCTTGTCGCGCGTCGACCGTCAAATCTTGCGATTTGCCGCATTTGAGCTGAACCATCGTGAAGACGTACCGCCAAAAGTAGTGGTGAACGAAGCTGTCATTCTAGCAAAACATTTCGGCACAGATGAATCCGGTAAGTTCGTTAACGGTGTGCTGGGGCAGATGCTGCGTGACCGTGAAGCAGAACGAGGAGCTTCAGCTCCTGTTACGGAGTAAATGAAGCTCAAAGTCCTCATGGATGTCAGAGGAGAACGGATGAGTCTGCGGAACGCTGCTAACGACTTATAGTTGTGATTAGGTACAACAGTGAGGGGGATAACTATGGTGACGAATGTGATGGATGGTAAGGCTGTGTCTGCTGCTATGCGGGAAGAAATGAAGCAGGAAGTGGAACGCTTGAAGTCGCTCCATATACAGCCAGGTCTGGCTGTTGTCTTAGTGGGCGACGATGCGGCTTCTCAAGTATATGTTAACAGTAAACATAAAGCTTGCAACGAGATCGGATATTACTCGGAAGTGCATCGCATGCCTGCGGATACGAGTGAACAAGAGCTGTTGGCTATGATTGATCGCTTGAACAATCAAGCTGCGATTCACGGCATCCTTGTGCAGCTGCCACTGCCGAAGCATATCAACGAGAAGGCAGTTATTGATGCCATTGCGGTTGAGAAGGATGTGGACGGATTTCATCCTATCAGTGTAGGCAACCTTGTTATCGGTGATGATTCCCTGCTCCCATGTACGCCTGCAGGTGTAATCGAGCTGTTGAAGCGGTATCAGGTTCAGATCGCAGGCAAGCATGCCGTCGTGATCGGCCGAAGCAATATCGTGGGCAAGCCGGTGTCATTGCTGCTGCAGCGTGAGCATGCAACGGTCACCATGTGCCATTCTCGGACAGAGAATATCAAAGAGCTGACGAAGCTGGCTGATATCGTCGTTATGGCTATCGGCCGCGCTAATTATCTGGATCGCTCTTACTTGAAACCGGGCGCTGTCGTCATCGACGTAGGCATGAACCGTCTGGAATCCGGCAAGCTTGCCGGCGATGTGGATTATCAGGACGTGAAGGACATGTGTGAGTGGATTACTCCTGTTCCAGGCGGCGTAGGCCCAATGACGATTACGATGCTGATGGTTAACACGCTTAAAGCTGCCAAGCAAATTCATCAGATTCAATAAGGTACAGCAGGGGTGGAGCGAGAGGAGGCGGAGAATGCTGCAAGCCAGTGAAGACCGGATCTTGAGCGTAAAGGATCTGAACCGGTACATTCGTATGAAGCTGGACGGCGATGCACGTATGCAAGATGTATGGCTGCGCGGGGAAATATCAAACTTCACGCACCATTCCAGCGGTCATATGTACTTTACTCTTAAAGATGCGGACAGCAGAATTAAGGCTATTATGTTCGCTTCGGCGAATCAGAAGCTCGCCTTCCGACCGAAGGAAGGAACACGCGTCATTGCTAAGGGATATGTCACGGTATATGAACGTGACGGACAATATCAATTCTACGCCCAACAGATGCAGCCCGACGGCTTAGGAAGCCTGTACTTGGCTTATGAGCAGTTAAAGGAACGGCTGCAGCGTGAAGGGCTGTTTGATGCAGAGCGCAAGCGGAATATTCCCGCGTTCCCAAGAGCCATCGGTGTCGTAACGTCGCCGACAGGGGCCGCGGTACGCGATATTATAACGACGCTGCATCGCAGACAGCCGGGTATACCTGTGCTGCTGATGCCCGTGCTTGTGCAGGGCAAGCAGGCGGCGCCATCCATCGCGGCAGCGATCCGTGCCTTCAACCGCTATGGCGAGGTTGATGTCATCATCGCTGGACGCGGCGGCGGCTCGCTCGAGGAGCTGTGGGCGTTTAACGAGGAAGAGGTGGCGCGCGCCATTGCAGAATCGGCGATTCCAGTTATTTCAGCGGTTGGTCATGAGACCGACTTCACCATCGCCGACTTCGTCGCGGATCTCCGCGCGCCAACGCCTACGGCGGCAGCCGAGCTGGCCGTGCCGCACATCGAGGATGTGCAGCAGCATCTGAGCCATCTCGGCTTGCGCCTGAAGCAGGCTGCGCGGCGCTCGCTCGCCGTACAGCAGGAGCGCTTGCTGCGCGCGCAGCAGGCGGGCGTCATGCGACGCCCGAAGCAAGCGCTGGAGCAGCGGCGCATCGCGCTTGCGCGCTGGAACGATCGGCTGATGAATCAGAGCCGATCGCTTGCAAGCCGCAAGGATAAGCAGCTCGCAGCGCTCACCGCGCGCTTGAAGGATCAATCGCCTGTGCATCAGGTGAAGATCGCGCGCAATCGACTGCGCTCCTCTGACCGAGAGATGCGGGCGGCGATGCGCTCCTTAACGCGCAGGCAGGGCATGCAACTGACTGCGGCCATTCGGCAGCTCGATGCGCTCAGTCCTCTTAAAGTGATGGCTCGCGGTTACAGCCTCGTCTATGACGAACGGGAGACGAAGCTGATTCGCAAGCTGGACGACGTGCAGTTGGGCGATGTGATCAAAGTAAAGGTGGCCGATGGGCAGATCGACGCCCATGTCTGGTCTTTGAAAGGGAGAGACGATGATGAGTCATGAGATGGAACAAATTCAGAGCCTGTCTTTTGAGGCGGCCATGGAACGCCTTGAACATATCGTGCAGCAGCTCGAAAGCGGAGATGTGCCGCTCGAACAAGCGATTGAGTTATTTCAAGAAGGTATGCTTCTGTCAAACAACTGTTCATCTAAGTTGGAGCAGGTTGAACGTCGAATTGAGATGCTGACAGAGCAGGACGGTGAATGGAAGCGTCAGCCGTTCCAGCCGGAAGCGGGTGAAGGCAATGAATAATCAAGCAGATCGTATTCGGGCGTATATGGATGCCCGAATATCTATGATCGAGGAAGCGCTTCCTCGTACGTTGAACAGCGAATGGGATGTGCCAGGGCCGCTGCGCGAGTCGATGCTCTACTCCTTAATGGCAGGCGGCAAGCGGCTGCGTCCGCTGATGGTAATTGCTGCTTGCGAAAGTGTAGGCGGACGCATGGAAGCGGCGCTTCCTACGGCATGCGCAATCGAGATGATACACACATACTCACTCATACATGATGACTTGCCTGCAATGGACAACGATGATTATCGTCGCGGCAAGCTCACGAATCATAAGGTATATGGCGAAGCGATGGCTATACTGGCTGGTGACGGCCTGCTGACTCAAGCTTTTTACAGCGTTGCTCAAACAACGAAACGATATGGAGTACCAGCAGAGATCACCTTGGCCGTAACGGAAGAGCTGGCGGAATATGCTGGCATGCGCGGCATGGTCGGCGGTCAAGCAGCCGACATGCTTGGTGAACAGGGAATAACTTCACAAGAACAGTTGGATTATATCCATTTGCATAAAACGAGCGATCTCGTTATCTTCTCCTTAAGGGCTGGGGCTCGAATTGGCGGAGCGACACAGGAGCAGTTAGCGGGTCTAGAGCGTTATGGACATAATATTGGTCTAGCCTTCCAGATTCAAGATGATATTCTCGATGTTATCGGAGAAGAAGCGCGAACAGGCAAGTCCAAAGGCAGTGACGAGAAGTGCGGTAAAGTAACCTACCCTTATCTGATCGGTCTTGAAGCATCACAGCGTAAAGTAGCGGAATTGACTGAGGAAGCGAAGCAGGCGCTTATCGATGCCAATATCCCATCTCCGACGCATCTGTTTGATCTAGCAGACTTTTTAATGAATCGAGATCATTGATGAGGAACGACTCGGCGCTTATCTATGGTATAATTAGTGATGAGAAAATAGTACTTTAATCAGTACGGACTCCTAATTATTGATGCCGTATGCTTCAGCCTTAGTCAGAACGATTAGTGTTGCAGCGCATATTGTGCTATCATTTAGAAAAATGTTTTTACTTTAATGAAATGTCGTTGGGCATCACTTTGCTCATATCAAAGACGTCATATTCAGAACCAACGAAAGTGAGGTAATCTTGTGCTGCTCGAACAGATTAATCAACCAAGTGATCTGAAGCGGCTTCCAGTCGGACAGTTACCTGCTCTGTCCAATGAAATACGTCGTTTTCTAATTGAGAAGCTGTCTGAAACAGGCGGGCATCTAGCCCCTAATTTGGGAGTGGTCGAGCTAACAGTTGTCCTCCACTATCTATATAACAGTCCAAAAGATAAATTCCTGTTTGATGTGGGACACCAAGCTTATGTACACAAAATATTGACAGGTCGTAAAGATAAATTCGATACCCTGCGTCAACATAAAGGTCTGTGCGGCTTCGTCAAGCGTGCTGAAAGCGAGCATGATGTGTGGGAGGCTGGTCACAGCAGCACATCGTTGTCCGCGGCAATGGGTATGGCTCTATCGCGTGATCTTAAAGGCGAGGACAATAAGGTTATCGCTGTGATCGGTGATGGAGCGTTGACCGGTGGTATGGCGCTCGAGGCGTTGAACCATATCGGACATGAACAGAAGAAACTGATGGTTGTCCTGAACGATAACGAAATGTCCATCGCTCCGAACGTAGGTGCGCTTCACAATTACTTAACTAAGATACGTTCAGAACGAGCGTATGTGAAGATGAAGGACGAATTGGAACAGTTCTTGAAGAAGATTCCGGCAATTGGCGGCAGTCTGGCGAAGAAAGCTGAGCGCATTAAGGATGGACTGAAGTATCTGGTTGTATCCGGGATGCTGTTTGAAGAGTTTGGACTTACGTATTTGGGACCAGTGGACGGTCATGACATTTCCAAATTAATAGATGTGTTTGAACAAGCTGACCGTGTTGACGGCCCTGTGCTTGTACATGTGATTACGACTAAGGGCAAGGGATATTCTCCAGCTGAAGCCGACTCTCATAAATGGCATGGCATAACACCATATAAGATTGAATCAGGACAAGTTGTCAAAGCAGTAGGCAACCCGATGTATACGGAAATATTCTCGAATGCGCTGATTGAACTGGCACGCGAGGATAAGCGAATCGTTGCGGTTACTCCTGCGATGCCCGGCGGCTCCGGCTTATTGAAGTTTGCAGAGCTGTTTCCGAACCGAATGATCGATGTCGGCATTGCTGAACAGCACGCGGCTACGATGTGCGCATCTATGGCGCTGGAAGGCATGAAGCCAGTATTTGCGGTATATTCGACATTCCTGCAGCGCGCTTATGATTCGATCGTTCATGATATTTGCCGTCAGAATGCGAATGTTATCTTTGCGATCGACCGCGCGGGCTTTGTAGGTCCGGATGGGGAGACTCATCAAGGTATATATGATATCGCGTATATGCGTCATATTCCGAACATCGTGTTAATGATGCCTAAGGATGAGAATGAGCTGCGGAATATGATGAAGACAGCGGTCGATTATAATGATGGTCCGATCGCAGTTCGTTATCCGCGAATCAATACGGTGGGAGTTCCGATCGATCCTGTGATGACGCCTATTCCTATCGGTACATGGGAAATGCTGCGCCCCGGCGACAGCGCTGCTATACTTGCGATTGGACCGATGGTTCAAGTCGCGGAAGAAGCGGCTGAGACGTTGAAGCGTGAAGGAATCTCCCTGCGTGTGATCAACGCTCGGTTTATGAAGCCGCTGGATGAGGCAATGCTACTGCAGCTATCGAAAGAACACTTGCCAGTCTTTGTGCTGGAGGAAGCATCCGCTAAAGGAAGCCTAGGCAGCGCTGTGCTGGAATTCTATGCAGAGCATCATATCCATCATATGGCGGTCACATTGCTTGCAATACCGGATTATTTCGTTGAGCACGGCAGCATCAAGGAGCAGCGTGAAGAAGTTGGATTAGTACCGGATCGCGTCGTAAATGAAGTGAAAACGATGCTGTTTGCTCGCAATGAAAATCGTTTGCCGCGAGCGCAATCCACATCATAAGTTATATTGACAGACAGGAGTTCGGATATGTCTACACCTAAAGAACGCATAGATGTTCTGCTCGTTGAACAAGCTTTCTATGAAAGTCGAGAGAAGGCGAAGGCAGCGATTATGGCAGGGCTCGTCTATGCTGAGGGAGAGCGAATTGAGAAACCGGGGATGAAGGTTCCTCGCTCAGTCCCGATCATTGTGAAGGGAGCTCCGCATCCATATGTAGGCAGGGGCGGCCTGAAGCTTGAAAAAGCAATTGCTGAATTCGGTATCGATATGAAAGATGCGATCATGATGGATATTGGAGCGTCAACTGGAGGGTTCACAGATTGTGCGCTGCAAAATGGCGCGCAGATGGTGTACGCTATCGACGTTGGCTATAATCAATTAGACTGGTCTCTGCGCAATGATGAGCGAGTCCGGGTAATGGAACGCACCAATTTCCGTTATGTTGAGCCAGAGCATCTGGATGGGCCTGCACCGAATATCGCGACTATAGATGTTTCATTTATCTCGTTAAAGCTTATCCTACCGCCGCTTAAGGCGCTGATTACTCGTCCTGGACGTGTCGTAGGGCTAATTAAGCCGCAATTCGAAGCTGGTCGAGACAAGGTTGGAAAGTCTGGTGTTGTACGAGAGCCAGCGACACATGAAGCCGTATTGCGAGACATACTCGACTTCGCAGCTTCATTGGGCTTCACCTTACAAGGACTCACATTCTCGCCGATTACCGGTGGAGAAGGAAATATTGAATTTTTAGCCCTGTGGGAAGTGCCGGAAGAGGATACATCGGCAGAGAATACTACCGTATCACGAGAGCGAATTGCAGATGTTGTGAAGGAAGCCAACAGCAAGTTCCGATCCGTGTAACAGAATATCGCTTCACACAGAAACTCATCCTATTAAGAATGTTCTAAAGGATGAGTTTCTTTTCACCGCCTATAAGTGCATAATTATACTAGCGACTTCGATTAACTTGCATAATGCTTCCAGTTCCATTCAATTCCAGTAAATACTTTGGAAGGAAGTTGGTGTCTGATGTTTGGGGATAATGTAGTGCTCGCTTTAATTATTATCGCACTGATTGTATGGGCGGCTGCCGCTACTTATTATGCGCTGCATCGTCCTGAACCGCTGGAACAGCTTCATCTGACAGATCATTATGTACATGACGAAGAAGTAGATAAGTGGCTGGAAAGGGAAGGCTTTGAGATCATCGGAGGAAAGTACTATATTCCCTTGCATTTTCGTGTGGATACGGAAGAAGAACGTGTGTCTCGCTTATGGGTAGACTGTATGGTTACGCGGGATGAGGAATGGTATCCGGTGCGAATTGTCCGTGAACGTATGGAGCTGGATTGGAGCGCGGCAGGATTGCGGAAGCTGTGGGCTGCTTATCGCATGGCGCTTCCAGAATCTGATGGAATCGTAATTGTGAATCAGGCAGAACGCAGTGTAAAGGTTGTACGTATAGATATAGGAGAGCCTGAAACAGCAGCAGAATAGATCATTTAACATCGATGTAATGATTTATACAATATAAATATCTCAATGGAGGGACCCCATGAAAGGTCAACGGCACATCAAGATTCGAGAAATTATTATGAGCAATGAGATTGAAACGCAGGACGAGTTGGTGGATGCGCTCCGCAATGCGGGATATCACGTGACTCAAGCAACCGTATCGCGTGATATGAAGGAATTGCACTTGATCAAAGTACCTACGGATAGCGGTCGATATAAGTATTCTCTTCCGATCGATCAACGATTCAATCCGACACAGAAGCTGAAGCGGGCATTACTGGACGGCTTTGTCAGCATAGATCGCGCTGAGAATCTGGTTGTGATCAAATGTTTACCAGGTACAGCTAATTCGATTGCGGTTAATATGGATTCCATCGAATGGCCTGAAATAATGGGGACAATCTGCGGTGATGACACGATTCTGATCGTAAGCCGCACGAACGAAACAGGGCAGAAGGTCGTCGATCAAGTATTGAACTATATTTCATAGGCTATACTTCGGGGAGGAGTACTGGGATGCTAGCAGCTTTGTCAATTCGCCATTTGGCAGTAATCGAATCGGTTCAATTGCGATTTCACAAAGGTTTTCATGTGTTGACAGGTGAGACAGGCGCGGGTAAATCGATCATTATCGATGCATTAAGCTTAGTTGCCGGGGGAAGAGGATCATCTGATTTCGTTCGCTATGGATGTGAAAAGGCGGAGGTGGAGGCTTCTTTCGATCTACCGCAGGATCACCCGGTGTGGTCCGTTATTGAAGGGCTTGGAATTGCCGCATCTTCAGAGGAACTGCTTATCATTCGACGTGAGTTAACGGCTCAAGGGAAGAGCTCTTGTCGTATTAACGGGCAAATGGTGAATCTGACGATGCTGCGTGAAGTTGGCGATATGTTAATTAATATCCATGGTCAGCACGAGCATCAATCGCTGCTGCGAGTAGACAAGCACTTGGATTGGTTGGATTCTTACGGCGGTGAGCCGCTGGCTGTGCTGAAACAGCAATACCAAGATCGCTATAAGCAATTTGTAAGCGTCAAGAACGAATTGGAGCAGCTGAAGCAAACGAGCCAGAAGGCGTTTCAGATGCTGGATCTGTATCGTTTCCAGATTGAGGAGTTAGAGGGCGCTGAGCTAAAGATTGGCGAAGATGAATGGTTAACTGAAGAAAAGCGCAAGCTATCCAATGCGGAAAAATTAATGGATCATGTCAGCGGTGCATATGAGCTGTTGTATGGACAAGGTGCGATGGATGCCGTTACCGTTGCGGTTGAGAAGCTGGAGCAGATTGCAATGGTTGACCCTGAGCAATTCCAGCCAATCGTTGAGCAGCTGCAGACCGCCTTCTACTCATTAGAAGATGCCGCTTACCAGTTGCGTGATTACCGAGAGCAGATTGAATTCAATCCGGAGCGGCTGGAGGAGATTGAAGATCGTCTTGACTTCATCAATTCCTTGAAGCGCAAGTATGGCTCGACCATCGAGGACATGCTGGAGCATTTCAAGCGAATCAAGAACGAAGCCGACAATCTTGAGCATAAAGATGAACGCATCGGAAAGCTGGAGCGCGAAATGGAGACTCGCCTTCAAGAAGCAGTGCATCAGGCTCAATTGTTAAGCGATTGCCGTAAGGAACTGGCTGCTGAGCTAATTATGAAGATCGAGAGTGAACTGAAACATTTACATATGGAAAGAACCCGACTTGGTATTCGCATGGAACGTATTCAAGACACGCAAGGAGTTGAGGTTGACGGATCATTCATCAGACTGACCAAGAATGGTTGGGATGATGTTGAGTTCCTGATCTCGGCTAACCCGGGCGAGCCTTTGCGACCGCTCCATAAGATTGCTTCAGGTGGTGAATTGTCGCGTATCATGCTTGCGTTGAAGACGATATTTGCGCAGGTTGACCGTATTCCTGTACTTATATTTGATGAAGTGGATACTGGCGTCAGCGGCAGGGCTGCACAAGCCATCGCAGAGAAGCTGTCTGAGGTTGCGCGCAGCGGGCAAGTGTTCGCGATTACCCATCTGCCGCAGGTTGCGTGTATGGCGGATCATCAATATTACATAGAAAAATCTGTAGTGGAGGAACGAACTTCCACACAGGTGACGGAATTGAGCGAGGAAGGGCGAGTTCAAGAGCTGGCTCGAATGCTGGGCGGAGTGGAAGTAACGGAAAAGACTATCTACCATGCACAAGAAATGCTCAAACTGGCGGAACGGCAAAAGGGCGCGTAAAATCAAGGGTTCTAGGAATCATTTTCACTCATAAAAGGCAGGGGTCAGGGTTAACTTAATGTTACGATTGAGGGGGGCAACCCTTCAGCGTTAAGCTTGTCAACAAAGGAGTGAGGACACCTTTGAACCCCAACTTGAAACGGCTGTTAGGTCTTGTACTCGTTATTATGATTTGTATTGGTTGTACAACAGCTCCTTTTCGCACTTATGCCGCTTTGCCAACCCAACTGCGCATTCTGGAGGGGCAGCAAAAACAGCTTAATCTGGTAATGCCGGTAATGGCGAAGGCAACTGTAGATCGACCGGACATCTTGCAGGTAAACGGAATGCAATCCGCTTCTGTCAATGTACCGCTGAATCAACCGATCTCCTTGTCATCCTCCCAGTCGGGACAGGCTGAACTGAAGCTTAAGCTGTTTAATCGCATACCTCTAAAGACGCTTAAAGTCAATGTGATTCCTGACTTGCGTGTGATTCCAGGAGGCCAGACGATTGGCGTTAAGGTTAAATCAGCCGGCATATTGGTTGTTGGTCACCATCTCGTTCAGGTGTCATCAGATCGCAAGCTGTCGCCTGGCGAACAGGCTGGCATCATGCGCGGCGATCTTATTGTTCGCATTAATGGTCAACGCATTCAAGACATAAGCAAAGTTGCTGATGTCGTCCGTGAAGCAGGAGAGAAGAAGAAGCCGTTGGATATTGTGATTAAGCGTGGTTCCAGCGAGTTGAATACAAAGCTTGAGCCAGCGTATGATACGGATGACAAGGCGTGGAGGCTAGGCCTATATATTCGTGATTCCGCTGCTGGGGTAGGGACCCTGACTTTCTATGCCCCTGATCAAGGTGTATTCGGCGCACTTGGGCATGTCATTACGGATATGGATACCCAGACTCCAATTGTAGTTGGAAATGGAGAAATTGTGCAGTCCAATGTAACCTCGATCTCGAAGAGTCAGAATGGTGAACCTGGAGAGAAGCGAGCTCATTTCTTGAAGGAGAGCCGTGTGTTGGGCAATGTTGAGCGGAATACGCCATTTGGCATATTTGGCAAGATGGTAGCTAACCCTGAACATAGCTTGTACAAGGAACCGATTCCGATCGGCTTCAATGAAGAGGTGCAAGAAGGGCCTGCAGAGATGCTGACTGTCGTGAACGGTCAAGAAGTGGAACGCTTCCAGATTGAGATTGTACATGTAACGAAGCAGAGCTCTCCAGCAACCAAGGGGATGGTTATTAAGATAACCGATCCGCGATTGCTGCAGAAGACAGGCGGTATTGTTCAAGGCATGTCCGGAAGTCCGATCATTCAGAACAATAAATTGATTGGCGCAGTGACACACGTATTCGTTAACAATCCGAGCTCAGGCTATGGCTGCTTTATCGAATGGATGCTGCAGGATGCTGGTGTGGTCTTATCAGAATCGCAATGGAATCAAGGAAAGGTTCACGACAAGCGCGTGAACCTTTCGGTTTATTAAGCATGGATGTCGAATTCGGACGAACTAGAATGAAATGTGTTGAATGATGCGCAAATTTATTATTATAAAATAAATTCCCGAAAAAGAAAAGAAAAATTAAATTCGACAGGAGGAATTTCATTGCAAATGTCGAATTACTTGATCTAAGAAAGAAATGAATAAAACACAGCATAGTGATAACATAGCAGATATGATACTTGGGTCAAGGGAGGAACTTTAGTGCAAAAGATTGAGGTATTGTTAGCGGATGACAACCGAGAATTTACTAACTTGTTAGCAGGTTTTTTGTCTGAACAAGAAGATATGGTCGTTACGGGTGTCGCCTATAACGGTGAAGAAGTGCTGCAGTTCTTTGACCAGTCGAGAAATGTGCCGGATGTCCTTATTCTCGATATTATTATGCCGCATCTTGATGGTCTTGGCGTGTTGGAACGTCTACGCCAGATGGAGCTGCCTGTACAGCCTAAGATCATTATGCTGACTGCGTTCGGTCAAGAGAGCATTACGCAACGAGCTGTGCAACTTGGAGCCTCATACTACATACTGAAGCCTTTTGATATGGATGTATTAGTTAACCGTATTCGACAGCTTGTCGGTACTGGATCTATTCAAATGACTGGTACTAGCTCTGCCGCAAGCTCATTTATTACTAACTCCATACATAAGAACAATGTAGTTCCTATGTCCAAGAGCAAGAACCTGGATGCGAATATAACGACGATTATCCATGAAATCGGGGTACCTGCCCATATAAAGGGTTACCAGTATTTGCGCGAAGCGATCACGATGGTGTACAACAACATCGAGATTCTCGGTTCGATCACGAAGACGCTGTATCCGGCAATCGCTGAGAAGTATAAGACGACGCCATCTCGCGTCGAACGCGCTATTCGCCATGCGATTGAAGTCGCTTGGACACGCGGCAACATCGACAGCATCAGCCGTTTGTTCGGTTATACAATCAATATCAGCAAGTCGAAGCCAACGAACTCGGAATTCATCGCGATGGTTGCGGATAAGCTGAGAATTGAGCATAAAGTGTCGTAATTACAATTGATTTCGTGAGAGATCGTTTATACAATGTAAAAACTTAATATGAATAATTGTGCACCTATTCATACCGATTAGTTTCGGGGAGTAGGTGTTTTTTAGTTGCGAGATTGTAATATGAACTATCGTACTTGGCTTGACTATCCATCAGGCAATAGTATAATTATGTAAATGATATAGGAAATTATCCCCTAAATATTACCCGAAACTTGTCTGATGGGGGCATTAATTACAAGAAACAATGTGCATGAATTCACAAATAAATACTTGATACACTTAATTTAAATGAGGGTCATTTATGGACAAAAACCAATTCAAAAAGACAATATCTAATTTACGATTTGCATTTGGGATATTGCTCCAATCTCTTTCGATTTCTCGCATGGGGATGAATTTTTTAATAGGCACTGGTAGAGCATTATTACCAATATTAACTGCATACGTTACCAAGATCATCATTGATGAGGCCAATAAAGCTTATCATGAACCCTTCATAGGAAAACAGATATTTATTGCATTAATTATATTGGTAATGGCGACGATAGCTATTAAGGCGATGGAGTCTGTACTAGAGATCATTCAAAAGAAAATGCGCGAAACAGATATGTACAATATAGCTGCGAATATACAGTTAAGAATAATCGACAAAGCGAAAACGAATGATCAAAAGCACTTTGACCACCATGAAACCTATAACATCATCTCTAGAGGCACAGGATTTTCTGAAGATAGTATTTTTTTACTATACTTTAGTACAGAAGTAGTCCTCAGAAGTATGTTAAGTACGATAGGTTATGCCTTTATCCTTTTTCATTTTAACTGGATCGTAGGGATGATTGCGCTAGGCGTTGAAGGTATTAAGTATTATCGCATGAAAAAAAGAATTGAAGATACGAATGACTTAACGAGGACAATAACGGAATTAAATAGAAAGAAGAATTATTATGCAGAGGTTTTGAAGTCGCCAAGCTATTCGAAAGAAGTAAGAATGTTCAAGAGCAAAGACTATTTTTTGCGTTTATATACTCAAATGCGCCATAAGGCTTTTTCTTTAAGTCAAAAAGTTTACATCAGAAATAATACGAGAGAACTGCTCGTTAATATCTTAAGCTATTTTGTGAGTTTTTGTGTCTATGGGTATATTCTGTACCAAGCACTAAATAAGTCAATTACAATTGGCGATGTGACATTACTTTATTTAGCTTACACGAATATTAGTGAAACATTTAAAGATACTTTTGATTTTATAAATAATTTTTACAAAAGTGCAATGGCTACAGAATACTTTAGAAATTATCTATCCATTCAAAACGATATTATCTGTGATAAACATGATGAGAAGGTTAAAGCTGATTTTCAAAATGGGATTACGATTGAGTTTGTAAATGTATCGTTTAAATATCCAGGCAGAGATGAATACATACTTGAGAATATTAGTTTTAAAGTAACTGCACCACAAACCATTGCCATAGTAGGTCTGAATGGGGCAGGGAAGTCAACTTTAGTAAAATTGCTTCTTAGAATGTATGACCCAACAGAGGGCTATATCCTTGTTAACAATATCAGACTAACAGATTATGACAGTATGGAGTACTATCGTAATTGGAGTGTATTGTTCCAGGATTACAAACAGTATGCGATGAGATTAAGTGAGAACATCAACTTAGATGATGAAATAACAGATATTTACAGAATGAATGAAGCTATCGATGTTAGCCAAGTTAGAGCTTTTCTACCGAAAATGAGTAATGGACTTGATACCCAATTAACACGAAATTTCTTTAGTGATGGATATGTTCCTTCAGGGGGAGAAGCTCAAAGAATTGCGCTTGCAAGAGCAGTCTATTTTGCGGAATCCGTCGTTGTTCTTGATGAACCCTCTGCATCTATAGACGCCTTGTCTGAATATGAAATTTTTAAGCGAATGGAGATTTTTAATAACGAACGACTCGTATTCATGATCTCTCACAGATTATCAAATGTCGTTAATGCCGATTTCATTATTGTATTGGATCAGCGTACCATCATTGAAACTGGGAGTCATGCCGAGTTGTTGAATAGTGATGGAGTTTATAGCAAGTTATTTAAAGAGCAAGCGAAATGGTATAATAAGGAGTTCTGCCATGAAGACCTTGTACAGAACAACTAAAGAACAAGATGTGCTCAACATCAAGTTTTTGTATTCCGTGATTAAGGGTGAAGCGAGATTCATTATTCTGCTTAATATCCTATACTCGATTGTAACCGGTATAATGCCAGCTATAACACTTAAAGTAGAGCAAAAAATTATATTCCTTCTTAATCAAAACTGTCAATTTAATAACTTACAAGGGACTTTTCTTCAAATCATCTATTTCGTATGCGCTTTGTTAAGCATTAAAGTCATACTCGAACTAGCCAATTATATTAAAGGATATTTCTCGACTTTGAATGGTGAGAAAATAGCCATGATCTTAGAAAAAAAGGTATTGGAGCAATATAGTTCGATTCCCCTCATGTATTATGATTCCGCTGATTTTCATGAATTGACATCCAAAGTTACAGTTTCGCAACATACATCACCTGATAAAATGTTCGATATATTTTTTAGGGCAATCACCGCATTGTTCACAATTATCTCCATAAGCGCGGTTATTCCGAGCCAATATGTTTGGTATATCATTTTTCCGTTATTAGGTGCATATTTATCTCACCTAGGATCGATCAAGAATACAAAGGCAAAGCAGGAATATCGCGAAAAAACGAATTTGGATTATCGGAGGACAAGCTATTATCGAGATGTGTGTACGAATCCAGCTTACTTACATGAATTAAAGATCTTTGATCATGATCACTTTTTCAAACGAAATTATAGGAATTCAAGAGAAGCGCTATATGTTAAAGAAATGCAGCTTAATGTGCGAACGCATACTTGGGAATCGTTTTTTTTAGAATTTATGAATGTGATTGAAAAGATCCCTTATCTGATCTTGCTTTATTATGTTTGTATGGGAATGATGACGATTGATATCTTCATCCTCATTACAAGTTCATTATTTACGATATCTCAAACTCTATATTTTAACGGCTTTTATTCACATGAGCGGTTTAAAAGAGTATCCATTGACTTAGATTATATGCGCCGGTTTATGGAAATTAAACCCGAGAGAGAGAAAGCGAATAATCTGATCAAGGATATTGATCGCCTTCAGCAACATAAGATTGAATTCCGAAATGTGCATTTCCATTACCCAGATACAGATGTGAATGTATTGAATGGTGTGAGTTTTTGTATTATGCCTGGTGAAACTGTAGCTATAGTCGGCTTGAATGGTTCAGGCAAAAGTACACTTGTTAAGTTAATCATGGGGTTATATCAACCTCAAAGTGGACAGATCTTAATAGATGAGTTCAATATCAATGATTATGATACGGATACATTGCGATCTTTATTCGGTACGGTCTTTCAAGATTATTGTAAATACTCCCTTTCAGCAAGAGAGGCTATCTTGCTTGGAACAATAGAAAGCACGTTTGATGAAGAAAAAGCGAGAAAAGCATTGGAAGAGTGTGAATTGTTAGAGTTTTTTGATTCATTGCCTGAAAAATTAAATACATCCTTAACGAAACAGTTTGATGAAGCAAGTATGGAGCTATCGGAAGGACAATGGCAAAAATTATCCTTAGCACGGGCGTTGTATTCGTCGAATTCGATACTCGTCTTTGATGAACCGACCTCGGCATATGATGTTGTTTCAGAGGTGAACTTTTTGAATAACATTTTTGCTGTTAAAAAGAATCGAACAACCATTATCATTACCCATCGATTATCAACTACCATGAGCTGTGACAAAATTCTTATGATCGGGGATGGTACCGTATTAGAATGCGGATCACATAATGAGTTAATGAAGGCCAACCAACAATATGCCAAGCTCTTCAACACTCAAGCAGAAAAATATAAGATGTGCTGATAATTTAGTTAAGACCTCTTAGATGGCTCTTAAGCAGAAGAATTCCAAATGATTTCTAATTAAACAAAGCATGATTACAACGAAAGAGCTTCCTGAATCGGGGAGCTTTTTCGTTTCTCCAACCTCTCCTATAACTTCCCGAAGTCCTTTCTCCTGCCAATAGGTTTGCCATAGTTAAATGGAAGAATTCGTAATATTATGCACCTATTTCTATCAATATATAAACGAATAGAGTCGTAAGTTCGTCCACACCAAACCTATCAGTTATGAACATACTAGTAATACATTGGCGAGTTGGTAGAGAGGTACCTGATCGATATATTCCGTTAATTGTAAATGATCGCCGCGAAGTCATAGTTCGCTCTCAAGAGGACGCCAGTGATCATAACCGAATGAGGAGGTATTCATCTTGGAGGACAAATGCAAGTATAAATACCGCAAGCTGAAGGCTAGGATAAAGGAGGTCGAAGTACAGGTTCAGCAGCAAGCCGAGCTCCAAGCCCAACTGCAAGCGCAATTAATAGCTCAACAGACTCAAACACAGTCTCTAGCACAGACTCTAGCTCAAACACAGTCCCTAGCACAGACTCTAGCTCAGAATCAATCACAAGCATCGACCCAAACCGCAAATCAATCTTCAGCCCAAACACAGGCTCAAAGTCACTCTACAGCACAAGAAACAGCTCAGGCCCAAAATGATACAGATACGATATCGAACGTGGGCAATCCAACTTTAAGCAACATCGGTAATCCAGTTATCAATGTAAATGTAGGCGAGACTGCTTCTAATCTGGTCGTAGCCTCAGCGTTTAGAGCAGTGAGTGCTGCGGATCTGCCTGTCCCAGCTAACACGAATGTCAAGGTTCTATTCGCGAATGAACAATTTGATTTGGCTAATGAATATAATCCTGCTACTTCAACATTTACTCCGAAGCAGAATGGTGTTTATCTGGTTAGTGGTACCGTATCGTTTAACCCTGACAATAATGCATTGAATTACCGAGCTCTTGTCGCAATTAGAGTTAACGGTGATCCTTTTGTTGCTGATGACAATGATTTCTTCGGACCATCCGACAATAACAACGTGGTCACGGTGTCAACCATTCTGAATCTAAAAGCTGGGGATCAAGTAGATATTATTGTTAACAGCGGTATTGTTGGTGTAGTTGAAACCAATGTACCTGGGGTAAATTCTACTCACTTTGAAGCAGCAAGATTCCCATCGCCATTGTCTTAACGCTAACAGAATTCATTTAAATAAATTATATGCTTCACCTTAATCGAATACTAAGAAGCCGCAGGGCTATGAAGTGCTACCTGTCAAGTAGACAGTGTAAAAAACAAAAACAGTTGGTTTATTTTCCTCAGCTCGGTTTAACAGA
>NZ_JBYTDY010000011.1:166487-198933 GCF_058791835.1 Paenibacillus sp. EB106-04-04-XG159 | reverse complement strand
ACATCAGAAAAACTCCCATCATTGTAGCAGTAGAAGTTTTTGTTTTATCTACTGTCTACTATGATGGGAGCATATCACTATCCTGCGGCTTCTTGGTTCGAGGCCTCATCCCCACTCTCAATAAGGATGAGTTCGTCTCTACTAATGAGCTATATGATTATCATACCAACCTTAAGCCATGAACACAAATTTCACTCTTCAGTGCTTTTACCATTGTGTAGTAACTGCTCCCTGGGGGGTAATCCTTAATCTCGCCTACAACCATGTATTGGTGCATTTCATAAAATGTTCGTGCTTGAAATTCGTAAGTTGTGAGCAATGCCTTTGTTGCACCTTTCTCCATAGCAAGGGCCTCTATTTTATCGAGTAAGAGGCTGCCAAGGCGGTTACCACGACAGTCTTCTTTGAGCCAAAAATCGTGAATCTCTAACCAGTTCCAATAGACTTCGGCGGAAATGCCGCCAATCCATGACTTGTCTTTATCCAAGACGATGATGTTGATTGGCTGGACAGCCCCTTCTTTTCGTGCTTCACGGTGATAAATTGATTTTTCATTGTTGAATTCCCTGATCTTTTGTTTCAGGAAAGCTGAAAACGCTTCGTTCTGTTCTAGAGATACATCAAATGAATAGTTCATGTTAGAAGTCTCCTTAATTAACGGTTTTGTTCATGTGTGTATTCAAAGTAAGTGCTTTATTTAGTCAGTTTACCAGATGATACATCGTCAAGAACTTACAACCATTTACCCCTAAGATTTATTGTGCTAAACTTTGTGAAGGAGAGAACATATCAGATCTGAAAGGGATGTAAAAATGATTAGTGCTTTAAAATGTGATCATGAACTGACTTCGAATGCTGTGTTGTGCTGCAAATGTGGACTAAATATCTCGGAACATATGGAAGAGACAGACTGGCGTGAAGAGATTAATGAGATCTCCCACTTTATGAGGAAGAAGAAACTGATCATTGCTGCTTTAATTGTGGTTATTCCGATATTCGCAGTTACCGCAGTTTCACTAATCGTATAAATCTGACGTTCGTATTCACCGCTAATCGTGCATATAGTTTAGATACCTTCGGGTTCGCTTAAACTATATGTGCAGTTAGCGGTGTTTTTGTTCGCCGCCGCATATTTCCCGAATACTACATCAATCCTCTAGAATGACTTCAGCAAGCTATAGAAGCCCCGAAATTGACATATGGAAGCTCAAAATAAATCCCGACAATAAAATACCAAAAATAGTTAAATTTATGAAAATCAAGAAAATAAAATAATTGTAAATTTCGTTCTATTTTCATAGTGGCATGATTATTTTATTAATACATAAAGATAACGATGTAACATGTTTTCCTTTAATAAATGAAAAGATCGGTTGATATGGAGTAGGAAAAGGACGTGATGAGAATCAATAGCATGGAGCAATCGCCAGCCGAGCTATTTCACCAAGGAGCAAATTTCAAGGCTTATGAATGGTTAGGATGTCACGCTCATAAAGTTAAGAACATAGAGGGGTATATCTTCAGGGTATGGGCCCCGCATGCTAAAAGTGTTAGAGTCGTTGGCAGCTTTAACGATTGGAATATAGATGTTCCCATCATGAATAAGCTAATGGACGGGATATGGGAGTACTTTGTTGAGGGTGCAGAACCATATGATTCCTACAAATTCTATATCGAAAGGCCTGACGGTACATTTGTCTACAAGAGCGATCCGTATGGATTTCATATGGAAACAAGACCGGGCACCGCGAGCAAGATCTATGACATCAGACGATTCAAGTGGACAGACCAGTCATATCGCAATAGTAAGACCAACAAGAGCATAATGAACGAGCCTGTCAACATCTATGAAGTACAGTTAGGTTCGTGGAAACAATATGAGGACGGCGAATATTTCAATTATGCGAAGCTGACAGAAGAGTTAATACCTTACGTAAAAGAAATGGGTTATACCCATATTGAGCTAATGCCGATCTCGGAATATCCTTATGAGCCTTCTTGGGGGTATCAAGTAACAGGTTATTACGCACCTACTTCTCGTTATGGGACGCCGCATGAATTCATGAGCTTCATTAACAAGTGTCATGAGATGGGTATTGGCGTGATCTTGGATTGGAGTGTTGCGCACTTTCCTAAGGATGAGAATGGGTTGTATGAGTTTGACGGAGATTACTGCTATGAATATAAAGATTCATTGAAAAATGAGCACCCGGACTGGAACACGCGCATATTCGATTATGGACGGCATGAAGTGATGTCATTTCTAATATCGAATGCGATCTTCTGGATTGAGAACTACCATATCGATGGACTGAGAGTTGATGCAGTCGCATCCATGCTCTATCTGGACTATGGCAGAAGAGGTGGAGAATGGCGGCCTAATATACATGGATCTAATGTGAATCTTGAAGCCGTTGCTTTCTTGCAGAAGCTGAATAAAGCAGCATTTGCATATGATCCGAACGTGATGATGATAGCGGAAGAATCCACTGCATTTCCGTTCGTAACGAGGCCGGATTATATGGGCGGACTTGGCTTTAACTTCAAATGGAATATGGGCTGGATGAACGACATGATGGATTACATGTCTACGGACCCGTTATTTCGGAAAAATAAGCACAACAATATCACGTTCTCCTTTACATACGCGTTTTCTGAGAATTATGTTCTGCCGTTGTCTCATGATGAAGTCGTGCACGGCAAATGCTCCATGATTAATAAAATGCCTGGCGAGTACGATCAGAAGTTTAACAACCTGAGAGCCTTCTACGGCTATATGATTGGTCATCCTGGCAAGAAGCTTAATTTTATGGGAAATGAATTCGCTCAATTTATCGAATGGAATTATAACAAAGGCCTGGATTGGTCATTGCTCACCTATGAGAGACACCAGCAGATGCACGATTACGTGAAGGAACTTAATTTCTATTATCTTGAGAATTCTCCGTTATGGGAGAATGACGCCGACTGGGAAGGCTTCAAGTGGATCAGCCATGACGACTGGGAGAAGAGCCTCATCTTCTTCCGCCGAATCGATCGCAATGGCAACGAGATCATCGTCGTATGCAACTTCTGTCCGGTAACTTGGGAGGATTATAGAATCGGCGTTCCTTATCAGGGCATGTATATACCGGTCTTATCGAGCGATGATGCGAAATACGGGGGAACAGGAACGGTGCTGTCTCGTCTCGTTAGTGAGCCGATCCATTATCACAATTACGATCACAGCATCCGTATGACGATTCCTCCGATGTCAACTGTGTTCTATCAGGTCAAGAAGTTAATGAACAAGAGAATAAGAACTGTAAGGAGGAAATAGTATGATCGAAAGCCGCCGCAAAGAATGTATTGCCATGTTGTTAGCAGGTGGACAGGGGAGCAGATTAAAAGTGCTGACAGAGGATATCGCTAAACCGGCAGTGCCATTTGGCGGTAAATATAGAATTATTGATTTTCCTCTATCCAATTGTGTGCATTCTGGTATTGATACAGTGGGCATTCTCACGCAATATCAGCCGCTTGTCCTGAATAACTATATTGGTAATGGACAGCCATGGGGCTTGAATCACAATTACGGCGGCGCACATATACTGCCCCCTTACCAGGGAAGTGAGAAGTCAGAATGGTATAAAGGAACGGCGAATGCAATCTATCAAAATATGCATTTCATAGAGATGTATAACCCTGAATATGTATTAATTCTTTCGGGTGACCACGTATACAAGATGGATTACGCGAAGATGCTCCATTACCATAAAGCAAAAGGTGCTGATTGTACCATTGCGGTACTTGATGTTCCGATCGAAGAAGCTTCTCGGTTCGGAATCATGAACACGTATGAAGACGGCGCAATATACGAGTTTGAAGAGAAGCCTACGGAACCGAAGAGCACGAAAGCTTCGATGGGCGTGTACATTTTTAGCTGGAACGTATTAAAGGAGTATTTGATTCAAGATGAACAGAATCCCGACTCTTCGAATGACTTCGGCAAAGATGTGATTCCTAAGCTGCTTCAAGACAATCTGAAGCTGTACGCTTACTTATTCAACGGCTATTGGAAGGATGTCGGTACGATCGAAAGCCTATGGGAAGCCAATATGGACCTGTTGAATCCAGAAGTTCCAATCGATCTAAAGGATCAAAAATTCAAGATCTATGCGAGAAACTACGCGAAGCCGCCGTGCTTCATTTCCAATAAAGCAACGATCAAAAATTCAATGATTGCAGAGGGCTGCAACATTAAAGGGCAAGTGGAGAATTCCGTCATATTTACGGGCTGCACAATTGATGAAGGTGCATATATCAAGGACAGTGTCATTATGCCGAATTCCTATGTCGGGAAGGATGCTGATATTCAATATGCCATCATCGGAGAAAACGTCAAGATTGGCACTAAAGCCTTGATAGGAAGAGGTGCGGCATCCACAGAGACGGTTACTTCAGGTATAAGTGTCATAGGTCAGAACAAGGAGATAATCGAAGGTCAAGTGATTTATCCGAATGAGATCTATTAGTGCCGATGACTGAAGGGGGATTTTGAAATGAAGATGTTGGGCATCGTATTTTCAAATATATATGATGAGGCATTGGGTGAGTTGACCAAGCATCGCACGAATGCATCGCTGCCATTTGGGGGCAGATATAGACAGATCGATTTTGTGCTGTCCAATATGGTGAATTCAAATATTTCATCCATAGGGGTTATTACCAAGTACAACTATCAATCTCTGATGGACCATCTGCATCTAGCTAGTGAGTGGGATCTAAACCGCAAGAACGGCGGGTTGTTTATTCTTCCTCCATTTGGAGCGGGGAAGAGAAATGTGTATAAAGGCAAGCTGGAAGCCCTGCACGGGGCAGTCAGCTTTATTAATAAGACGAACTGTGACTATGTGCTAATATCCGATTCTAACGTTCTGTGCAATATCAATTATCAGCCTGTTCTGGAGTCGCATATCAAGTCGGGTGCGGATATAACGGTAATTGCGAATCGTGAATGTCCTGAATTCTCCAATCAGAAGAAAGATCTCGTACTCAAGGTGGAGCATGGAGAAGTAACCGAAGCATTCATTAATTATACCTATACGAGTGATATGTACTGCGGTATGGGCATGTACTTGATGGAGAAGAGCTTCTTGCTTCAAATCATAGAAGACTCCATTGCACGCGGATACTATCATTTTGAGAAGGAATTTTTACAGCGTAGATTCTCAGAGAACAAGTTAAAACTGAAAGTATATGAATTCAATGATATCGTGTTAAGAAATGAAAGCACCTACTCCTATTATAAGAACAGCCTGAAGCTGCTGGATGAGAGTGTTCGTGAGGAGATCTTTAATTCTAAGAGACCGATCTACACGAAGGTACGTGACGAGGTGCCTACGCATTATTCGGACAGCACGAAAGTCGTAGACTGTCTTATCGCAGATGGCTGCCGAATTGATGGAACTGTGGAGAACTCGGTTATCTTTCGTGACGTCACCTTTGAAGCAGAGTGCGTGGTTCGTAATTCCGTCGTGATGCAAGGTACATATATCGGTAAAGGCGCTCACATTGAATATGCTATCATCGATAAAAATGTTCATATATCGGATGGCGTGACGCTTATAGGTGTGGAATCATCTCCTGTGATTATTAAAAAAGGGGAACGGATCTAATATGAAATTATTATTCGCCGCAAGTGAGGCATTTCCCTATGTAAAAACAGGTGGTTTAGGAGAAGTCGCCTATGCGCTGCCTAACGAACTGGCTAATGATAAAGATGTCGAGATTGGGATATTCCTTCCATACTATAAATCGATAAAGAATAATCCGGAATTCGAGATTGAATATGTAACCAGCTTTGCTGTCAGCCTATCGTGGCGGACGATTCATTGTGGAATCTTTAAAGCACGCGGCGTGAAGAACAACCTAACCTACTATTTTAGTGACAATGATACCTATTTCTATCGTGATCAGCTATACGGCCACTCTGATGATGGCGAGAGGTATGCTTACTTCTGCAGGGCTATTCTAGAGTCGCTGCCACATATCGGGTTCTATCCTGATGTGATCCATTGCAACGATTGGCAAACAGGCTTAATACCAATAATGCTTAAGGCCAATTACAGCCACATCCCGCAGTATGAGCGGATGCGCACGGTCTTTACGATTCACAACATCGAATATCAAGGTCAAGAATGCCATGAATTCTTCTCCGATGTATTAGGCTTGCCTGAGGAATGGCGCGGCGCAGCGAGCTATGACGGCTGTATTAACTTTATGAAGAGCGCGATCGTATTGTCGGATAAGATCACGACGGTATCCAAGACGTATTCCTATGAGATTCGTGATGCCTATTATGCACACGGGTTAGAGCGCATGCTGCAGGAGAATGCGTACAAAATAGAAGGCATCGTCAACGGTATCGATACCGATTATTACGATCCGAGCAACGACCCTAAGATTCATAAAACGTATCGTGTTGGTTGCGTGAAGGATAAATTGGCGAACAAGATGTGGCTGCAGGAGAAGCTAGGTCTGCCGGTTGATCCGGAAATTCCGCTCATCGCGATGGTAACGAGACTCGTTTCGCATAAAGGGCTCGATCTGTTTGCAGGTGTCGCGAAAGAACTGATGGAGCTCAATATGCAATTTGTCGTGCTAGGGACAGGTGATCGTAAATATGAGGACCTGTTCAAGGAACTTGCCATGCATTACCCGAATAAGATGTCTGCAAATATTACATTTGACGCTGCTCTAGCGAATCAAATCTATGCGGGAGCAGACATGCTGCTTATGCCTTCGAAGAGTGAGCCATGCGGCTTGGCTCAACTGATCGCGATGCGTTATGGAACGATTCCGATTGTCCGCGAGACGGGCGGTCTGTTCGATACCGTTCCAGCCATTAATATCAAAACGCTCGAGGGTCGAGGCTTCACGTTTAAATTGTTCAATGCGCACGATATGCTGTATGCCGTTGAGCGAAGCCTGGATTTCTATAAAGACAAAGCGAAACACAGAAGAATGGTTACCTCTATTATGAAATACGACTGCAGTTGGAGAGGGCCTGTCAAACGCTACTTAGAGCTGTATCAAGAAATTGCGCGTTAATGTGAATGTTTTATACAGCAAGAGTGGGGGCAACTACGATGGACATAAACCATACAGAAATATTAATGTTGTTAAATGACAAAAGCTTGAAGCACAACGGTTGTTATTGTTCAGAAGCGACATTGAAGCAGATCTATAGAGCCGTATGCTATGTCGTACGTGATCTCTTGATGAAACAGCGCAAGCAGTTCATCGAACGTGTTGAACAGGAGCAAGCGAAGCAAGTTTACTATATGTCGATGGAGTTCTTGGTGGGGACTTCACTTCGCAACAATCTGTATAACCTTGGATTGGAGCAAGCATTTACTATCGCTCTTTCGAAGCTGGATACCAACATTGATAATCTATACGAGCTTGAACCGGATGCCGGTTTAGGCAATGGCGGCTTAGGACGTCTCGCATCCTGTTATTTGGATTCTCTAGCTTCAACGGCTGTACCGGCAACTGGCTTCTCGATTCGATACGAGTTCGGGATCTTCAAGCAGAAGATCATTGATGGATGGCAGGTGGAATTCCCCGATGACTGGCTCAATCGCGGGGATGTATGGCTCATACCGAGAGAAGATGAGATCTATGAAGTCAAGTTCGGAGGCTATGTCGAGGAATCGATGCATGGAGGCCGCTATAAAGCGACGCATTGCCATTATGATACGGTAATTGCTGTGCCGTATGATATGTTGATATCGGGTTACGATTCGGAGGCGGTTAATAAGCTAGTGCTCTGGAGCGCAAAGTCTCCGAATCGCTTGGACCTAAGCGCCTTCTCGCGCGGAGAGTACGTCAAAGCGTTGGAGCAGAATACGATGGCCGAGGTTATTACGAAGGTGCTGTACCCTGCGGATGATCATCTGGACGGCAAGATTCTGCGTGTGAAACAGCAGTACTTGCTCGTATCGGCTTCACTGCAAAGCATCCTGAACAAGCATATGAAGAAGTATGGCACGCTGAATAATTTGCCAGACAAGATTGCGATTCACATTAATGATACACATCCAGCACTATGCGTCCCCGAGCTCATGAGACTGTTAGTGGACGAGCATGACTTCGATTGGGATGCGGCGTGGGACATCACGACGAAGTCGATAGCCTATACGAATCATACGGTCATGAGTGAGGCGCTGGAGCGCTGGCCTGAGCATATGTTCAAGCAGCAGCTGCCAAGAATCTATCAGATCGTATATGAAATTAACCGTAGACTTACACAGCAGCTATATGAGCTATATCCTGGAGATAAAGGCAAGGTTGACTACATGGCCGTTATTGCCAATGGCCATATCCATATGGCGAATCTCTGTCTTGCAGCCGGACATAAGGTAAACGGTGTATCCAAGCTTCATTCGGAGATCCTGAAAACAAGCATCTTTCGAGATTACTTTAATACGTATCCGTATAAATTCACCAACGTCACGAACGGTATCGCGTATCGAAGATGGCTCTGTCAGTCGAATCCAAGGCTGACTTCGCTGCTGACAGAGCTGATCGGTGACGAGTTCATGCGTGATGCTGTGGCTCTTGAAGGCTTGATGAAGTATTACGATGACAGCAGCGTCTTGGCACAGCTAAGAGAAGTGAAGCATCATAATAAGCTTGCGCTATGCAGCTATATCTCCAGAATTAATGGTATCGCTGTGGATCCGGATTCGATATTCGATGTACAGATTAAACGTCTCCATGAATATAAGAGACAACTGCTGAATGTGCTGCATATTCTGTATATGTACGATCAGATCAAGAATAATCCGCAGTTGGAGTTCATTCCGCGTACGTTCATATTTGCGGCTAAGGCGTCTTCTGGTTATTTGCGAGCGAAGCAGATTATCCAATTGATCTCTTCGGTTTCCAAGATGATTAATTCTGACCCCGTTGTACGCGAGAAGATCAAGGTCGTGTTTATCGAGGATTACAAAGTCTCGCTTGCCGAGATTATTATTCCGGCGGCTGAAATATCGGAACAGATTTCGATTGCTGGCAAGGAAGCGTCCGGCACAGGGAATATGAAGCTGATGATAAACGGGGCGGTGACAATCGGAACGTTAGATGGCGCCAATGTGGAAATCCTCGAACAAGTGGGCCATGACAACATGTTTCTGTTCGGCATGACCGCTTCAGAAGTTGAAGCACTATGGCGACAGGGCTATAATCCGCTCACTTATTACAACGGCAATCGAGAATTGAGGGCGGTTATGGATATGCTGAGGTCTGACACGCTGGGCACCAGATTTGATGACCTTGTTGCATCGTTGCTGACGAACAGCTTTGGAACAGCAGATGTATATATGAATCTAGCTGATTTCGATTCTTACGTGAACGCTCAGCGAGCTGTCTCGAACAGGTACGCTGATAAGCGCAAGTTCACGAATATGTCGCTCGTCAACATCGCGAAAGCAGGCATCTTCTCGTCGGATCGATCTGTCAAAGAGTATGCTGATCACATATGGGGCGTAAAGGAAATTAAATAATTTCTGACAAGCTATGTTATAGATTTCACATCTACAGCATAGCTTGTTATGCAGATGCAGGTGATCGTAATGGCAATTATGTATGATAGCAGACGACTTGAGCATAAAGATCCATTTGGCTGCGTTAGGCAGGATGAATTGTGTATGATGAATATTGGCATTCCCCGAAGGTATGCTGCGAAAGAGGTATTCATCTGCGTAGAGAATCACCATGGCTATTATGAGGAGTTTCCAATGGTGTGGAGCTCTTTGCAGCACGGCTTTGATCGGTACTCAGGTGGGTTTGCGTTAGCGTACTGTGATTTGTACTATTATCATTTCAAAGTGGTGACGATGCGGTCGGAATTCAAGGTATATAAGCAAGGGTCCAATGAAACTAATATTGGTTCGGGTGAGCGCTGGCAGCTTACTTGTTATGATAAGCAATATGATACACCGCGAGCTTATAAAGGCAAGGTGATGTATCAAATATTCCCTGATCGGTTCCACAGGCTGGGCTCGTGCGATGTGAGCGAGAAGCTGAAGCCATATCATGTACATGATAATCTGACAGATGTCCCCGTGTATCAGTCGAATGATCATGGCGAGATCGAGAACAATGACTTCTTCGGCGGAAACCTGAAGGGGATTCAAGCGAAGCTCCCATATCTGAAAGAGTTAAGTGTATCGATCATCTATTTGAATCCAGTCTTCATGGCCTATTCCAACCATCGCTACGATACGGCGGACTATAAAAGAATCGATCCAATGCTGGGAACAGAGCAGGGCTTTATCGAGTTATGCGACGCTGCCCATGAACTAGGCATGAAGGTCATATTGGACGGTGTGTTCTCACACACCGGAAGCAACAGTATATACTTCGACAAGGAGAATGTGTTCGGCAATGGCGCGTATCACCATCTGAACTCGCCATACTCGTCATGGTTCAACTTTATAGAGTATCCGACGCGCTATGAATGCTGGTGGGGCATTCAAACCCTGCCTTGCGTCAATGAAATGGATGCCAGCTATTTGGACTTTGTGCTGAACCGTGATGATAGTGTGATCCGACATTGGCTGAGGTTGGGAGCTGATGGTTATCGCTTGGATGTAGTAGATGAACTGCCTGATGAGTTTATCGCAAAGCTTAATCGTATTGTCAAGGGTGAGAAGCAAGAATCCATCGTAATCGGTGAAGTATGGGAAGATGCATCCAACAAAGAAAGCTTCGGCATCATGCGAAAGTACTTTACACAGTCGGAGCTTGATTCGGTCATGAATTATCCTTATATGAATGCGATTATTGCCTTTATTAAAGGTGAGAGCAGCGCAGCGGAGCTCGCGCATACAGTAATGACGATCGCAGAAAATTATCCGAAGCCCGTACTCGACTGCTTGATGAACAGCTTATCCACCCACGACACGATGCGCATACTGACGGCTGTTGGCGCGGAGCGGCTCGACTTGACTAAAGCTGAGAAAGCAATGCATAAGCTATCCTCTAAAGCGCTTAGGGAGGCGATTCAGAAGGAGAAAGCTGCCGCATTTCTGCAATATATGCTGCCTGGAAGTCCTTGCATCTATTATGGCGATGAAGCAGGGATGGAAGGGTTTGAAGATCCCTTTAACCGAAGGTATTTTCCTTGGGATAGCATGAATGAGAAGCTGCTCCATCATTATCAAGAGCTTGGAAGGATAAAAACTAGCTATGAAGCATTAGCGCTAGGTACGATTGAAATTGTGATAGCTGATGACAATCTGTTCGGCTTCAGAAGAATATATGATGAATCCGAGCTTACAGCCATCATTAACTTAAATGAGGATTTCATTGAATGTGTCGATATGGCGGGCGATGTCATCATCAGCCATAATTGTGCGTACTCAGGCGAGAGTATCATGCTAGGCAAATACGGATATGTACTACTTTCTAACACGAGCCAAAGTGATAATAACTGAGAAAGAAGAACCCTCAATGCACGAATGGTGCGTGTTGGTGGTTCTTTTTTCGTTTCTTATACCATATGAAAAGCCTTATTCATATAGAACAAGGCTTAGCTGATCTTGGAGGGCTTGTCCAACGCTCCAAGATCTTTGGCGCGCTTCAGGATGGCGATTAAGCTGTTTAAATCTTCATTTGAGCTTCTAGCCTTTAGGTCTTGGATTTCTCCTTTGAGCTGATCAATCAGTTGGTCCTTCTCTTGGAGAATGCGTTCCACTTTACTCAAGTGAGAGAAAATGGAATCGATTGTGAGATCATGATGTTTTATCGATCTTGATGATGACGATTTGGCTTCCATCTTGTTCTTGATTCGAGTCGCTTTAGCTTGTCTGATCTCATGCTCTACTTTCTTTCTGACATCTGAATTCCAGCGAAAACCGCAAGCAGCCGCTGTACGATGCAGCTTAGCTGCCACATCCTTAAAAGCGTTCAATTGTGTACTGCCGTTCTGGATATGGTGCAGAACCGTATCTTTAAGCAATTCGTCATGCTCATGGGTCCAGATATCTCTACGTTCCATCTATGTGATCAACTCCTTGCTATCATTCTATACATCGGAGATTGAAGTTATACATAGGAACTGAAAATAATAGGGTCGACAGCTAGTTTACATTCGAGTGAAACCGAACTGGCATCCGACCGACAATAAGCCGTTATCGATGGCTGCATCCACATCAGAGGAGCGATCTCCGACGATCATACCATGCTTAATAGCAGACACTTGATCAACCTCCGGACGAATAATAGTCAGTTTAACTAGTATTGCATCAATAACTGGAAGATTCAATCAGACTTCAGATTACATTCATGTGAAGAGAAATGATATGTAGGTGTCAACATTGTAAGGCAGAAAGGGATGCAACCTATGATATACTAAATACCGCTGATAGGGGAGAATTTCATAATTTTTATACTAAATAGAGGGTTGAAAGGGGTGTCACTTGATATGGACGCTTATGTGCTGCCCATTAAATATGCGCTGTTCACGTTTCCGATTCTAGCAGCTTTGTTGACCGTACCGTTTCTGATCGTGCAGTATCGTAAATATGGCTATGTGAACAAGTTTCGTTCATTCATCTTGTTTTCCTTCCTGCTGTATTGTATTACTGCTTACTATCTAGTCATCCTGCCGCTTCCTAAGGATACAAGCAACTGTGTACGCGGGGGCTCGCTGTTAACATACGCGCAGTTGACTCCGCTCGGATTCGTAAATGATATTGCTAGAGAAACACAGTTCAGCTGGAATAATCCTGCTTCATACTTGAGCTTGCTTAAGGAGAATTCCTTCTTGCAAGTATTTTTCAATATTTGCTTAACGTTACCGTTAGGCATTTATATGCGCTATTATTTTCGTCGTAACGTGTGGCAAACATTTATAATCAGCGCTTGTACGGCATTGTTCTTTGAGGTAACGCAATTAACCGGATTATACGGGATATATGACTGCCCCTATCGTTTATTCGATGTTGACGACTTGATCACGAACACACTCGGGGGCATGCTCGGCTTCTGGCTGTCGCCGATCTTTACTTACTTCCTGCCTCGATCAGAAGAGCTGGATAAGAATGTGGAATTAGAACATATGACAGTTGGCTTCATTCGCCGCGGTATCTCATTGGTGATTGATATGATGTGCATGGCTATGCTGATGCCGTTAATGATCCCTATAAAGCTTGGGTTTGAGCGGGCTGGTGCTGTGTTCGGGTCAACGGATTTGAATAATGCGGTGTATTCAGTACTATGTATGTTCGTAATCATTTTGATCTATATGATTATCTTACCTGCCATTACGGGTGGAAGAACGATCGGTAAGATGGTGACACGGATTCATGTTATTGAAGACAAGCGTAGAGGACAACCGAGGGAAATTACATTTTTCGCTCTGGTTAAGCGATATGGAATGCTGCATATTGTGCTGGGCGGGTTGTTCAGTCTACTGATGATATCCGCATTGTATGGAGATCTTCCACAGTGGGGGAAATTGTTGTCCATTGTACTTCTCATGATCTTGACTGCGGCATGCGGCATTCATCTGCTGTTGCGGATATTCAGCCTCGATAAGCTGCTGTTCTACGAGCGGATGAGCGGTACGCGAACTGTTATAACGGTAATGCATGAGCCGGACGATTCGGAGACGAAGGCCGACTTGACGGAGTTACCTGAGATGCATAAGCAATCCGAGTCTTCGGAAGCTGCTGGAATAGCTACATCTGAGCAGGAGCAGGTTACGGAACCGACAGCAGATGTGCCGAGCGATACGGAATTGCTGGAGGTCGCTGCTGTTCGGAAAGTAATGGACAGTTTAAAGGATACTGATCAGGAGCAGAAGACATTAGATGATAAACCTAGAGACGACACGATGCTGATGAGTGCAAGCAATCCACCTCTCCCGGATGATGTGACGAGGGAGCTGGAGCGGTTGAAGCGTAAGATCGCGCAGAAAGAGGATTAACGGAATAGGACTCACACTTCTACGTACATTTGACTATACTGATAGCAGTTGGTTAACTCTAGATGAAAGCTATTCATGAAAGGTGGGCTAGCTGTGGGTCCACATCGGGATCATCAAGGCCGACTGCATCGTAACAAAGGCGGTTCCGATGGCAAGGCTCATAAGGATTCTAATCAGCCGCCATGTCCGCCAAAGCATCCGTTGACTGTGCAGAAGGTAGCGCTAATAGCTGCGCTGCTCTGTGAATGGCTGCGGATCGAATCGGTAATCGTGAACCGCTCGAAGAGTGTACAGGTGATACTGAGCGGTGATTTCAGTAGATTTAAATTCGGGCAAGATCTATTTAATGAGGATCTGTTAGCTGAAAACATTGGTCTGTTTGAGGCTTTGGAAGAGTCGGGCGTACTCCCGCCGACAGAAGAAGGAGCCTTGTTGCCTGCTGAAGAGGCTGCTATTATTGGTCCGCTCAGCGAGACCACAGAGGAAGAAGGGCTTCGCAATCGGGATTCCAAGAGAAAGCGTGGGAATCGCGGCCGCCGCAAGCTTCGAAGGAACTTCTCTAAGCAGAGACAATCGAAGAAACGCTAAGCTCTAGCGGCTAATGCTATGTCTGGGACGTCAATATGAGGCGTCCCAGATTTTTTTGCTCGGCGGGCTTGGATTGGTGCACTTTTGAGCTTGTGCAAGCCGTGTTTGAGCACAGATGCGGACACACGATCCGTTATTTTGGTCCACCAACGCAATTTTTCGATACTTGCGGACCGTGGTTCCGCTATTTGAACGAAATCAACAGGAAAACGCAAGTTTTAACCGAAATAGCGGCTCCTGAGACCGCGAAACTTCCAAAATGCACTCATTTTTCGAAAATAAAGGCTTCTGTGTCCGTATGTGTGTTTCAACGGGGGTTGTTCCTATTAAAGGGAGGCATCATGCGAAGTTGAGGCGACTTGTGAGCACAGATGCGGACATACGATCCGTTATTTTGGTCCAACAGCGCAATTTTGCGATTCTCGCGGACCGTGGTTCCGCTATTTGGGCGAAAACAGCAGAAAAACGCTAGTTTTAAACGAAATAGCGGCTCCTGAGTCCGCCAAACTTCTAAAATGCACTCTCTTTTCGAAAATAACGGCTTCTGTGTCCACATGTGTGTTTCAACGGGAGTTGTTCATATCGTAGGGAGGCATCATGCCAACTGCGATTACGTATCAGCACAAAAAAACCTTCAAATCACCTAGTCAGAGGTGCTGAAGGCTCTTTTTGTGGTGGACTTATCATGAAGGTGCCTGAGTGGATTCCGCATCATGTTGAACAGATTGAAGCTCAGGCTGCTTATGGACTTCAGGCCGTCCTAGACCTGCCGGGCGAGGGCCTTTCTTCTTTCTGAAGCGGGTCGCGACATAATTGCGCTTGCGATCGCGATAGAAGATCCAGCCGCCGAGGAAGATCATCCCGAATAGAAACAGCACTAGACCTCCGAGAAACGGCAGCCAGCCAAATGATGGATCAGCTATGCTCTCATTCCCGTGATCGGCGATGTATTGAAAGATAGTATCTCTAATAATAAAAAAACCATATGTAGCCAGGAGTCCCGGAATAACTAATAATAGGATTGCAATAAATCTTGCCAATTTTGACTTCATCGTAACAGCTTCATTCCTTTATCTGTATAAGGTATATTCTTCCTCTAATATTAACTTGTAAATGATGACATGTCTAATATTACCTGATAGGGTATGCTGAAATTAGATTAGTCGATCGCAACATTTACATATGGCAGAGGGGTCGGTCCCCGTTGGAGTACTCGTAATACACCGTTCTTGAATCTAGCTTGATACGAGGAATTGATGTCATTGTGCACAGGCAGTAAGTAGCAGAATTGCACATTCCTTATCTCGGTAGGCACATTCCCAACAAGTACTCTCATGCTAAAAGTCCCAAACAGCGGAACCTCACCGGCCATCTCTCCTTGCCACCCCATACCATGATGCAATGTTGTAAATACAGGTTTGATAGGACCATGAAGCGATGCGTAATCAATTTCGTATGCCAATTCTCCTGCCGCTCCTACGAATACATACGGCCTATGGCGCAAGCTTTCGGGAATGGGGCGCGACCATTCAAATGAGCCGATCAGTCTCTTGTCTGTCTCTACAGACTTCTCATTGTCTTCGACTATTAGATATAACGATAATTCGTACAGATCCTGTTGGATTTCTTCGAGCGTCAGCGTATTGTAATGCTCTTTCTTGATAGCTTCCAGCTTGTTGTCGTCCTTGTTATATGCAAAATAAAAGCTCCTCTTACTAGCCCTGTCAGACTTGATGTTTAAAGCATGCCACTCATGCTTCAAAGGCAAGCTTGCTTCAGGAAAGCTATACTGAACATCGAATGGAGTCTGGATGTCTTTTTCACTAATCATATATTGTGATTGGTTTGCATACGATATGAATTCAGTTTGCATGGGCGTATCTTGACTGCAGCCGACGAGTAAAAGTGCTAGTGAGACTACTGCAACAAGGCTTCTCATGACTGTTCACTCCTTTAGTAATCGAAATAGTCGACGTTAACTCAATAGTTGCAGGCATCAATGGAATATCCTTAACGATGCTCATTCTTAATCTAATACAATCGGAATTAAATGTAAATTAAATAGGTGGAAAATGACTGAAAATCTGCGGATTTATACTAGACAAAACGTACCATGGAATGATTGATCACGTGCAAAATGGGCAAAGGTACAAATCAATTGGGCAAGCGCGTCATCAAGCCCGTTCATGGCAAGCGATGTATTTGGCGAAGCAGATAAAAAGAATGTACAATAAGAGAAATATAAATTGGGGGAGTGTTGTACTTTATGACAAAGCAAGTGGATGTCGCGATCTTAGGCGGTGGAACCGGCGGATATATCGCAGCTATCGTTGCTGCGCAAGCTGGCTTACAAGTAGCAATTATTGAAAAGGACAAGCTGGGCGGAACCTGCTTGCATCGAGGCTGTATTCCTAGCAAAGCGCTGCTGCGCAGTGCGGAAATCGTCGCGCAGGCGAAGGATAGCGAACGGTTCGGTATACATATTGAAGGTGTGCATGTGGATTTTGAGCGAGTTCAAGCGCGAAAGCAGGACATTGTAGAGCAGCTGCATCGCGGAGTTCAATTCTTGATGAAGAAGCATAACATTGAAGTCATTAACGGGACCGGCCGTGTGATGGGGCCGTCCATCTTCTCGCCGCAAAGCGGTTCCGTTGCGGTTGAGCTGCCGGATGGCGAGGCAATGACAGTTGTGCCGAAGCATCTGATCATCGCAACAGGCTCCAGACCGCGCGTGCTGCCTGGCCTTGAGCCTGACGGCGATCGCATCGCGACAAGCGACCATGCGCTGGCCTGGCAGACGCTGCCGAGCAGTGTCGCGATCATCGGCGGCGGCGTTATCGGCATGGAATGGGCATCGATGCTTGCTGACTTCGGCGTTGAGGTTAACGTGATCGAAGCGGGTCCACGCGTGCTTCCGACGGAAGACAAGGACGTGTCGCGCGAGATGGAGCGTGTGATGAAGAAGCGAGGGGTACGCATTCATACGAATACGGTCGTGGAGCAGGACGGTGTGAAGAAGGACGAGCACGCTGTGCAGCTATTGCTCAAAGGCAAGCAGGAGCCAAGCACGTTAACGGTAGACCGGGTATTGGTATCGGTTGGTCGTATTGCAAACGTTGAAGATATTGGCTTGGATAATACAAATGTGCGCGTGAATAACGGCGTAATTGTCGTCAACGAGCATATGCAGACGAACGAACCGCATATCTACGCGATCGGCGACTGCATCGGCGGTCTGCAGCTTGCGCATGCGGCATCAGCAGAAGGGATTGCCGCGGTCAAGCATATAACGGGCGAGCAAGGCATCGCGTTATCGCCGCTTCATATACCGAAAGCGATTTATTCACGCCCAGAAGCGGCATCTATCGGTTTGACCGAGGAGCAGGCGCGTGAACAGGGGGTGAATGTTCAGATCGGCAAGATTTCATTCAAGGCGATCGGCAAAGCTCTGGTTCAAGGGGATACAGACGGCTTCGTCAAAGTGGTTGCGGATGCAGACACATCAGACGTGCTCGGCGTCCATATTATCGGTCCGCACGCAACAGAATTAATAGGTGAGGCCTCACTGGCTAAATTGCTGGAAGCATCGCAATGGGAGCTGGGACATGTTGTCCATGCGCACCCTTCATTATCCGAAGCGATGAGCGAAGCAATGCTTGCTGTAGAGGGCAAATCACTAGTGATGTAGCCTTGTTTCATATCGCGAGCAAATGGAATGATTTATAGCGTTTTATTTTTTGTCGGGTTAAGAGTATAATAGTTGTTAGAGCAAGTCTTAGTACCAGGTATTAAGGCTAGCCCACAGTTAACTTCATTCGGCTTTGATAAAAGGAGGATCACTCCATGACACCAGAAATCTCGCTCCGTCAGAAGACGAAGCATGAACAGCTTGGCTTGTCCAATGAGCAGGCAGTAGAGATGTATCGCATGATGCTGCTTGCCCGCAAGTTTGATGAACGAGGAATCGTCCTGCAGCGCTCAGGCAAGATTACATTTCACATATCGGGGATCGGTCAGGAGACCGCTCAGGTAGCCGCTGCATTCGCGCTCGACCGCGAACGCGACTACTATCTGCCGTATTATCGTGATTACGGCTTCGTCCTCTCGGTTGGCTTGACCGTGAAGGATCTGCTGCTCGCCTCTTTTGCTAAGGCAGAGGATATTAGCAGCGGAGGACGGCAGATGCCGGCGCACTTTGGCGCGAAGCGTCACCGGATTGTGACGAGCTCTAGTCCGGTTACGACGCAGGTGCCGCATGCAGTGGGCATTGCTCTCGCAGCCAAGATGCGCAAGCAGGATATCGTATCCTTTGTAACATTCGGCGAAGGCTCCAGCAATCAAGGGGACTTCCATGAGGGATGCAACTTTGCAGGCGTACACAAGCTGCCGGTCATTATCATGTGTGAGAATAACCAGTACGCGATATCCGTGCCGTTCGAGAAGCAGTCGGCAGGACGCATCGCCGATCGCGCCGCAGGGTACGGCTTCCCGGGCATTCGTGTCGATGGCACAGACCCGCTGGAAGTGTACCGCGTGATGAAGGAAGCTCGTGCTCGTGCCGTTGCGGGTGAAGGCCCGACGTTGATTGAAGCGTTCATGTATCGGATTCCGCCTCATTCCACATCGGATAACGATTTGCTGTACCGAACGAAGGAAGAAGTCGAGGAGAACCGCAAGAAGGACGGACTTCCTCGCTATCGGCAGTATCTTATCGATTGCGGCTTGTGGTCGGAAGAACAGGATGCCGCGCTTCATAAGGAACTTCAGCAGCATATCAATGAAGCGACCAAGTACGCTGAAGAAGCGCCTTATCCGTTGCCGGAAGATACCTACACGCATGTATTTGCAGAGGAGGGGCAATAGATTATGGCGGTCATGGAATATATAGATGCCATTCGCTTGGCGATGAAAGAAGAAATGGAACGAGACGATGAAGTATTCGTGCTCGGGGAGGACGTTGGCGTTAAAGGCGGCGTATTCACAACGACGAAAGGACTGTATGAGCAGTTCGGCGAAGAGCGCGCGATCGATACGCCGCTTGCCGAATCCGCTATCGCTGGAGTGGCGATCGGAGCGGCGCTCGTCGGCATGAAGCCGATCGCTGAGATGCAGTACTCGGACTTTATGCTGCCGGCGGTAAACCAGATCATGAGCGAAGCCGCTAAGATTCGCTACCGTTCCAATAACGACTGGAGCTGCCCGCTCGTCATTCGCGCGCCGATCGGCGGCGGCATCTTCGGCGGACTCTATCATTCACAGTGTCCGGAGTCTGTATTCTTCGGCACGCCTGGATTGAAGATCGTCGCGCCATTTACGGCTGCGGATGCGAAAGGGCTGCTTAAGGCAGCTGTGCGTGACCCAGACCCGGTTCTGTTCTTCGAGCATAAGAAATGCTATCGCATGATACAAGGCGAGGTGCCGGCGGACACGGACTACATCGTGCCGATCGGTAAGGCCAACGTACTGCGTGAAGGCGACGACATCACGGTTATCAGCTACAGCCTTCCGCTGCACTTTGCGCTGCAAGCGGCAGAGGAGCTTGCCCAAGAAGGGATCAGCGCGCATATTCTGGATCTGCGCACGATCCAACCGCTTGATCGGGAAGGCATTCTGCAAGCGGCAGCCAAGACAGGCAAAGTTCTGATCATCCACGAAGACAACAAAACAGGCGGTATAGGTGCTGAGGTATCAGCCATCATAGCAGAAGAATTGTTATTTGAATTAGATGCGCCGATTATGCGCCTGTGCGGTCCGGATGTACCGGCTATGCCGATCAGTCCGCCGCTGGAACGAGAGTTCATGCTGAACAAGGATAAAGTGAAGGAAGCTATGCGTCAGCTTGCTCTATTCTAGCTCACCGCATACAGACTACATCATGTTGCGAGCAGCAACGCAAAGAGAATAACTAAGTATGATGACGGTGCGGTAGCGGAAGTTATCGTACCGTATGTATGCGATAGGAGTGATGAATCGATGTCAATAAATACAAGATCTAATGATGTGGTGATGCCGCAGCTAGCGGAGTCTCTCGTGACTGCTACGATCGGCAAATGGCTAAAGCAGCCGGGCGACTACGTCGATGCCTATGAACCGATCTGTGAGGTCATTACAGAGAAGGTAGTAGCTGAGCTTCCTTCGACAGAATCAGGCGTGATGCTGGAGCTGATCGCGAAGGAAGGCGAGACCGTAGCCGTAGGCGCAGTGATCTGTCGAATCGGCAGTGAAGTTGAGTCCAAAGATGCGCCAACGGCATCAACTCCAACAGGAGTTGCAGCTCAACCAACGCATAGTGGCAGTGCGACGTTACAAGACAATTCGATGCGTGATCGTTATTCACCTGCAGTACAACGTCTCGCGCATGAGCATCAAGTGAACTTGAACGAAGTGACGGGCACAGGACTTGGCGGACGTATAACGCGGAAGGACGTTCGCGACTTTATACACAGAAATCAATCCGCGCCTCAGCAAGTTTCTCCATCTGTCGCAGAACGCCCGGCAGCTTCGTCAACCATGCAGTATAATCCGCCGTCTGAGGCTGCGCGTACATTTATCTCGCTTGCTGAAGAGGAGACCAAGCACGTTCAGGTTCGCAATTCCGGACTTCACTTAAGCGAGACGCCTCGCGTACCGAAGATCGAGGTGCAGGGCGAAGGACCATATGGTCGAGGTGAAACCCTTATTGACGTTACGCCGATTCGCAATACGATTGCGACTAAGATGCGTCAAAGCGTAACCGAGATTCCGCATGGCTGGACGATGATCGAAGTTGATGTGACGAATCTCGTGTTGCTGCGCAACAAACTCAAGGACGAGTTCAAGCGCAAGGAAGGCGTTAACTTAACATACCTTGCCTTCGTGCTGAAGGCAGTTGTTAACGCGATTAAGGATTATCCGATCATGAACTCCGTTTGGGCTGTGGACAAGATCATCGTGAAGCGCGATATTAATATCTCTCTTGCGGTGGGCACGGAGGATTCCGTACTTACGCCCGTCATTAAAAATGCCGATCAGAAAAACGTTGCAGGACTTGCCTTCGAGATTGAGGATCTCGCACGCAAAGTGCGCGAACGAAAGCTGAAGATCGACGAAATGCAAGGCGGTACATTTACCGTAAACAACACGGGTTCATTCGGTTCAATTCTATCATACCCGATTATTAACTATCCGCAGGCAGCCATGATGACGTTCGAATCCATCGTGAAGAGGCCGGTTGTGATTCATGATATGATCGCTGTACGTTCGATGGCCAATATTTGTCTATCGCTCGATCACCGTATCCTAGACGGTGTCATCTGCGGAAGATTTTTGCAACGCGTAAAAGAGAATTTGGAGAGCTTTAATCTTGAAAGTAAGCTGTATTAGTGGCATGCTAGAATAGTGAATAGATGCAACTAAGAAAGAATGTGTGATGATGAATGAAGTGCAAGTGAACACCGAGACGGCGGTGACGAGCAATTCGCTGACCGTTCATATGTTGGGCTCGCAAGATTACAAGGAAGCATGGGAGCTTCAGAAGAAGTTTGTGCGAGCAATTGATGAAGGAACGCGGCAGAGCACCTTATTGCTGTTGGAGCATCCGCCAACCTACACGATAGGTTCGCAGCGTCATCCAGAGCACCTTTTGCTCTCGCCGGAGCAGCTGGAGGAACGCGGTATTCGAGTGTATGAAATCGACCGCGGTGGTGATATTACGTACCATGGTCCAGGTCAGCTAGTCGGGTATCCGATCGTGAAGCTGGACGGCCCGCAATTGGATCTGCACGGTTATTTGCGCAACTTAGAGGAAGTATTAATCCGATATTTGGCCTCACTCGGCATTATCGGAACTCGCAAAGCGGAATATACCGGCGTATGGATCGGTGAGCTGAAGGTTGCAGCTATCGGCGTGAAGTTCAACAAACGACGGAAAGGCCGCGGCTTTGTGACGAATCATGGCTTCGCATTTAATATTAAGAGTGGTATTCAGCACGAAGGCTTTACTGGAATCATCCCATGCGGCATTCAGCAGTATGGAGTCACCTCTTTAGAGGATGCTACCGGCAAGTCGTTTGAAGTTGAACAGGTAGGCAGAGATCTGCTTCCATTTTTTACAGTGGTGTTCGGATTCGATGCCGTGGCTGTTCAGCCGTTGGATGAAGAACTCGATTAGCAAACAAGCCATGCGGTGAGCATGGCTTCATTCGTTATTCTGCGTCTGCAAGGTTACATAGACAGTCTTGCGATTATAGACCGAATAATATCGGTTGTAAGAGAACAAATAAGGTGGACATGATCATGGAGAGAAGCATCACCCAGACAATGATTTTGAACCATTTCTTATTATTCATTGCACACTAGGCTCCTTTCTAAGTCAGACGAGCATGATATGTTCTATTTTAACGAAAAAAACGTTTGGAGGAAAGTCGACATGGTACAGAAGGAACGTCTTGTCCAACATTTTATGGAATTGGTACAAATAGACAGTGAAACGAAGTATGAGCGTGAGATCTGCGATGTGTTGAAGCAGCAATTCACAGACCTCGGCCTGGAGGTTGTTGAAGACGATACAACTGCTAAGACGGGTCATGGCGCAGGCAACCTGATCATCACTTGGCCGGCAACTGCTGATCAGGCGAATACGAAGAGAATTTTCTTCACTTCTCATATGGATACCGTTACACCCGGCAAGGGTGTCAAGCCTCAGCTTCATCCGGACGGATTGATCACGAGTGACGGCACTACGATTCTGGGGTCAGACGATAAGGCTGGACTGGCAGCTATGTTTGAGGCCATTCGCGTCATTCAAGAGACGAACATGCCGCACGGTCAGATTCAATTCATCATAACAGTTGGTGAAGAGTCTGGATTAAATGGGGCGCTCGCTATGGATGCCTCTTCTTTGAATGCGGACATGGGCTATGCACTTGATTCATCTGGGAATGTTGGCTCAATTGCGGTAGCCGCACCGACGCAAGCCAAGATTAAGATGGAGATTATCGGCAAGTCTGCTCATGCTGGCGTGAATCCGGAAGACGGAATCAGCGCAATTCAAGTTGCAGGCAAAGCGATTGCTCGAATGAATCTAGGACGTGTTGACCATGAAACGACAGCCAATATCGGACGCTTTGAAGGCGGCGGTGCGACAAACATCGTTACGGACTATGTGAAGCTTGATGCAGAAGCGCGCAGTATTGTCCAAGAGAAGGTCGAGCGTCAGATTGCATCCATGAAGGAAGCGCTAGAATCTGCTGCCCATGAATACGGAGCTACTGCTAAGTTTGAAAGTGTTATCAAGTACCCTGCCTTTAAATTCGAGGATGAAGATGAAGTCGTGCAATTGGCTTCACGTGCCATCTCAAGCATGGGCTTGACTGCCAGCACATTCCATTCTGGTGGAGGAAGTGATGCGAACATCTTTAACGGCATGGGTGTGCCAACTGTCAATCTGGCTGTCGGATACGAGAACATTCATACAACGCAAGAGCGCATTCACTCTGACAATCTGGTGAAGACAGCTGAGATTGTCTTGGCTATCATTCGCGAGACGGCTAAAGGTAACTAATCCAGCCCTTTCAAGGGGGGGGGGAGAACTGGTTTGACATTCGTTCATCACTCTAACATGCTTGATCTGCAGTACCGAGCAAACCACCCGCTCTTGGAAGAGGCATTCCATTCTCATACTAGTTATGAGATCTATCTGTTTCATGCGGGCAAGGTCAACTATCTGATTGGTGATCGCATCTTCGCTCTAGAGCCAGGAGACCTGATCATCATGCATGGACTGACCCTGCATCGCGCAATTGTAGACAAGAGCAAGCCCTATGTCAGGTCGATCGTGCACTTCGATTCGCGTTACGTTACCCGTATTGATCCTGCTGAAAATGAAGAGCATCGAACAGAGCTTCTTCGACCGTTTCGCGAGCTGCGGTACGCGCGCGTACGTCTGGATCAAGTCCGTCTGCAGGAAGCGGACAGCACCTTCAAGCGAATGTATGAACATGAGCAGCGAGGTGACTTTGTAGGTCGTCAGCGTATGAAGCTGGCGCTGCTTGATCTGCTATATTGCATATACGATTGGTTTGCGGAGCCGCTATCCGCGAGCGAGAACCATGCGGAGCGAGAGCTGCATGTCGAAGATATATTCCGTGTGATCGAGAAACGTTATGCGGAGGATTTAACGCTGGATGACATCGCTCGTGAGGTTCATTTGAATAAGCATTATGTCAGTAAGCTGTTCAAGGACATTACTGGCCTTACCCTATTTCAATATCTGAACCATCGTCGCGTTAATCAAGCTAAGGTGTTATTTGTGTCAGATCCTCATCTCCCGATCACGGATGTATCGCTTGAGGTCGGTTATAAGCATTTGCCGCATTTTTCTCGAATATTTAAGCAGACTGTAGGGTGCTCGCCTGATGAGTATCGCAAGAGGTTTCGTTAATAAGCCAGTATGTACAACTGAAGAATGATAGAAGGGACTCTTTCACAGGTTATGAGTATGTCTGTGGGGAGTCCCTTTCGCATGCCTGCAATCTATATGGCGAGTGCTTGCGGGATGTACCCATATCTGCTGATTGAGGCTGGAAATTGTGATGGATTGACATGTTGTCTTCCAGTTCATCATACCAATTAGAGTTAAATGAAAGCTTGTTTAAGCAATTCTAATGTAAGCGCATGCGACTCACTCATGTTATCGTTAATTCAATGAATGACAAGGGGAGGCGATCGAATGAACTCGGTTCGCATTGGTATCATTGGCATAGGCAATATGGGAAGTTCACACGCGTTATCCATTGTAAAAGGTAATATAAAGGGCGCTGTGCTGGGAGCGGTCTGTGATATCAATCCTGATCGGCAACAATGGGCGCTGGAGAAATTAGGATCTGATATTCCGTTCTATCGTCATCCAGACGCTTTAATCGCTTCGGGACAGGTGGATGCGATCATTATTGCGACTCCGCATTATGATCATCCAGGGCTCGCAATTCAGGCTATCCAGCAAGGCGTACATGTATTAGTTGAGAAGCCTGCAGGAGTGTATACCAAGCAGGTGCGCGAGATGAATGAAGCGGCCGCTGAATCCGGTTTAGTGTTCGCAATTATGTATAATCAACGAACGAATCCGATCTACAAGAAGCTGAAGGAAATGATCGCAAGCGGTGAGCTTGGCGAGATTCGACGCACAAACTGGATCATTACGAACTGGTATCGCTCTCAGAGCTATTACGATTCTGGAACGTGGCGGGCTAGCTGGGATGGTGAAGGCGGCGGCGTACTGCTGAACCAAGATCCGCATCAACTGGACCTGTGGCAGTGGACGATTGGCATGATGCCGACTAGAGTGCGGGCTTTCTGCCGTTTCGGGCATTATCGCGATATTGAGGTTGAAGATGATGTAACGGCTTATGTGGAATATGAAAATGGGGCTACCGGCGTATTTATAACGACTACTGGTGAAGCGCCTGGAACGAACCGATTCGAGGTCACTGGCGATCGAGGCAAGATCGTCATTGAAGATGACAAGATGACGTTCTGGCGGCTTAGAGTCTCGGAAACGGAATTCAATCGTACTTATACCGGCGGTTTCGGTGAACCAGAGTGCTGGAAATGCGAGATTCCGGTACACGGCGTCACTACCGCTCATGACGGCATTATGAACAATTTCGTAGATGCGATATTACATGGTTCGGAGCTTATTGCGCCTGGAAATGAAGGCATACACGGACTGACTCTTTCCAATGCGATGCATCTGTCCACATGGACTGATAACTGGGTCGATCTTCCGCTTGATGAAGTGCTATTCCTATCCGAACTGCAAGCTCGGCGCGAACAATCACGACAGAAGACACAGGCTGTCCAGAACACAGCTCCTGTCGATATGTCATTGACGTTTGGTCGGTAAGGGTTAGTTGAGGGATACCGACCGTGAAGAAAGAAGGCTGGGACGGACCATGAATTTATTTGATTTGAGCGGGAAGAACGCTGTTTTGCTAGGCGGAGGAAGCACGTTAGGTCAAGCAATTGCCGAAGGACTCGCTGCTCATGGAGCGAGACTTGCAATCGTTGGCCGTATCGAGGAGAAAACGTCTGCGGTTGTGCGGCAGTTGAGCGAACAGGGTGCGGATGCTGCGGCATTCTATGCAGATGTGACCCATGAAGGCGACCTGCAGCGCTTGCACGCTGAACTTATGATGTGGGCAGATCATATTGACGTACTCTTTCATTTACCTGGTGTCAATAGTGCCACTCCGTTCTTTGACATCACGTCAGAGGAATGGGATCACATCATGAATGTGAATGCCAAGAGCGCCTTCCGTACAGCGCAGTTATTCGGCAAGACGATGACAGAAAGTGGACGAGGAGGATCCATCATCTTTATCTCTTCGGTATCATCAGATCCGCCATTATCCAAAGTATTTACGTACTCAGCGTCCAAAGCAGTTATTAACAATATGACCCAATATCTTGCTAGAGAGTTTGCGTCAAGCGGAGTGCGGGTTAACGCGATCATCCCTGGCTTTTTCCCAGCGGAGCAGAATCGGGCTATTCTAGCGCCTGAAAGAGTTGAAGCTATCATGCGGCACACACCTATGCAAAGATTTGGCTCTCCGAAGGAATTGCAGGGTGCGGCGGTATGGCTTGCGTCTGAAGCGGCATCCAGCTTCGTGACTGGAACGTTAATCCGTGTGGATGGCGGATTCGGTGCCATGACGATCTGAGCTGGCAACAGCTAATTAATCTAATCTGTATTAAGGTGGTGTATTTACTGTGAAATGGTCTTTATTTACAGTTGCTGTACCTGATCTTACGATTGATGAGTTAATTCCAGCAGCGGCAGAAGCAGGGTTGAACGGCTTAGAATGGCGATTCACCTCTACGGCAGAATCAGCTCGCCAGCAGCCTCCGTCCTTCTGGGGCAATAACCGTGCAACCATTGAGCCTGGCATGTCAGCAGCCCGGTTAACCGAGATACGCTCTCTATGCAAAGCGAATGGAATTGAGTCGGCAGCCTTAATGGCATACCTTCAAGTGGGCAATCTGGAGGCCGCTCGAGTTGCATTGGAAGCCGCAGCGGCGCTTGGCGCTCCAAGCATGCGGATCGCTGTGCATCGTTATGACCGCAGCCGTCCTTATTCTGAGCTATTGACCGAGCAGCTTCAATATATGGAGCAACTGGCGCCGATGCTGCAGGAGTACGGAGTGAAAGGCTTAATCGAGACGCACCATGGAACGATCGCGGCAAGCGCGAGCGCCGCACATCGGATCGTGTCCGCATTTGAAGAGTCCCTATTCGGTGTACTATTTGATCCTGGAAATATGATGTTTGAAGGTTATGAGAATTATCGCATGGGCTTAGAATTGCTTGGGCCGTATTTGTCTCATGTTCATGTCAAGAATGCGGATGTGATCCCTTATGAAAAACGCGATAACGCTTCCTTCACATGGTCTCCGCTTCAATGGGGACTTGTGGATTGGCAGCAGGTAATGTCGGACTTGATAGCGGTCGGATACGACGGCTATTGCGGTTGTGAGGATTTCAGCGGTACGTATTCTTCACGCGAAATGATGAATGTTTATGTGAAATGGATATCAGATCTAAGAACAGCAGCGGAGGAATAATCATGAATCGATCTGACGGTATGCGATATGCTCCTCGCCATGAAGCGAAGGAAGTAGTGAGGCCCGGCGATTTCCAGATTGCAGCGATGGCTCTCGATCATGGGCATGTGTATGGGATGTGCAATGGGTTAATCGAAGCTGGAGCTACTTTAAAATGGGTATATGATCCCGATCCGGCAAAGGTGGACGCCTTCGTTAACGTATATCCTGAAGTTCGTGTCGCTCGTGATGCAGCTGAGATTCTAGAAGATCCGGACATTCGCTTGGTTGCGGCTGCTGCAGTACCATCTGAACGGTGTGAGCTAGGGCTTCGAGTGATGGCGCATGGTAAGGATTATTTTACGGATAAGACACCCTTCACCTCTCTTGAGCAATTAGCTGCCGCAAGAAAGCAAGTTGAGCTGACCAAGCAAAAATATATGGTTTATTATAGTGAACGACTTCATGTAGAGAGCGCAGTGTATGCTGGGCAATTAATTCAGCAGGGCGCTATCGGTCGTGTCATTCAGGTAATGGGAACAGGACCGCATCGCTTGAACGCATCTAGTCGACCGGAATGGTTCTTTCAACGTGAGAAATACGGCGGTATTCTATGCGACATCGGCAGCCATCAGATTGAGCAGTTTCTGTTCTATGCTGGCTGTCAAGACGCGACTGTACTGCACAGCAAGGTTGCGAATTACAATAACGAAGCGTTTCCGGAATTAGAGGATTTCGGTGATGCTGCGCTGGTTGGGGATAATGGGGCAAGCCATTATTTTCGAGTGGACTGGTTCACGCCTGATGGCTTAGGGACCTGGGGAGATGGACGCACCATAATCCTAGGAACAGAAGGGTATATCGAATTGCGGAAGTACACTGATGTGGGGCGTTCGAATACATCTGATCACGTGTATTGGGTGAACAAGGAAGGCGAGCATTATGAGCATGTAGCCGGAAAGGTTGGATGTCCATTCTTCGGGGAGCTCATTCTCGATTGCTTGAATCGTACCGAGCACGCCATGACGCAAGCGCATGCTTTTAAGGCTGCTCAGCTTTGTTTGGAAGCACAAGCTCAGGCTATTAATCTGACACCATCAAGATTAAGAACCAAGTGACCATTTTGGGTGCAGTATCGAATAAGTGCTAAGTGTGACGTTTGGTTTTGTCAAAGTAGTTCACAGAACAATTATTAATAAACAAGAAAAATGTAGAATGATATCGCGAATGGAAGCGGAAAGCGTTTACCGGTAAATTACATAAAATTTATTTGTGAACATTTAAGGACCGAGTTGAGTGAAATTATCACTCTTCTCGGTTTTTTGCACTGAAAAAAGATGCTTATTCGACAAAAATCATATATTTCTATTATCAAGTGACATTTTTAGAACGGAATTTACATTTTTATTATCGATTAACATGAATTGACAACACGAATCATTATGAATATGATTTAATTTGTAAGACGGAGTAATCATATGACATGTAGTTTTGCGACCATGTTCCTTGACAATTACATAAGGCACACTAACTGAAAGGTTAGGTCGCAAAGCTTGGAGTCTTAGGGCCAGAAAAAGGCTGATGATAGTCCGGTTGCATATAGCATTATGCTGAGCATGATGCGTTATGTAGCCGGACTATTTTATTTTTCTTAGCTAAACCAGCTGTGGATTGATGTGGTTTAGTTGGAGGTTTACATAAATTAACTTATGAAGGAGGTAAGTCAATGAAGAAGCGACTAAGAATCGCGATTAATTGGCTGAGCATCGTGTCCATTATTCTAGGACTCATGCCTGGTACCAGCTCGAATGCTTTTGCGAATGCATCACAAGGTGACGGGCTTATATGGCCAAATCCTGGAGCCACCAATCTGTCGAAGGTTGCTGTGCCGACAGGAGCACCAGGAGAATGGCAGGTAACACTTAAGGTTGAAGGTAAGAATGTTCAACAGAGCTCAGATGTAGTGTTGGTCGTCGATAAGTCGGGCAGTATGAATGACTCTGATCGAATGACTAGTGCTAAAAATGCTGCGATAAAGTTCGTAGATGAGCTGCTTAAGGAGGGCTCGCTTACTCGCGTTGCAGTTGTGAGCTTTAGTACTAAATCAGAAGTGGAGTCTGACTTTAAAGGTACTTCTAATGCTGATATTAAGAGTTTGAAAAAAGCAATTAACGGGATCTCCGCTAGCGGAGGAACTAATATTCAGGCAGGGCTAAGAGAAGCAAATTCATTATTAGGTTCGAGCTCTGCGAAGAATAAAGTTGTCGTCTTACTGAGTGACGGTAGACCAACGTATAGCTATCAGGCAACTACAGCAACAGCATACACTTGGCCAGAGAATCGTTATAACTTTGTATTGAAGGACTTTACCAGTCGCTTAGGCAATGGCGAAGATTTCAAGATTAATACTGGTTATTCCGAAGGACCGTGGTGGAACCCTACTTGGTATCCAGGTTATAAAATTGGAAATTACCGAATCCAAGATCACGGTATAGGTACGATCTCAGAAGCTAAGGCTATCATAAATTCAAAGATTGGCATTTATTCTGTGGGTCTTAGTGTTGGCAATGACGCTGATGCAGTCTATGTACTGAAGAATAGTCAGAATAAGGGCTATTACTCTGGAAATAGTTCAGATCTTGAAGCTATTTACACGGAGCTTGCAGGTAGAATTGCTTATGCTGCCTCTGGTGCAAAGGTTAGTGATCCAATGGGTGAGATGTTTAACCTGAAGTTGAATGGCAATACATTCGACAGCTCGGTTTATACAGCTAGCCAGGGTACTGTAACCTATGATCCTGCTACTGAAACTTTATCTTGGGATATCGGGGATATTTCTGAGAATTTCCCAGCGACATTGACTTACAAGGTAGTCATGGATCAGAACCATGTGCCTAAACCAGATCCCGATATTCTCTATCCGACAAACAAAACAACAACTTTAACTTACAACAATGTTAATGATAAACCTATCTCTAAAGATTTTGTTGTTCCTGAGGTAAGCTACGGTAAAGGTTCAATCAAGGTCTGGGGATATAAAGTCAACGCAGATGGGGTCCCGATCAATGAAGCGGGAAATCCAGTGCCAATTGATAGACCAGATCTAGCTGCAAAATTATACGAGCATAAATTCGTATATGAAGGCACAGATGCTCTGAAAATTGGTCAAACTTATTCTGTACCTGCTATTCAGCATCCAGGTCATTCACTATTGGTTGGAAATAATCCAACAAGTGTTACGCTGACGATGAATAATCCTTCTCCAACTGTCTATTTCGGTTATACGGAAGGCATCTACAATGTGACCGTCGATCACAAAGCAGGCGACACAGTACTGAAGGCAGCTGTGACTGAGCCGAAGGGGCAAGGTGTTCAGCTGAACTACAGTAATGAGACGTTTGAAGGCTATGACTTCTCAAAAGTGGTGATTACTGGAAACCACGCTTTGATGATCAATGGTGGTGTGGTAACTGGCAAGATGCCGGGCAATGACATTCACATTACGTTCAATTATGTCGGTAAAGATCAAACGGTTAAGGTCAAGCACATGCTGCAAGGTACCACTACTGAGCTGATTCAGCCGACAACTGTGCCAGGTAAGACTGGCCAACAAGTAACCTTGAACGCTTCAACGATTCCGGGATATACGGCAGTGGAAGCAACTCATGCGTATACATTTACGAATAAGCCTGATCAGGAATTTACATTCTACTATACGGCAAATTCACAGAATGTAACGGTGAAGTACCTTGAAGAAGGTACGAACAAAGTGCTGGCTCCTGAGAAGGACTTCGAAGGAGTAACCGCTGGAACAGTAGACTTGACTGCAGCAGCGGTTGCCGGCTACACGCCAGTGAATGCGACACATACGTACACATTCACAAAAAAAGCTGATCAAACATACACATTCTTCTACAAAGCAGATAAGCAAACGGTAACAGTGAAGTACCTCGAAGAAGGCACAAACAAAGTGCTGGCTGATGAAGCTAAGTTCGAGGGAGTAACCGCTGGAACAGTGAACTTGACTGCTGAAACGGTTGCGGGCTACACGCCAGTGAATGCGACACATACGTACACATTCAAAGCAGGAGCTGGCCAATCGTATACGTTCTTTTACAAAGCAGATAAGCAAACGGTAACAGTGAAATACCTCGAAGAAGGCACAAACAAAGTGCTGGCTGATGAAGCTAAGTTCGAGGGAGTAACCGCTGGAACAGTGAACTTGACTGCTGAAACGGTTGCGGGCTACACGCCAGTGAATGCGACACATACGTACACATTCACAGGAGGAGCTGACCA
>NZ_JBYTDY010000011.1:0-166396 GCF_058791835.1 Paenibacillus sp. EB106-04-04-XG159 | reverse complement strand
ACGTTCTTCTACAAAGCAGATAAGCAAACGGTAACAGTGAAATACCTCGAAGAAGGCACAAACAAAGTGCTGGCTGATGAAGCTGAGTTCGAGGGAGTAACCGCTGGAACAGTAGACTTGACTGCTGAAACGGTTGCGGGCTACACACCAGTGAATGCGACACATACGTACACATTCACAGCAGCAGCTGATCAGACGTACACGTTCTACTACAATGCATCAGAGCAGAAGGTTACTGTTAAGTATTTGGAGCAAGGAACGGATAAAGTACTGGAGGGCGAAGAAGTATTCACAGGAGCGACTAATAGCACAATTGAATTGACTGCTGTTGAGATCGATGGCTACACACCTGTTCTTACTAATATGACCTACCAGTTCACAGCTGAGCAAGATCAGACCTTCATCTTCTACTACACAGCTAACGATCTATCGGTAACTGTTCAGTATTTAGAAAAGGGCACTGAGCGTATTCTGAAATCAGCTGATATCGTACCTGGTAAGATGAATCAGACTACTGTTCTGCAGGCAGCTGTTATTCCCGGATATACTCCAGAGGAAGAAAGTCAAGAATACTTCTTCCATGTTGAATCACGTCCAGTAGTTACCTTCTACTACACGGCTGACAAACAAGTACTGACCGTGAAGTACATGGAGCAAGGCACAACGACTGAACTGGCAGCATCAACAACTGTAACAGGTGTCACCTATGGTACGGTAGATTTAGTTGCGGCAACTGTAGAAGGATACATGCCTACTTTGGCAAGCGACAGCTACACATTCACTGCGGCAGAGAATCAAACTTATATCTTCAACTACATTAAGAATGAAGCTCCAAATGAAGATAAGAAGCTGATTGTCAACCACTTGGATGGGGTAACAGGGGCACAGTTAATCGCTCCAGAGCAATTAATCGGTAAACAAGGTGACCAGATCACCCTGACTGCTGGGCAATTGACAGTATCAGGTGTAACATACCGACCTGAAATTACAAGCGATGTGTATACATTCACTGCTGAACCAGTACAAGAGTACAATTTCAAATACTTCGTATCTAACGAACCGGTTGAAAAGTATGACGTAAATGTGTTCTACGTGAATCGCAGCACAGGTGAACATTTGAAAGCAGCAGATCTAATCAGTGGATATGAAGGACAGCAGCTTCGATTACAAGCAGGCGATATTACGGTTGAGGTGGCTGTATACAACCCTGACGGTGGGCAGACCGTTACCAAGGTTGTCTACGCTCCTGAGCTGTATAGCGACCTTTACACCGTAACGAATAGTCCGGAACAGTCCTTTATTTTCTACTACAATCTTAAGGAAGAAGTACAGAACGTAACGGTTAAGTATCTGGAGAAAGGCACGAATCGCGTACTCGCTGAATCCCAAGCCTTCAGTGGCAAGGTTGGATCAACGATAGAGCTGAAGGCGAAGTCGATAAACAACTACCGTGCTCTGGTAAGCAGCGCAAACTATAAGATCACGGAGGCAGCAGGTCAAGAGTATATCTTCTATTATGAAAATACGTATACTCCGCCTACTGTAGATCCTAGACCGCCAGTGAAACCATTACCACCGAAACCGCCTGTGCTCGATCTTGAGAATCATTACAACTATATTCAAGGTTACCCTGACGGACTGATCAAACCTAAGCAGTTGATCAACCGCGAAGAGGTAGCAACTATATTCTATCGTCTGATGGATGATGAGAGTCGTGAAACGTACATGAAGACGACCAATACGTTCTCAGATGTAGAAGCAACACGCTGGTCCAACAAGTACATCTCTACGATGCAGAACGCAGGTATCATCGAAGGCTATCCAGATGGATCCTTCCATCCATTCCGCTCGATCACAAGAGCAGAATTTGCGGCAATTGCGGCTCGCTTCGATAAGCTGGATGAGAGACCGAACACGATGTTCTCTGACATCTCCGGTCACTGGGCTGAGAAGTATATTGCTTCAGCTGCTAACAAAGGATGGATCAAAGGCTATCCAGATGGAACATTCAAGCCAGACCAATATATTACGCGTGCAGAGGCAATGACCTTCATCAACAGCGTTCTGAACCGTAAAGTAACGGCTGACGGCTTGCATGAGGATACGATCCAATGGCCGGACAACTTGCCTGGTCAGTGGTACTACCTCGATGTGCTTGAGGCAACCAACCATCATGAATATGCAAGAGAAGAGGATGAAACGGAAATCTGGGATGAAGTTAAACCAGTACGTATTTATCCATAAGCATCAATATTCAATTGCTCCAATTCGGTCTCTTTTGACTGGATTGGAGCTTTTTTTATCCAGCAAGGGTGTATCACTCTGCATTTCTCCTCGATCGACATTACGCCATGCTATAATAAACGGCAAGAGGAGTGATCATTGTGGGTAATGTAGAAATATTTGATATATATGACCGACAGATGAACGGGATTGGAACAGCAAACCGAAGCGATGTCCATCGATTAGGCTTATGGCACCAAACTTTTCACTGCTGGATCATTAATGAATTCAACGATGAGCAGCAGCTTCTATTCCAGCTTCGGCATCCTTCGAAGGATACATTTCCTAGCTTACTCGACATCTCATGTGCAGGACATCTACAGTCAGGGGAGACTGTTGAAGATGGTGTACGTGAACTGGAAGAAGAGCTTGGCCTTCAAGTCAGCTTCGGTCAGCTTATGAGCTGTGGCATGTATCTAGAAGAAAGTGAGTTGCCGAACAGGGGGATGGATCGAGAGTTCAGTCACGTACATGTACTGAGATGCAATAAACCTTTACAGGAGTATAAGGTACAGTTAGAAGAAGTATCAGGACTTTATTGGATATCCATGAAATATGCGCATGTACTAATGGAGGAAGGCGATCAGATCATCCCTGCATATGGATTCAGCATCGACGAACAAGGCTGCTATTCAGACCATCATGTTATCCATGTTCAACAGGGTCAATTTGTACCGCATCCTCCGGGTTATTATCGGCAGTTATTTGAAGCTATTAACTGTTTTTCGCTTGGTTCATTTTAATAGGGCGATGATCTCGGAGTATGTCTGCCACCTTGGCTTGTTCCCCTGCTTGCATCATCAAACGGCGGAGCTGAGCTTTAACTTCCATGCTGGTTCCACTCATCCATAGTTGCGATTCATATTTCATTAGCTTCATTTATAATCGTTCCTTTCGTTGCAGCTGCAAGCTTCGAATTGGACAGGCTCATTTGTTATAATGAGTATGTGTATCGATACGAAATTATGTGTTTATTTCACAGGATTCCAGAATATAAAGGAGAGAGTATGATGAAACCATCTGATAAACCTATCACGAAGAGTGACGGAACGCTGTTTGAGGAAGTGACGGTGGATACGCAATCGATCTTTAAGGGGAAAATAATATCTCTCCAAGTTGATACAGTGAAGCTTCCTAATGGCAGTGAAGCGACACGAGAAATTGTGCGTCATCCTGGCGCTGTAGCAGTGCTGGCGATTCGCAACGATAAGATGATTGTCGTCGAACAATATAGAAAACCGCTCGGTAAATCCGAGATTGAGATTCCAGCAGGTAAGCTGGATCCAGGTGAGCTGCCTGAAGCAGCAGCGATGCGCGAGCTTGAAGAAGAAACTGGCTATACAACCGAGAAGCTGATCCCATTAGGCTCTTACTATACATCTCCTGGATTTGCTGATGAGATCATTTACGTGTATGCGGCAGTAGATCTTATTGAGGGAAAAATGAATCCAGATGAAGACGAGTTCTTATCCGTGAGTGAAATGACGCTAGAGGAAGCGTATGAAGCGATGCGCCAAGGCAGAATACATGATGCGAAGACGATCCATGCGCTCTATGCATGGCATTTGTACAAGCTGACTGGCAGTTGGCCTGTGTAATATTATAGGAGTGAATATTAGCGATGGCATTACCACTTCAAATGCATTATGGGGACTTTCACATTCATATTGGCGCAACTTCAACAGGCAGACCCGTCAAGATTAGCGGAAGCAGAAAGCTGACATTTGAGGCCATTGCCCATGAGGCATCTGAACGAAAGGGTCTTGACCTGATCGGCATCATCGATTGCCATGCACCAGGCGTCCTGCAGGATATTGAGCAGCTATTGGACAATGGCGAGATGATCGAGCTCTCTGGTGGAGGAATTAGATATCGCCGAACGACAGTATTGCTGGGTGCGGAGATCGAACTGAAGGAACCGGGCTTCGGTCCGGCGCATGTCCTATGCTATATGCCCACAATGGAAGCGATGAAGCATTTCTCCGCTTGGTTGTCGAGGCATATTCGGAACATGAACCTATCGACACAGCGCGCTTATGTGACTTGGAGAGAACTGCAGGAGGAGACTGCTGCTAGAGGCGGGGTGTTTATTCCCGCTCACATCTTTACTCCGCATAAGAGCTTGTATGGCTCGTGCTGCGATCGTATCACTGATGTTGCGGATAAGCTGCTTATAGACGGAGTGGAGCTTGGGTTGAGCGCTGATACAGGTATGGCTTCGCATCTGTCCGAGTTGGACAGCTACTCCTTTCTGACGAATTCAGATGCTCATTCGCTGGCTAAGATCGCGCGTGAATACAATGCGCTTCTATTGGCAGAGCCTACATTTTCCGAGTGGGAGAAGGCGCTGCGACAGGATGCGGGACGGTGCATTGCAGCTAACTATGGCTTGAATCCGCTGCTAGGCAAGTATCATCGGACGACCTGTATTAACGGTCATCTGATGCCGAGTGCTGACCTAGCCTCCTGTCCATCATGCGGCAGCGCTCGTCAGATTGCGGGTGTTGCGGATCGAATTGATCGAATCGCGGATCGCAGCGAGACAGAAGCACAGCAGCAAGCATTGCTGCGTCCGCCCTACATTCATCAGGTTCCGCTAGAGCATATACCGGGAATTGGACCAAGTGTGCTGAACCGTTTACTCGATCAATACGGAACGGAGATGAATGTGCTCCACTGTGCTACTCCGTCACAGCTGACAGATACAGTTGGAGAAGTGCTGGCAGAGCGGATTGTGAGTGCTCGAGAAGGACGCTTAATCATTCAGAGCGGTGGCGGCGGAAAGTACGGGAAAGTAGTAAGCAGACAATAGAGTCGGATAATGGCTAAGTGTGCATATGAGGACAGGCTCACGCATACATTGGTAGGAGTATGAACTGATCCAACAGTTTACCTTGACCTTTGAAGGGAGTCTGTCGCGATGCCATCCATGATCCCTAATGTGCGCAAGTATGTTCACCTTTATATTTTTGTATCGGTATTATTCATTGTAGGCGTCATCTTCGGCGCCATACTTGTGAATGCCCTAACCTTGGAGCAGCAGGAAGAACTATCTAGGCAGGTTAGTCAGGTGTTTGTCAATGTCAGTGTATCTGAAGAGGGCCTAAGCTTTTGGGACTCCCTCTGGATGTATTGGCGTTGGATTTGTATCATAGCGCTCCTTGGCTTGTCCATTATCGGATTTCCTCTAGTACTGATCGTTGATTTTCTAAAAGGAGTGCTGATTGGATTCACAGTTGGCACGCTCGTTTCCCAGTATTCTTGGAAAGGCGTCTTTGTTGCACTGGCTGCCGTTGCGCCGCAAAATATGTTTGCCATACCTCTCCTGCTCATGGCGAGTGTAGCTTCAATCGCATTCGCATTACATATTCTTAAGCATCGGCTGTTCGTGCCGAAGTTGAGATCCATTAAGCAGCCTTTTCTTGATTATGCGTTGGTTCAAGCAGGTTCAGGAGTTGGATTGATTGGGGTCGCAGCGTTTGTTACCTGGGTTAGTCCGATATTAATGCATTGGGTCTCTTCTTTAGTCATTCGATAATATAATCATTACAGACGCTCACTAAAGTAATGCAATTGACTTCTAGCAAATGATTTGACACTCGTTGCTGTCAACGCCTATAATGATAGAAGTTAGTCGATTTACGGCTAGGCGGCAAGGGGGGAGACCATGGAATCGCGGATTGAGAAGATTAAACAACAATTACAATCCCAAGGATACAAGCTGACACCTCAGCGTGAAGCTACTGTACGCGTACTGTTAGAGAATGAAGAAGATCATCTGAGCGCAGAGGATGTATTCATGCTCGTAAAGGAGAAAGCACCCGAAATCGGTCTTGCCACCGTGTATCGTACATTAGAATTGTTAAGCGAATTGCATGTCGTTCATAAGCTTAATTTCGGCGATGGTGTAGCTCGGTACGATCTAAGAGGTGACAGCACGAAGCACCATCACCATCATCTGATATGTGTTCAGTGCGGCAGCATGCAAGAAGTGCTAGAAGACTGGTTAGGTCCTTTAGAGGAGCGCCTTGCGGAAGAATTTCAATTTCAAGTTGTTGACCATCGACTTGACTTCCAAGGCATATGCAAGAACTGTCAAGAGAAAGAGCACGATAAGCTGAACGGACAAGAGTAACTTATATAGAAGCTTGCATACTTACTATTGATCGGATTCCATCTGTGTACAGATGGTGACATAAGAGGAGCCACGGACCTACAGTCCGTGGCTCTTAACTATTGAACGGGATAACGTTCATCGTTTGCGTCTCCTTTTCCGGCTAGTAGACGATACGATGAGTGCATTCGGTGTAGAAGCATAATAAACACGGCTTCGTCGCTGACTAACTTGTGCGGCAGCGGCTTTCGCTGCTGATGCAGTATTCGGTATGTGAGCTGGAATTACTTTGCGGCGGCGTTTGTCAGATGCAGCGCTGGAATCGGCTGCTTGCACAGCTTGCTTCGCATCAATGATACCAGCGCCTTGCGCGTACTCGCTTATATCTGGCAGGCGATGCGCTGTCGATCTCAGCAGCTCTCTTACACCATCCGGCGTAATCGTTGGATCCACCGCTAGAATGAGCGCGACTGTGCCGCTGACATGAGACGCTGCCATTGATGTGCCTGAATCAATGGAGAATCCCTGCTTATGATTCGTTGATATGATCCTATCACCTGGCGCACTGACATCGATACCGTATCCTCGGCTGCTGAATGAGGGAATATGCTTTTTACGATCGGTTGCCGCTACAGCAATAACCTCAGGGTAGATTGCAGGCTCATCTATGGTGAGATTGTTAGGGCCGCTGTTGCCAGCAGAAGCGATCACGATAATGCCTTTGTGGTACGCTTTATGAATAGAGGCGCGCAGTAAATGGCTGGGTCCGTCAAGGCCAAGGCTCATGTTGATGATGTTCATGCCATTCGCAATACACCATTCTACACCTTCAATGATATCGGAGAGAAATCCGTCCCCTTGTTTATCCAGTGCTTTAACGCCGTACAATGAAACTTTAGGAGCAACTCCAAAAGGCATATTCATTCTTCCAGCAGCGGCTGCGATACCTGCAACATGAGTGCCGTGTCCGTTGTCATCTTCATAGGAATGGTTTCTTCGAATTGCATTATACCCACCCGCAATAACCAAATCTTGGTGGCGGGATATTCCTGTATCAATAATTCCGATCTTAACACCTTGTCCTCGTGATGCTCTCCATGCTTCAGGTGCGTGAATATCCTTAAGGCCCCAAGGAATTCGTGCTGCTTTCGATTCTCCTCCAGCAGTGGAGCTCTTCTTATGAGATATACGATGTATCTTAGCTCTAATATCGGTCTCAATTCGCCTGATGCTGGGATGATGGATTAGTGGATACAACGGCATGGTGCAGTCAAAATGGCAGCATAGCATATTGGCCGCTTCCACTTGCTTAACAGGGACGATGCCTTGCTGTTTTAGAGCACTGACACACAGCTTATATGATTGGCGATCCTTTAAAAAGATCATCTTGCGAATCGTGTCGCGAGAAGGCGTGCTGTGCACTGCCGCAGTTAACATGTTAGGCAATCTGGCCATCCGCATTAAACCTCCCACAATAAACGGAGATATCGCTTTATTAGCATCGATGTGACTATATCGTATGAGGATACATGCGGAAGGGTAATGGACATGAACCTAATCCTTTTGCCGCATGTCATATAAGGGCTTGTTCGTTCATACGTTATTCGTAGCATGTGAGAGATGACAAGCAGCGCATTGGAGAGTTCAGTCTAGCCGAGGAGGTCAGTTTATGATCATTTCAGTCAGAAGATGGATGTCGCGCATGAAATTCGTATCTATTTTTATTATAGGCACATATCTGATGTTCGAGCTGCTGAACACGATCAACGTATGGATTGCGCCGGTGGACAAGTATCGAGAACCTCACGGCAGGGCCGTTAAGGCCTTTCATCATGACCCCAATATGACCATGGATCCAGCTACGTTTTCTGAGCGCTTACGATTATTTTATTGGCTGGGGGAATAAGTCATACTTATCGTTCGCCTTCGGTCCTTGACTGGTGTACAATATTAATAAATCCAGTGAATGCTTTAAGGGAGACCGGAGTCTATGTCGCGAATAGAACAACAATTGGAGCAATACTTACATCATATAACGGAGGATCGTTATCTCTCGCCTCATACGAAGGATGCTTATGAGCGAGATGTGCGATCCTTTATTTCGCATGTTCGGACAGAAGGCTTGGAGGATGGCTCACAAGTAACGGGTGTGCATATGCGGCACTATTTTGGACAGTTGAGGCTTAGCGGACGAGCTGCATCAACTATTTCGCGCCACAAAGCGGCGGTGAAATCCTTCTATATGTACTTGATCAAGGAAGGTGATGCGGTTACGGATCCGACGATGCAGATTGAACTGCCTCGTACAGAACGCAAGCAGCCAACTCTATTAACGATTGAGCAGGTGGAGCAGTTGTTGAACATTCCTGATCCGCATTCTGCTCAAGGGATTCGCGATCGCGCAATGCTAGAAACCTTATATGGAACTGGGATGCGCATCACAGAGCTGATCGCATTAAATTGCGAAGATGTTCATTTGCAGATGGGATTTGTCCGTTGTATCATGAACCGTAAGGAGCGGGTAATCCCGTTAGGACAGGTAGCGATTGAAGCGATACAGAACTACCTGGAGCATGCCAGATCGGAATGGGTAACGGAGGAGGCAGACAACAAGGCAGGAGACGAGAAGCCGCTGTTTGTGAATATGCGCGGACAGCGTTTGACGCGTCAAGGCTTCTGGAAGATGCTGAAGAAGTACGCTGCCGATCTGAGCTTGGATATATCCTTAACCCCTCATACGCTTCGTCAGTCATTTGCGGCACATCTGCTGAATAATGGCGCTGATCTGCACGCTGTTCAAGAACTGTTAGGCCATGCGGATGCTGCTACGACACAGAGATATGCTGTAGTTTCGGACAAGCGTCATAACATGAAGGATGTCTATACAATGGCACATCCTAGAGCCTATGCGAAGAGTAAGACGGACCTTTAACCACTTCATCAATGAAGAATGTGAAACCGTCAATCTACGCAGAATACACCATATGAAATAGAGGAGTGATGGGCATGAACAAAAAGTTTCGTCGTATCATTGTAATCGTATTGGACAGTGTAGGAATCGGTGAACTTCCTGATGCCGAGAAGTTTGGAGACTTGGGCTCTCATACACTTGGACATATCGTGGAGCGTGTTCCCGGAATCCAAATTCCGAATATGCAGCGTCTCGGTCTAGGCAACATTGCTGACTTAGGAGCTGTTAAGCCAGTTGATAAACCACAGGGTATATATGGCAAGATGGCGGAGATCTCGGCGGGCAAGGATACAATGACAGGCCATTGGGAGCTGATGGGATTACATATTACGACCCCGTTTAATGTATTTGACGGCTTCCCAGATGAGCTGATTCAGCAATTCGAGCAGGAGACCGGACGTAAAGTTATCGGGAACAAGCCGGCATCTGGCACAGAGATCATTAAAGAGTACGGCGAGGAGCAGATGAAGACTGGGGCTTGGATCGTATACACATCAGCCGATAGTGTGTTCCAGCTTGCAGCGCATGAAGACGTGATCCCGCTGGAAGAGTTGTACCGCGGCTGCGAGATTGCGCGCAGACTTACGCTTGAAGAGCCGTATACGCTCGGACGCGTTATAGCGCGGCCATATGTCGGTGAGCCAGGCAATTTCAAGCGTACGCCGAATCGCCACGACTATGCCGTGAAGCCGCCGGAGCCAACCGTTATGAACGCATTGACGGATAAGGGCAAAACTGTTGTCGCAGTCGGGAAGATTAACGATATATTCACAGGAGAAGGGGTTACAGCTTCCTATCCGACGAAGAGCAATGCCCACGGTATTGAGACAACGATCGAGCAGATGGGCCAATCCTTTGAGGGACTGTTGTTCACTAACCTTGTTGACTTCGACTCCTTGTATGGACATCGCCGCGATCCAGAAGGCTACGCTTCCGCATTAGAGGAATTCGATGCCGCCGTTCCTAAACTATTGGAACTGACCGGTCCTGACGATCTGCTCGTGATCACGGCCGATCACGGCAATGATCCTATTCACCCAGGCACAGATCATACGCGTGAGTATGTGCCGTTATTAATGTACAGTCCGTCCATCACAGCAGGACGATCGTTGGACATTCGTGAGACGTTTGCTGATCTGGGTGCGACAATTGCCGATAACTTCGATGCGGCGATGCCGAAGATCGGACGGAGCTTCCTGAACGAGCTATAGTTGAAGTGAATGGTATATTAAATGGGTACATGAAGGAGTAATAATATGAGTGAGTCTAAGATTTCCTTTTCACATATTCAAGAAGCAGCGGCGTATATCCGCAGTGTAACGACAATAGAGCCAGAAGTTGGCCTAATACTTGGTTCAGGACTTGGAGTATTGGCTGACTTGGTGGAGAATCCTGTGACGATTGCGTACGGTGATATTCCGCATTTTCCACAATCGACTGTTGAAGGTCATGCTGGAGAACTGCTCATCGGTACTATTAATGGGCGTCCGGTTGTCCTGATGAAAGGCCGCTTCCACATGTATGAAGGATACGGTCCGGAGATGACTGCATTCCCTGTTCGTGTCATGAAAGCAATCGGCGTCAAGCAGCTGTTAGTTACGAATGCAGCTGGCGGTGTGAATACGTCTTATCAAGCAGGCGATCTGATGCTGATCAGCGACCATCTGAATTTGCAAGGGTTGAATCCACTCGTCGGACCAAACGATAATCAGCTTGGGCTGCGTTTTCAGGATATGTCCGAGGCTTACAGCAAGCGACTGCGCGGTATCGCGAAACAGGTAGCGGAGCAGAAAGGGTTTATCTTCAAAGAAGGGGTATATGCAGGCATGCTCGGACCGAACTATGAGACACCTGCAGAAATTCGCATGCTGCGTGTTCTAGGAGCTGATGCGGTGGGAATGTCGACGGTAGCCGAAGTATTGGTTGCACGTCATGCTGGCATCGAGGTGCTGGGGATCTCCTGTATCAGTAATATGGCAGCAGGTATCTTGGATCAGCCTTTGTCGCATACTGAAGTCATGGAAACAGCAGAGAAAGTGAAAGCGCAGTTCCTTGAGCTTGTCGTCAGCATTATTCCTGCAATGGCGTAAGGTTGACTGCCTGAATAATTCGGCTGATCTGATCGTTTTCTATTATTATAGGAGGTGCTGTTGATGAGAGCTGTGGATATTATCCATAAGAAACGCGAAGGGCAGACCTTAACGAACGAAGAGATTTCATTTATGATACAGGGCTATAGTAATGGAACTGTACCTGATTATCAGGTTTCAGCTTGGGCGATGGCGATCTGCTTCCAGGGTATGAATGCGCAGGAGACCGCCCAGCTTACATTGGAAATGGCGAAGTCAGGCGATCAGATCGATCTGAGCCCGATCAAAGGGATCAAGGTCGATAAGCATTCGACTGGCGGTGTTGGCGATAAGACGACGCTCGTGCTGGCGCCGATGGTAGCGGCAGCAGGTGTTCCAGTAGCCAAGATGTCTGGACGTGGACTTGGTCATACCGGTGGAACGATCGATAAGCTTGAAGCGATCGCTGGTTATCAAGTAGAGCAGTCTCGTGAGCAATTCTTCGAGCAGGTCAACAAGATAGGAGTGTCCTTAATCGGACAGAGCGGCAATATTACGCCTGCGGACAAGAAGCTGTATGCCCTACGGGATGTAACCGCTACCGTAGAATCCATTCCATTGATTGCAAGCTCAGTGATGAGCAAGAAGATAGCGGCAGGCGCTGATGCGATCGTGCTCGATGTGAAGACGGGCAGCGGCGCATTCATGAAGACGCTGGATGATTCTATCGCGCTTGCTCAGGCAATGGTGGATATCGGTACGGAAGTAGGACGTGACACTGTCGCTATTATTTCTGATATGGATCAACCGCTAGGTCATCTGATCGGGAATGCGTTAGAGGTGGAAGAGGCCATCTACACGCTGCGCGGCGAAGGTCCGGAAGATCTGCACGAGCTGTGTATGATTCTTGGCTCGCATATGTTGGTGCTTGGTCGTCAGGCGGCATCGATCGATGAAGCGAGAGCCAAGCTGGAATCGCACATCTCTGACGGCACAGCATTGGAGCGACTAAAAGAGCTGGTGAAGTGGCAGGGCGGAGATGTATCCATGATCGAGGACCCGAATAAACTGCCGCATGCGGCTAACCGTATCGAAGTGGTCGCTGAAATAAGTGGCTATGTGTCCTCGATTGAAGCGGAAAGTATCGGTATCGCAGCGATGCTGCTTGGCGCAGGACGTGAAACGAAGGAAAGCATCATCGATACGGCAGTCGGACTTGATCTTCGCAAGAAGGTTGGGGATGCAGTGCATAAGGGCGATGTACTGGCCATTATGCACGTGAACGATGACCGACGTGTTGAAGATGCACGTAAACGGATCGTGGATGCATATCGGATCAATCCAGATCCTATCGGTGCGAAGCCGCTTGTATATGCAATTGTAACCAAATCAGGTGTAGAGCGATTTGTTTGATCTAGCTTCATATTGTGATACTTTGAAGGCGACTTTCCCTCCAATTCATAGGAGAGGAGGTCGCTTTTTTGGTTTGAGTAAAATGTGGAATAATTTACTTGATACAGGAGACAATGGTTAGAAGGCGCATCTGTTTGGGCTTTTTGTTATCTTTGAAATTAGTTCTAAGTTACAAAGAGGGCAGTTGCAGCATCATTGCTATTTTAGGAGGGAACGATGTTGAACCGTAACAATCGATGGAATCGATGGATTTACGTATGCATCTGTATAAGTCTGATTGGAGCAATAGGCTTTCAGGCACCAGTGACAGCATATCAGCTCGATGTACCAGCCATAGACTCCTCTGTTATGTCTTCCGGTACTCCAGAAGCTGTACCAGCAGAGACAACAGCAGGAGAATCTCTGCAGTTAGCAACCAGCGCACGTTCAGCGGTGCTTTTGGATGCGGATACGGGCACCATTATATTTGAGAAGAATAGTCACGACCGTCTACCACCTGCTAGTATAACCAAGATCATGACTATGCTTCTGATTATGGAAGCAATCGATAATGGCAAGCTGAAATGGACTGATAAGGTCAGCACTAGTGAATATGCTGCTTCGATGGGCGGTTCACAAATCTTTCTTGAGCCTGGTGAAGAAATGACTGTTCAAGAGATGATGAAAGGGATTGCTATGGCATCGGGCAACGATGCATCTGTCGCTATGGCAGAGAAGATAGCCGGTTCGGAGCAGGCTTTTATACAGATGATGAATGCCAAGGCGAAAGAGCTAGGCATGAATGACACGAATTTTGCGAACTGTAACGGGCTGCCAGCGAATAACCACTATAGTTCAGCGCACGATATTGCATTGATGTCGCAAGCGCTGATGAAATACCCTGAAGTGACGAAATACACGGGAAAATACGAAGATTATCTTCGTCAAAATACGAGTAAAAAGTTTTGGCTCGTGAATACGAACAAGCTGGTACGTTTCTATACAGGGGCTGACGGCTTGAAAACGGGCTATACGTCAGAAGCTAAGTTCTGCCTATCCGCAACCGCCAAGCGTGACAATCTGCGCGTTGTCGCAGTTGTACTTGGCGAACCGAATACGAAGACTCGCAATGCGGAAGTAACCCAGATGTTCGATTATGCATTTGCTCAATACATGAGTGTTCCTTTGGTCAAAAAGGATGATCAGATCGGTACCGTTTCGATTGAAAGAGGCATGAAGGAGAAGCTGAACCTTTCTGCTCAGCAGTCGTACAATCTGCTTATGAAGAAGGGCGAAGACGCTAGCAAGATACGCTATGAGCTGCAGGCGCCGAAGTCGATTAAAGCCCCGGTGACTGTTGGACAGAATATTGGCAAGATCGTCGTCTACCAGGGTGATAAGGCGATACGGGAATATCCTGTCGAATCAACCGAAGCCATAGAGAAAGCTGGCTGGTGGACACTTTTCAAGCGGACGACGGGCAAGTTGTTTTTTGTCAACTAAAGGCGTTATGCTTCTAGTTTTGTCACCATGCAGGAATTGGTTGTAGCGATAGCGAATCATTACGGCAACTCGGGAGGAGAGTGAGACGGATGAATTTGCATGTGGAGTTAGTACAGCATCGCAACATATTAATTACTCGTTTACGCGGTGAGTTGGATCATCATACCTCAGAACTTGTGCGCATCCAATTGGATGAAGCGATTCAGCGAGGACAGGTGAACCATGTAGTGCTTAGCCTGAAGGAGCTTACCTTCATGGATAGTTCTGGTCTTGGAGTCGTATTGGGCCGCTATAAGCAGATCAAGACGAAGGGCGGCAAGATGGTCGTCTGTGAGATGAACCCAGCGGTTCGCCGCTTGTTCGAATTGTCGGGGATGTTCAAGATTGTAAGTGTTTATGATAACGAGCGCATGGCGCTAAACGGTCTGGAGGTCGTATCATAGTGGCTAATTCAGGAACGAACCACATGACATTGCAATTCGCGAGCCGTTCGGAGAATGAGGCATTTGCACGCATAACGGTGGCGGCCTTCGTTTCCCAGCTCGATCCGACATTAGAAGAATTGACGGACTTGAAGACCGTCATCTCGGAAGCAGTCACAAACTGCATCATTCATGGGTACGACAATGATCCCAACGGTATTGTAACGATCTCCGCAATCATTGAAGAGGAGTCGGTTACGATTACTGTGAAGGATGATGGGCGAGGAATTGAGGATCTGGACATGGCAAGACAGCCGCTCTTCACTTCTAAGCCAGACTTGGAACGTTCAGGTATGGGCTTTACGATTATGGAGAATTTCATGGATGAGTTTGAGGTTCACAGCGAGCTCAGCCTAGGTACAACAATTCGCATGAAGAAGCGGATTGAATCGAAAAAGGCGCTCTATAATTAGGGGTTGATGCCATGGAGGTCGACTTGAAGCAATCGTCAAACACATATCTGGACGACGCGGAAGTCAAGCGTCTCATTGCGTTGAGTCAATCGGGCGATACACTTGCTCGAGATCGGCTCGTTAACTGTAACATTCGACTGGTCTGGTCGGTCGTGCAACGCTTTATGAATCGGGGTTACGAGCCGGAGGACCTATTTCAGATCGGTTGCATCGGTTTGTTGAAATCAGTTGATAAATTTGATCTGTCATACGATGTTAAATTTTCAACTTATGCGGTTCCGATGATTATAGGTGAGATTCAACGTTTTCTGCGAGATGATGGGACGTTGAAGGTTAGCCGCTCATTGAAAGAAATGGCGAATCGAGTGCGCAAGACGAAGGACGAGCTATCTAAACGGCTCGATCGTCTGCCTACAATTAAAGAAGTAGCTGATGAGCTTGGAATTACGCCAGAGGATGTTGTCTTTGCACAGGAAGCGAATAAGCCTCCTACTTCCATTCATGAGACGGTGTTCGAGAATGATGGAGATCCTATCACCTTAATGGATCAGATCGCGGATGAATCACAGGAACGCTGGTTTGACAAGCTCGCTTTGAATGAAGCGATTGAGGGCTTGAGCGAAAGAGAACGTCTTATCGTATATTTGCGTTATTTCCGTGATCAGACACAGTCGGAGGTCGCTAGCAGGCTTGGGATATCTCAGGTGCAGGTCTCGCGGCTGGAGAAGAAGATATTGCAGTTAATTAAGTCGCAGATCGCACAATAACTACACTTACTGGGGGCAGCCCATTAGTCATAAATAATGACTAATGGGCTGCTCTTTAATTTTGCCAAAATTAATTTACTTTTTCGAATAGCCCCCCCCCGTTGTCAGCAATCCTCAACTAATTGGCATTCCCGCTCATGAACTTGAAGGCAAAGATCCATACTAAGAGGGATGAGAGGATGTACATAGGCTACATAGGCCTTATGGCCGCAAGCCGATATGGATGAGGAGGATGATGAGATGTCCAACAAGCCACCTGGATTCGATCCGGAGGCATCAGAGAAAGAGGAACAACAAGATCAGCCTGAAGCGCAAGCTTATGACGAAAACAGCATATCGTCTGATCATCTCAGCAAGTCAGAAGAACAGGCGCTTCAGAAATTAAAAAGCAGCGAATATGCTAACAGTCTAAAGGAATCTGTCTTATACTGGCAGGGTAACGATACAATACCGCGGCACTTATCCGATTGTAAGAAAATGTTGACAAATGTCGCTGGTTTAGGTGATAACTTTGACGTCAATTTCCGTGAGCTGTCGTTCTCGAACCGTAAGATGGCTCTGTACTACTTGTCAGGTTTTGCTAATGAACCCTTAATGGACTTGTTTCTGATGAGGTTATCACTGTTAGATAAGAAGGAGATCAACGCCAACTTGCTGCAGTCGTATATCGAAACCTACATCACTCACGTGCAAGCGGAAAAAGTAACAGAGTTGAGCGTGGTCATTGCTAAGGTACTGCAAGGCAACAGTGCGATGTTTATCGATCATGAAGGTGCCGCTATCGTCATGGATACGCGTAAATATCCAGCGCGCGGACCGGAAGAGCCATCTCTAGAAAAGGTTATTCGCGGCTCACGCGACGGCTTCACCGAATCGTTAATGCAGAACATTGCACTTGTTCGTCGACGGATCCGTGACCCAGGGTTAAAGGTCGAGATCACGAGAGTAGGCCGACGTACAGAAACAGACGTCGTCGTGATGTACATCGACGATATCGCTGATCTTAAGCTTGTCAAGAATGTAAACAAGAAGATTGATGAGGTAGATCTATTTGGATTGCCGCTTGCAGATAAGCAGCTGGAAGAAGCGATCTTCAAGAAGGGCTGGAATCCGTATCCATTAGTTCGTTATTCGGAACGCCCGGATACTGTGGCTGCGCATCTGCTGGACGGAAGTGTCGTTCTGATGGTCGACACCTCGCCATCTGTCATGATTATGCCTACGACATTCTTTGATTTGTGTCAGCATGCGGAAGAAAACAGACAGACACCATTTATTGGTTCCTATCTCAGATGGGTCAGATTCATCGGGATATTCGCCTCTCTGTTCCTTCTTCCGCTGTGGCTGCTGCTCGTTACTGAGCCCGGTTTAAAACCACCTGCATTGACGATTTTAGGTCCGAACGAAACGGGTAGACTGCCGCTTCTGATGCAGTTTATACTCGCTGAGCTCGGTTTGGATCTGATGAGGATGGCGTCTGTTCACACCCCTACGCCGCTCGCTACAGCAATGAGCTTAGTAGCAGCTATATTAATTGGTGATGTCGCGGTTAAGACAGGGGTATTCGTTCAAGAGGTAATATTATACACCGCCGTTGCAGGTATAGGTATGTTTGCGACACCAAGCTACGAGCTGTCGTTAGCGAATCGGATTGTACGATTGCTGCTGCTCATATCTGTCACCATATTCAAGGTACCCGGTTTGGTCATTGGCATTACGTTGTTTGTCGTCTGGCTTGCTACCCATCGCTCGTACAATTCTTCTTATTTGTGGCCGTTTATTCCTTTTAATGCCAAAGCCATGTATAATGTGTTAGTACGTCTTCCGGTGACGTACAGCAAGGATCGTCCGAGCTTCAATAAGACGAGAGATAACACGAAGATGCGTAAGGCGAAGAAGTAAGCAGGAAATGGACATACCGGTTACTAAAAAATGCAAATGTTGCGCGCATTTGTCCATTCTTCCGCCTACAGCATTCTTGTTATACTCTGAATAATAATGGGATTGGTATAGGAAATGGGGAATGGATCAATGTACTTACACGGAACCAGCGTAATAAATGAACAAGGTCATTTGGCAATTGGCGGCGTTGATACGGCGGACATGAAAGCACAGTTTGGTACCCCGCTGTACATCGTGGACGAAGCATTAGTTAGAGAACGCTGCCGCCAGTACATGGAGGCGTTCCGCGCATCTCGCTTGAACTTTCAAGTTGCGTATGCCAGCAAGGCATTCTGCGTCATGGCGATGTGCAGACTGATTGAAGAAGAGGGATTATCACTTGACGTAGTGTCCGATGGCGAGTTATATACGGCACTTCAAGCAGGATTTCCAGCACAGCGGATTCATTTTCATGGAAACAACAAGACACCTGATGAGATCGAAATGGCGCTGAATGCCAACATTGGCTGCTTCGTCGTTGATAACTTTACGGAGCTTCATCTCCTTAACGCAATGGCGAAAGAGCGCGGCTGTAAAGCGAATGTGCTGCTCCGTGTAACTCCTGGTGTAGAAGCGCATACGCATGAATATATTTCAACAGGTCAAACAGACTCGAAGTTTGGCTTTGATATCGAGAATGGATCTGCATTTGAAGCAGTGAAGCAAGCGGCTGCTGCAGAGAGTTTAGAGTTATTGGGTGTTCATTCCCATATCGGCTCGCAAATCTTTGAGGTCGAAGGCTTTCAGTTGGCAGTAGAGCGAGTAGGCCAGTTTGCTCGTCAGGTGAAGGAACAGAGCGGAATCAGCTTCAAAGTCGTCAACTTGGGTGGTGGCTTCGGCATTCGCTATGTGGAGGGAGATACACCGCTTGCCGTATCCGATTATGTGAAAGCTATTACGGACGCGGTGAAGCAGCATTTTACTGGATTGTATGACACGCTGCCGGAGATCTGGGTTGAGCCTGGCCGCAGCATTATCGGCGATGCGGGAACTACGCTATACACAGTCGGCTCTGTAAAAGAGATCCCCGGCGTACGCAAGTACGTAGCTGTTGACGGTGGAATGACGGATAATCCGCGACCTGCATTGTATGATTCCCAATATGAAGCGCTGCTCGCGAATCGCGCGACGGAAAAAGCGACTGAGGTTGTTTCGATAGCCGGCAAATGCTGTGAAAGCGGTGATATGCTGATATGGGATCTTAACCTGCCGCGTGTCAACCAGAATGACCTGCTGGCAGTATCCTGTACCGGTGCCTACAATTATGCGATGGCAAGCAACTACAATCGAATCCGCAGGCCGGCAGTCGTATTCGTACGAGAAGGTCAAGCAGATCTCGTTGTAGGCCGCGAAACACATGCGGATATCGTGAGCAAGGACATGGTTCCTGCTCGTTTGCAGAAACAACCCGTTAATGTGTAACAATTCAGGATTAGATCGCGCCTTGATCGACAGCTCGGGAGAACTCCCGACTGTGCTGATCAAGGCGCTGTTGTGTTCAACGATAATCCAGTGATATACTGTTAAGGATGTCTACATATCGCAGATTAGAGAGGATGTTTATCATAATGAAAACAGCAACAATCACGATGGAAAAGGGCGGCCAGATCGTCATCGAAATGTTTGAGAACGAAGCTCCTGGAACAGTAGCAAACTTTGAGAAATTAGCCAATGAAGGCTTCTATAACGGATTGACTTTCCACCGTGTCATTAAAGACTTCGTAGCTCAAGGCGGATGCCCGCATGGAACTGGCACAGGCGGCCCTGGCTATACGATCAAATGCGAAACTAAAGGCAATACGCATAAGCACGTTCGCGGCGCGTTGTCCATGGCTCATGCTGGTAAAGACACAGGCGGCAGCCAATTCTTTATCTGCTACAGCGCATTCCCGCATCTGGACGGCGTTCACACTGTATTCGGTCAGGTGACTGAAGGCATGGATATCGTTGACGGAATCAAGCAAGGCGACAAAATGCAAACAGTTGAAGTAAAGTAATGATGTAAATATAAATTGTGCAGACCCCTCTCATGCCTCGTGCAGCGGAGGGGTTTGCTGTAGATCGGAATTTCATTACTTCGTAAAAGAGGTGTAAGTCATGGCGTTGTTATGGATCATCTGCGGCTTGTTAATCGCGGTATCCGTAATCGTGTGGTTAAGAATTCGATCTCGCCGATCTGCTAATGCTAAGGTGGTATCGATTCATTCCTATAAGAAGCCGATCGCAGGTGATCAGAAATGTTCTAATTGCAAGCATAAGGTTAAGAAGCTGACATTCTATGCTGATCATAACGGATCTATCGTTGGATTATGTAAAGAGTGCAAGCCGCTTGCGGAACGCAAGGAACTTATGCCATTATAGCTGTTAGCTGCTGCGTTGCGGATCGTTGTGGAATATTCGGCTTTTTCAAGGCGTCGCTATGAGATTCCTCATAGCAATGTTTATATGAGCTTGCATATGTAATATTCCTAACTTTGGAAATAGTGAAAGTGATATGCAAGGTTGCAAAACTGCGGGACTGGTGTTAAACTTGCTTTGCAATAGTAACTTTTTCATTCATACTTGTTTTTTCATAATATGACAAACCTTCAGGGCAGGGTGCAATTCCCGACCGGCGGTGATGAGTGGACAGCCGTTCATTCTTAGTCCGTGACCCGTGCGAATCGAAGCATTCAAGCGGTGGATCTGGTGAAACTCCAGAGCCGACAGTATAGTCTGGATGGGAGAAGGGAGTCAGGATCGGTTAAGCTTTCGCTTGACCTTATATAGTTCTTTTTTTCACACTTCAAACATATGCCTATCCGATTGGTGTATGACTTTGTGTGCATCTAGGCGAAGTTTGCTTAGGGCCTCAATGTATTTGAATATGCTCTATGCCAGAACTCTATTTGGAGTCAGCATGCTTCGTGAAAAAGAGTACAATCCTGAATCGATGACGACCCAGCCCTGCGGAACCTATTCCGTAGGGCTTTTTGTATGGATTCAATATGCCGTACATATTGAATTACCCCGAAGGTGAAGCATAAAGGTACAGACGATCGGGAATTAAAGGAGGCGTCCTTCATGCTGCAGCCCGTTATTAATGATGAATACTATATGAGATTGGCGATCGACATGGCTGAACGCGTACTTGGCCAAACAAGTATTAATCCCGCAGTAGGCTGCGTGATCGTGAAGGACGGCCGAGTAGTCGGCTTCGGCGCACATCTCAAGCGCGGCGAAGGCCATGCCGAGGTGCATGCGCTTCGCATGGCGCAAGAGCATGCTGCGGGGGCAACGGCCTACGTAACGCTTGAGCCGTGCAGCCATTACGGCAAGACGCCGCCATGCAGCTTGCGCCTGATTGAAGCGGGGGTGTCACGCGTAGTTATCGCGTGCACTGACCCGAATCCGGTTGTGTCTGGCAGCGGCGTCAAGCTGCTGCAGGACAACGGCATTGAAGTCGCCGTAGGAGTCTTGCAGCGTGAAGCGCATCGTCTGATCTCGATGTTCGCGAAGTATATTACGACGCGAATGCCGTATGTGACGATGAAGACAGCTCAGACGCTCGACGGCAAGATTGCCACGCATCGCGGGCATAGCCAATGGATCACGAATGACACAGCTCGTGAACATGTTCATGCGATGCGGCACCGCCATCAGGCGATCATGGTCGGAATCGGCACCGTATTAGCCGATAACCCGTCCTTGACGACACGCCTATCGGTGCCTGCCTTGCATCCAGTCCGCATCATCGTTGATTCCAAGCTGCGCTTGCCGCTGGATTCCAAGGTCGTAACCGATCACCACGCGGAAACATGGGTGCTGACGACGAATAGCGCGGATGCGGCTAAGACAGAGGCTCTGCAACAGCGTGGAGTTACAGTTATCGCTGTCAATGACGGCGAAGAGGTCGACATGGCCGCGGCGATGGTCGAGGTTGGGAAGCGTGAGATCGGCTCCGTCCTGCTGGAAGGCGGAGGTCGCCTGAATGGCTCCATGCTGAAGGCGGGACTAATCGACCGAGTCGTACTGATGATGGCTCCGAAGATTGTCGGACATCCATCAGCACCAGGGAGCTTTAGCTTTGAAGGACCGGAATTGATGAGCGAAGCGCTTGAACTAGAACGTATCCAGGTAGAGATGCTGGATGACAATATCGTCGTAATCGGATACCCCGTGAACCGAATACACAGAGAGGAGGGGGAGACTTGTTTACCGGATTAATCGAAGAGATCGGAACGATGCAAAGTATAACAAGACGCGGCGAGGCGATGGTGCTGCATATTCGTGCGAAGAAGGTGCTGGAAGGCATCGCGCTAGGCGACAGCATCGCGGTTAACGGCGTCTGCTTGACAGCAACCGCTTATGATCGAAGCTCATTCATGGTTGATGTGATGCCTCAAACGTACAGGCATACGAACCTGAAGGATCTGGCACCAGGCTCGCCAGTCAATCTGGAACGCGCGATGGCGGCGAACGGCAGATTTGGCGGGCATATCGTACAAGGACATGTGGATGGCATCGCTGTGATTACGCGGCGAACGCCGGATCAGAATGCGGTTGTGTTTGAATTTAAGGCGGAACGCGCTGATCTTGGTAAATACCTCATTCCGAAAGGCTCCATCACGATAGATGGTATCAGCTTAACCTTAACGAAGGCAGAGGATGGCGTATTCGGAGTTTCCATCATTCCGCATACACTGGCTCAAACCGCGCTGCAGCATAAGCAGCCGGGGGATACGGTAAATATTGAATGCGATATATTAGGCAAGTATGTCGAGCACCTGCTTCGATATGGAAGCAAACAGTCGGAAGAAACAACGGAGAGTACTCGTTCTTCTGGGCTGAGTATGGCGTTCTTGGCGGATAACGGCTTTATCTAATTGTAGCAGTTAACCAAGCTTGAGGGTTTATATATGTTCGTATCGAAGGGAGAAGCTATCATGGAACAACAATTTAAGTTTGATCCCATAGAAGAGGCTATTTATGATTTGATGCAAGGTAAAGTAATCATCGTAGTTGACGACGAGGATCGGGAAAATGAAGGGGATTTCATCGCATTAGCGGACAAGGCAACTCCTGAAGTCATTAACTTTATGATCACGGAGGGTCGAGGACTTGTATGCGTGCCGATTACACCGGAGCGCGCGGAAGAACTAGATCTTCCACCGATGGTTACACATAACACCGACAATCATGGTACTGCGTTCACCGTATCGATTGACCATGTGGAGACGACAACAGGTATCTCGGCTCATGAACGTTCGCTGACGATTAAGCAGCTGATCAACCCGAATTCGAAGGCGGAAGACTTCCGCCGCCCAGGTCACATCTTCCCATTGGTTGCGAAGAAAGGCGGCGTGCTTCGCCGTGCTGGTCATACAGAAGCTGCAGTAGATCTTGCTAAGATGTGCGGAGCTTCACCTGCAGGCGTAATTTGCGAGATCATCAAGGAAGATGGCAGCATGGCTAGATTGCCAGACTTGATCGAATTCAAGAAGCAGCATGACCTGAAGCTGATCTGTATCAAAGACTTGATTCATTACCGCAATGAGAAGGAAAACCTCGTTCAACGCGAAGTGGAAGTGAAGATGCCGACTGACTTCGGTCAATTCCGTGTCGTAGCCTACACGAATCAAGTGGATAATAAAGAGCATGTCGCGCTCGTAAAGGGACACATCGATCCTTCACAGCCTGTGCTTGTACGCGTGCATTCCGAGTGCTTGACAGGTGATGTATTCCATTCTCACCGCTGTGATTGCGGACCTCAATTCGAGGCGGCGCTCAAACGCATTGATCAGGAAGGCACCGGCGTGCTTCTCTATATGCGTCAAGAAGGCCGCGGCATCGGCTTGATCAACAAGCTGAAGGCTTATAAGCTGCAGGAGCAGGGCTACGATACAGTAGATGCCAACGTGAAGCTTGGATTCTTGCCGGATCAACGCGATTATGGTATTGGCGCTCAGATCCTGAAGGACCTTGGCGTACGCAAGATTCGTCTCATGACGAACAATCCGCGCAAGATCAAAGGACTTGAAGGCTACGGATTGACTGTGGTTGAGCGAGTGCCAATTCAGATTCAAGAAAATGTCGACAACACGAAATACTTGCATACGAAGCAGGAGAAGCTGGGGCATTTGCTTCGCTTTGACGAGCTGGAGCAAAGTGAGAGTGCTAGTGAGTAATTGTAATATTTACTATAAATCATGAGGAACTCATATCGAGGAGGAGCTGCTATTATGGCAACTATTTTTGAAGGTAACTTAATTTCCCAAGGATTAAAATACGGTATTGTCGCAGGTCGTTTCAATGAATTCATCGTTTCCAAGCTCGTATCGGGTGCGCTGGACGCACTTAAGCGTCATGGCGTCCAAGAGGACGAGGTTGATGTTGCTTGGGTACCAGGTGCTTTCGAGCTTCCGCTCATCGCACAGAAGATGGCTGAAAGCGGCAAGTACGACGCTGTTATTACACTTGGCGCAGTTATTCGCGGCGCAACTCCTCACTTTGACTTCGTATGCAGCGAGGCGGCTAAGGGTGTTGCTCAAGTCGGCATGAAGACAGGCGTTCCAACGATCTTCGGCGTACTGACAACAGACACAATTGAACAAGCAATTGAACGCGCAGGAACGAAGGCTGGCAATAAAGGTTGGGAAGCTGCAGCGACTGCGATTGAAATGGCGAACTTGACGAAACAGTTCAAATAATGCTTATCTTAATGTAGTACCCTTCTTAGGGTGCTACATTTGCTTTTTTCAGGAGGTTGCCGGGTGTCGGTTACATATAAATTAGAAACGTTTGAAGGTCCGCTCGATCTGCTGCTTCATCTAGTTGATAAGTCGGAAATTGATATCCAAGATATATCGATCCATGAAATTACCGATCAATATATGGAGTACCTGCAGAGCATGCAAGAGCTCGAGCTAGACATTACGAGCGAGTTTCTCGTCATGGCCGCTACACTCCTTGCGATGAAATCGAATCAGCTGCTGCCGAAGCCGCCGGTGATGGAATGGGAGGAATACCCTGAATACGAGGAAGAGGATTATGACCCTCGGGCGGATCTGATTCGTAAGCTGATCGAATACCGCAAATTCAAAGGAATTGCGGAGCATCTTCGCGAGAAGGAAACGGATCGCAGCTTGATCTTCTCGAAAGAACCTGAGGATCTTGCTCCGTACATTGCGGATGTCCCTTCCAATCCCGTAGAAGGCTTGCACGTAGATGATCTGATTATAGCGTTTCAGAAGGCGCTGAAGAAGGCTGCGAGGAGAACTCAAGTCGCAACGATTCATAGGGATGAAATATCGGTAAAGGATCGGATACGTGATATTGCTGCGCTCTTTAAACCGTCGGGCAGAGGAACGAAGCTGATGTTCACGAATCTATTGCATCAGGAGATGTCACGGCATGAGATCGTCGTCACCTTTTTGGCGATCTTGGAACTGATGAAGATGAAGCAGGTACGGTGCTATCAAGATAAGTTGTTTGAGGATATAGTGATTCAATGGCATGGGGAGTTGGATGAAGATGGAGTTTCAGACGTTGAAGTCGATTATTGAGGGCTTGCTGTTTATGGCGGGTGATGAAGGATTGAGCCTGAAGCAGCTTGCTGAAATAACCGAGGTTCGTGCTGAGGTTGTGAGAGAGGCGCTGCAGGACTTGAAGGGCGAGTTTGAACGCGGGAAGCGCGGGATTCAGCTCTTGGAGATCGCGGGTATGTTTCATATGACAACCTTGAAGGAGCACGCCGTATACTTTGAACGGATGGCCTATTCGCCATCTCGCTCTTCCTTGTCTCAAGCGGCATTGGAGACACTGGCGATTGTAGCTTATCGTCAGCCGATTACCAGAGTGGAGATCGAAGAAGTGCGGGGCGTAAAGTCGGATCGAGCGATCCAAACACTTGTGCACAAGGATCTTATCGAGGAAGTTGGACGCGCGGAAGCGATCGGACGACCGATTCTGTACGGCACGACGAAGTCATTCCTGGACTATTTCGGTTTAGCGAGCTTGAAGGAGCTTCCAGAAGCGATGCAGTTCGAGCAGACCGAGGGTCTGGAAGAGGAGACGCAGCTATTATTCGATAAGATGCAGGGCAGACAGCTAACCATCGAAGACGTCAATAGCGATAAGTAAACAAGTGGTGAGGTTAGATGCGGTGTACTGACACTGGCTGTGGAATGATCAGATCATTTCTTGATATAATTGATGTATATCTTTTAGGGAGCTGATGCTGCGAATGGTGGAAGTTACATTTCACGGACATGCTTGTGTGGAGATTCAGACGAGCACGCACAATCTGTTAATTGATCCGTTTCTAACGAGCAACCCGAAGGCTGTTTATGCAGCTGATGAGTTGAATCCTGACTACATATTGCTGACTCACGGGCATGGGGATCACATAGAGGACGCTTCCGCTATTGCGAAGCGATGCGGAGCAACAGTCATTTCGATTGTAGAGCTTGCTGATTACATGTCGGGTCAAGGTGTTTCATCCACGATCGGGATGAATCTTGGAGGAGGAGCGGAGTTTCCATTTGGCCTATTAAAATGGGTACCGGCACTTCACAGCTCTTCTACAGAGGTCGATGGACGGAATGTTTACCTTGGCAATCCCGCAGGAGTGGTATTGAAGTTTGAAGATATCACGATCTATCACGCTGGTGATACGGCGTTATTCAGTGATATGAAGCTGGTCGGGGACCGTTATCAGCCTGATTTAGCTATATTGCCTATAGGCAGCTTCTTTACGATGGACCCGCAGGATGCACTTCTTGCTGCTCAGTGGGTAAGAGCTAAGCATGTAGTTCCAGTACATTTCAACACATTCCCGCCAATCAAGCAGGATGCTCAAGCTTTCGTACACGACTTGAAACCATTCGGTATTCAAGGGCATGTGATGGAGCCAGGCGATGTACTGGATACCCTCCATTGGCAGGTTGAACAACGAGTACCGGAAGCAGAATAATTCAAAACCACAGAACCGATTCTATTCTATTCACATGTTAGTGAAACAGGATAGAGTCGGTTTTTTGTGTGTTAGCAGGTAACATTTTGCATGCCTTCCAGACCCGTAGGTCATAATAGCGTTAGATTGGAAATAGGCGGGTGCGTGAAATGAGTGCATGGCTGATTATACTCATCGTATTAGGTTTGATAGTTGTTGGGATTGCTATTGCTGCTATTGTTGTACTCATGTCTTTTGTAGAATTAAAGATTATTTTGCAGAAGTCGGGTTCTAATGAACGGATATGGGTTGGTTTCAGGATGTGCTTCGGACTCATTAATTGGCGCAAGGAGGTCAGAACGGTTGACTTTCAAGGACTTGATCAAGAGTGGAAGATTGGGTTGGATCGGCACCAATTGAGGATGATGTTGAATCTGATTGTCGGATTGTTGGAGAAAACGGAAATAAAGCATTTTATTTGGGATACCGAACTCGGCTTGGGAGAAGCACCGCAAACGGCTATTGGATCGGGAGTGATCTGGTCTGTTATGTCCTATGCGGCAGGAACACTTACACATATTCTTAAGTTTACCGTCATGCCTTCGCTGAATGTGATCCCTAGATATAATGAGCTTGCTTTTTCAACACGTGTTGTGTGTATATCCCGAATTAGGGTAGTGCATTCTATAGGTGCAGCTTATTTGTTGATTACCCGTCTAATGCGGGCGAAAGGAGTAGCTAATCCATGGCGGATCATCCAATCGAAGGCCTAATGCGAGCAGCATTGGAAAATATTAAAGCGATGGTTGACGTCAACGCGATCGTAGGTGACCCCGTGCAAACACCTGACGGCAGCGTGATTCTTCCAATCAGCAGAGTGGGTATCGGTTTCGCTGCAGGCGGTAGCGAATTTAAAGTGTTTGAACGGCGTCAGCAAGCGGATAAGGATCGTTCGCATCAACCGTCAGATAAGCCTTTTGGCGGCGGCGCCGGCGGCGGTGTATTCTTAGTTCCAATTGCCTTCCTTATCGTTGGAAAACAAGGCGTTCAAGTTGTGTCTGTAGATAATAATACTCATCTGTTAGAGAAGTTGATTGATTCCGCACCACACGTATTGGATCGATTCGAGTCAATGTTTAGACAAACACCTAAAGCAGGCAAGGCAAACGATAAACCTAATGCCGAATCGTAATCCATATTGAAGCGTCAATGCTGTGCATGACCTCCGGGATTTTATTTACAGGAGAAGAAGTGCGAAGGGTTGACGCTTTTTTTAAATCTAATTGTTGGACATACCCCTGTGCGATGCTGCATACAAATGAAATAACATCGCGGGTAGGCGCCATCTGATTGAAGGAGGACCAAGTGTCACATTTGAAGCGAAGAATTACCGCGATATTAGTAGTGGTCTGCTTGATTTGTTACGGTCTGCCGGTGCTGTCGCAACAAGTACATGCAATATCGGTGCATATTAAGCCGCGATCACATCATGTGAAGGATGCTAAGGAAACAAGCAGCAAACATGCAGCCATTCCTAACACGCGCGCAAGAGGTGCTGCCCTGGTTGATGTTACGAGTGGACGAGTACTCTTTCATGAGAATGGGAATACACCCATGCCAATGGCAAGCACCACGAAGATCATGACAGCGATTATTGCTATAGAATTAGGAGATCTAAAAGATATCGTCAAAGCGAGTTCGAAAGCTGTCGGCAAAGAGGGATCATCGATATATCTGCGTCCAGGTGAAGAAATGACGCTTGAAAATATGCTGTATGGATTGATGCTTCGCTCCGGCAATGACGCCGCGGTAGCGATTGCTGAACATATCGGAGGCTCTGAAGATGGGTTCGTATACCTTATGAATCGTAAAGCAGAGGCTCTTGGATTGGAACAGACACACTTTAGCAATCCACACGGTCTAGATGCGAAGGGGCACGTCACGAGTGCAATCGATCTGGCGAAGCTAAGTGCATATGCACTGCATAACGCGACTTTTCGTGAGATCGTGAAGACGAAGCAGAGGAGCGCTCCGAATCCTTTTGAAAAGTGGGATTACAAATGGACCAATAAAAACAAAATGCTGCGCTTATTTGAAGGTGCTGATGGTGTCAAAACGGGCTATACAACTGGAGCACTCCGCTGCCTTGTCAGTTCAGCAACGCGCAATGGGCAGCAATTAACCGCAGTGACGCTGAATGATGGCAGCGATTGGGCGGATCACGCGGCAATGCTTAATTATGGCTTTGTGAACTATCCGCTGCGAACAATCGTTAGTCCGAACCAGACGATTGAGGGGTATCCGTTTCGCGCTGCACAGGAAGTAAGATATCCGTTATCTAACGAGGAGCAAGAGGAGATCAGCTATAAAGTAAAAATTCATACACCTCATAGCTTGGATTATAAGCTAGGGCGCAGAGGGATGATTGATGTGTACTGGCAGGACAAGATGATCGTCAGAGTTCCGATTAATCAGTAATCTCGAACCTCATGACGTTTGTGTTGCGCAAGCATAGTCCGAGAACGTGTTGAATGCTAAGAGGTGCTGTGAAAGTGCAGTAGGGGGGAGAATGTTGATTAATCTGATCTGGATGATCATGCTACTGGTCGGTTTTATCGCGGCTGCCGCGCAAGGGAGAATAGAGGTTGTAACGGAGGCTGTATTCGACGGCGCTAAGACAGGTGTCAGCGTCAGTCTCGGCTTAATCAGTGTAATGGTATTCTGGCTTGGCATGATGAGGATCGCGGAGGATGCGGGGATACTGACGAAGATGGCTAAGCTGCTCGGACCGGTCGTTCGTTTCCTGTTTCCAGATGTACCGCGGGATCATCCCGCACTAGGATACATTATGTCTAATATGAGTGCTAATCTATTAGGACTTGGCAACGCTGCGACACCGATGGGGATTCGCGCGATGCAGGAGCTGCAGAAGCTGAATCCGGATAAAACTACAGCAACGCCTGCGATGTGCACCCTCTTAGCTATCAATACGTCGAGCATAACACTCATTCCGACGACTCTAATTGCTATACGCATGAACTTTGGCTCGGCGAATCCGGCTGAGATCGTCGGCACCACGCTGCTTGCGACTACAGTAGCGACGATGGCGGCGATATTGGCGGATCGCTGGTTTCGAAGCCGTCATGCGCCGCCTGCGGCTCCTTCATTGCCGAAACAGCCGTTGGATAAACCGCAGATGCCGCATACAGGCTAGACTTTGCATAGACTTACGGGGAGGGTGGGAGATCTATGTACACTTTCGTATCCGCGATATCGACATGGGCAATTCCTGCCATTATCGTATTGATTCCGCTGTATGCATACTTTAAGCGGGTGCCTGTGTATGAATCGTTCGTAGAAGGAGCCAAGGACGGGTTTCAAACCTCGATCAACATCATCCCGACTCTCGTTGGCATGATGGTTGCGATCAGCGTCTTTCGAGCTTCAGGAGCGATGGATTGGATTGTAGGCTTAATGCAGCCAATGCTTGATTGGCTGGGCATTCCAGGGGAAGTTATGCCGCTTGCGTTTCTTCGACCGATTACGGGAGCGGGGTCATTAGCGTTTACAACCGACTTGATTAAGACTTATGGACCAGATTCAATGATTGGTCGGATCGCTTCGACGATCCAAGGAAGTACGGATACAACGTTATATGTACTGACCGTATACTTCGGTGCTGTGGGTGTCATCAAAGGAAGATATGCCTTGAAAGTGGGATTGTTTTCCGATCTGATCGGTTTTGCGGCAGCTATCCTGATCTGCTTATGGATATTTACATAATCCTAGATTATGCCCGGTGTACCAACATCCGGGTTTTTTTGTATCGACAGGCAGTTATTTGAACGATTAGCTTGTGGTATCGTTCACAAAACTGCTATCATAAGGTTGAGGTGAATGTTACAGATGGAAGAACGTCTACAGAAAATTATGTCGAATGCGGGAGTCGCTTCCCGACGCAAATGTGAACAGCTAATTTCAGAGGGTAAAGTACAGGTTAACGGGGAAGTAGTGAACACACTAGGTGCGAAGGCAGATCCCGATACTGATGTGATAACGGTTAACGGCCGAACCATTACGAAGCAGCTCGATAAGATCGTCCTTGCCTTTCATAAGCCTAAGGGTGTTATTACGAGTATGTCCGATCCCGAAGGCCGCAAGACGATTAAGGATTTCATTAAGGGAGTTAAACAGCGTGTTTATCCCGTCGGTCGATTGGATTATGATACGGAAGGGCTCCTGCTTCTAACGAACGATGGGGATTTGGCTAACTTGTTAACGCATCCGCGTCATCATGTAGCTAAGACTTATTGGGCGACAGTTAAAGGAATTCCGCATGGAGACAAGCTGGAGCAGTTGAGTCAAGGAATTATGCTGGATGACGGCATGACACAGCCTGCAGAGGTTGAATATCATGATGTCGATATGGAGAATAAAGTGGCAACGATCAGCATTACGATCTATGAAGGTCGTAATCGTCAGGTGCGACGTATGTTTGAAGCGATCGGTCATCCTGTAACTCGCTTGAAGCGGGTATCCTTCGCTAACATCTTCTTGCAAGGTATAGCGCGGGGTACGATGCGTCAATTAACGAAATCTGAAGTGAATGAGCTTAAACAGGCTGTTAAGAAAAATTCCTGACAGGAATAGCATATAACCCGCTCTATGACACACAAATTTCATAATTAAGGAAGATATAGGCACTTGGTGTTGGATTATAATGGACATGGACACTTCAATCAAATTGTGCGTATTTTTCTGAAATTTGTGATAATTGTCATAGAGAGGGCGAATGTGGCATGGCCAAACGTAATAAAGCGGTACAGATCATCATCTTGGCCGCTACTTTACTGCTGGGTGGGATTGCAATCTTCCCAACGCTATTTGAGTCTAGTGCCGTTCCAACGGTCGGCAGTTCCGTTCCAAATATTAAACTGCAGGAGTTGGACGGCGATGTCAGATCATTGAGCGATCTGAAAGGCCAAGCGGTAATACTTAACTTTTGGGGCTCTTGGTGCGAGCCGTGTAAACGCGAGATGCCTGCTCTCTCCAAGGCTTATGAGCAATGGAAAGATCAAGGTGTCGAAATTATCGGCATCAACTATGGGGAAGATGAACTCGTTGTCCGAAATTTTGCTAAGCAAATGGGTGTAACCTTTCCAATCTGGTTGGATCGCAAGAAGACCGCATCCAAAGAATTTGGCATTCGACCGCTGCCAACAACTTTCTTCATCAATCCTGAAGGCAAAGTGCATCATATTAAGCTTGGTGAAGTAACGTCCGAAGAACTGGACGTTCTGATCAAGCAGATGATAAGCACCAAGTCTTCGTAGACTGGGGGAAGCTGTAATGGCATTTCAGAATACCAAATGTGAATGCGGTCATCAGAACCCGATCGGTACGGTATTGTGCGAAGCGTGCGGTAAGCCGCAAGTGGAGGATGAAACAGAACTTACCGTTTTAGAGATGAGATACGACGGTGTTGCTCGCAAATCTCAAAAAGCAAACCCAAATGTAATTGATATGGTGTGGAATTTCTTTTCCTCAGTTAAGGTTGCCGTCATTATTATAGCCATTACGCTAGTTGGCGCCTCACTGGGAACGATCTTTCCACAGGAGAGTCAATTTATTGGCGCTGTCCCGGAGAACTATTATCTGGATAATTACGGAACGCTGGGACATTGGTACTACGTATTGGGCTTATCAGATACGTATGGATCCTGGTGGTTTATAACGCTGCTGGTTATGATCGGAGCATCGCTCGTGATCTGCAGCTTGGATCGCGTTTTGCCGTTATATCGCGCATTGCATAAGCAGCATGTGCGCAAGCATGATCAATTTCTGCGGCGTCAGCGAATCGTGGTCGAGACCGAACTGCCGACGGAAGCCAGTGCATGGCTGGGCACGATGGAGAAGTCTCTTCGTAAGAAACGATATCGCATATATAAAAATGAAGGCGCATTAATGGCTGAGAAGAATCGGTTCAGCCGCTGGGGTCCTTATATTAATCATATAGGACTGATCATCTTCCTGCTGGCGCTGCTGGCTCGAAGCATCCCGGGCTGGCATATGGAGTTCTACTCCGGCTTCCCGCAAGGTCAACCAACGCCAATTCCGAAGACGCCTTATTACTTGCAGAATGATCAATTCACTGTAGAGTATTACTCGGATGATGAAATGCCGGAGAAGTTCGTCAAGGAAGGCCGAGTTGTCCCAAAGCTATTTGAGACAAAAGCAACCCTGTTACGCTGCACGGCGAACTGTGATGATCCCATGCTTGATCCTGAGCTAGATGAAGTATTCAAGCATGATATCCGTGTGAATGATCCATTAGAATATGATGGCTTAATGATATATCAATATGACTTTGATCTAACTCCTAAGCTAGTATCCGTCAAGCCGGTACTAGAAGACACGGAAACCGGCGAAGTATATGGTTCATTCGAATTAATGATGAACAATACGCAAACGCTTTATGAACTAGGCCCTTACACACTTGAGCTCAGAGAAAAGTATATGGACTTCGGTTTCGGCGCTGATGGCAAGCCGTATACGAAGTCGCCAGATCCGAATGCGCCTGTATTTGTATTTTTGATCAAGGGACCAGGCTTAGCGGAAACCGGCGAGCCATACATGTACTTTCCGCTGCAGAAGGATAAGGTTGCTTTCCAAGAAGATGTCGTAAACGCAGAGATAATCGACAAGCTTCGGATTAAAGTTCAATCGATGAACGATGTGAATATTTCACAATCAGTCAGCTTCTTGAACGTTAGGAAAGATACAGCCCTTCCGTTTATCTGGGTAGGCGCGCTCATAAGCATGGTAGGATTGGTTATGGGCTTCTACTGGCAGCATAGACGCATCTGGCTCAAAATCGATGGCAGTAATTTGCTGTTAGGCGCACATACCAATAAGAATTGGTATGGAATGCGTCATGAGGTTGCGCGAGCGTTAGCCGACAGCGATATTCAAGTAGATATCAAAGCCATAGACCGTGGGGGGAATAAAGCGTGAATCGCTTGTTAGAGATTAGTCAGGATGCGTACTTAATCGCATTTTTCTTGCTATGTATCGCATTTATTGCACACATATTCTCAATGGCAGCGCGCACCATGAAGAACTCAGAGAAGCGCCAACAGAGATGGAGCAACGTTTCTTTCATTATAACGCTGATTGCTCTTGCAGCACAGCTCGTCTATTTCTTTACGAGATGGGCGGTAGGTCATATTCCAGTAAGCAACATGTATGAGTTCATGTCGTTCTTAGCTATTATGATAGTTAGTGCTTATGTTATTATATATATCATCTACCGCAAATCAATTCTCGGCGTTTTTGCTTTGCCGCTGGCGATCCTAATGATGGCCTACGCGTCGGTATTTCCAAGTGAGATTCAGCCGTTGATCCCTCAACTGGATTCCATCTGGCTGAAGATACATGTAACACTGGCTGCGTTGGCTTACGCATTCTTCGGGATTGGTTTCATTGCAGGCTTAATGTATCTGCTGAGAACGGTGCGATGGGACGATCCTTCGGCTAAGCGCTCCCAGTTCTTTCTGGAAGGTACGATGGTACTCATTGTCATTATCATCGGTTTCATAGCCGTTATCTTTGGCTTCCGCGCTGCATCATATGAAGTACAAGTGCAGCAAACTGTTGAAACTGTTGACAAGGGTCAAATCAATAGTAAAATAGAATCGGTCACCTATACGATTCCACCTTTGGTAGCACCATATAATAGTGTACAATTAGAGGGAGTTTCTCTCGCTGGCATACAGCTTCCTTTGTTTGAAGCTCCTCCATGGATGGAAGGCAAAGATGCCGCGCGTAAGCTGAACACTGTTGTATGGTCAGTTATCGCAGGTCTTGTGTTATATGCTCTAATTCAGCTCATTATTCGCAAACCGATTGCACGCGTGATTCAACCGATGCTGCGCGGTATTGACCCTGATGATTTAGATGAGATCAGCTATCGGGCTAATGCAATCGGCTTCCCAATCTTCACGCTGGGTGGGCTAATATTTGCGATGATATGGGCACAGGTTGCCTGGGGACGATTCTGGGGATGGGATCCGAAGGAAGTATGGGCTCTCATAACTTGGCTATTCTACAGTGTATACCTGCATCTGCGATTGTCACGCGGATATCAAGGATCGAAGTCCTCATGGTTTTCCGTGATTGGCTTTATCATAATTATGTTTACTTTATTAGGTGTGAACCTAATTATCTCAGGGCTGCATTCATACGCTGGTGTCTGATGAATTGTTAGATGACTCGAAGGATGCGGTGTACAAGATGACCACTTATTTACATATAGCTCGTTTCGATCAGGAAAGGGGAATCGTACATGTCCGAACAAGAGAATCGTATCCTTATAGTGGATGATGAAGAACGGATTAGACGTTTGCTCAAGATGTATCTAGAGAAGGAAGGCTTTATTATAACAGAATCAGAAGACGGCGAAGATGCGCTTCGGAAAGCAGTTGTCGAGGATTATGATTTAATTCTGCTCGATCTGATGCTGCCGGGCATTGACGGTATCGAAGTATGCACTCGCTTGCGTCAGGTCAAATCGACTCCGATCATTATGTTGACAGCCAAGGGTGAGGAAATGAACCGAGTTCAAGGGTTCGAGGTTGGAGCTGATGATTATGTCGTGAAGCCATTTAGCCCTAGAGAGGTTATTTACCGGGTAAAGGCGGTTCTGCGTCGTTCTTCGGCTACTGCATTCCTGACCAATGATCCGAAAACGAGCAACAACATCGTATTTCCACACCTGATTATCGAACATGATGCTCATCGCGTAACTGCGGGGGGACAAGAGATCAGCCTAACTCCGAAGGAGTACGAGCTCCTTCATTATTTAGCTGTATCTCCTGATAAAGTGTTCAGTCGGGAAGAACTGCTCAAGGATGTATGGAATTATGAATTTTTCGGAGATCTTCGCACGGTGGATACTCATGTGAAGCGTCTGCGAGAGAAACTGAACAAAGTATCGCCAGAGGCTGCAACTATGATCACTACAGTATGGGGCGTCGGATACAAATTAGAGGTGCCGAAGTAAGTGAAATTCTGGCGGAGTGTAGTCGGCAAACTGTGGATGACAATCATCGGACTTGTGGCGTTAGTGCTGTTGACATTGGGAACTTACCTGCTTCAATATATCGACAGCAATTTCGCCCATCCGAATGATATTAAGCTGCTCTTTATATATACAGGAATCATTGGCTTTTCGTTAACGACGTTTTTTGCTTTCTTTCTATTTACCAAGATAACGCAGCCGCTACGCCAGTTGAAGAAGGCTGCTGATACGATTCGGCAGGGCGATTATACGACTCGGCTGGAATTGCGGTCTTCTGATGAAATTGGTGAACTGTCGAGCACGTTCAATCATATGGCCGAAGAGCTGAATCTCCTCATTCGTGATTTGCATCAGGAGAAGGAGCAACTCTTCAGCATATTGCGAAGCATGACGGATGCCGTGATCACATTTGACGCGAATGGAAATGTGCTGCTGGCTAACCCGCAAGGGGAAATCAATCTGCAGAAGTGGAGCGAGATCGGTTGGAATGACCCAGAGGATGAGTTTCAATTATCATCTGTCCCTGAACCGCTTCGTCCGCTGTATCATAAGGCTCGTTCAGAGGCTGTTGAAGTTGTCAGCCGGATTCATGTGCAGCAAGAAGTATGGTCCGTCGTTATGGGTCCCTTGTATAACGATAACACGGTTCGAGGCGTTGTAGCCGTGCTGCGCGATATTACGGAAGAGGTTCGGCTGGAAAAGCTTCGCAAGGACTTCGTTGCCAATGTATCGCACGAGATACGCACTCCATTATCGATGCTGCAAGGCTATAGCGAAGCTTTATTGGATGATATCGCGGCATCACCTGAAGAGCGCAAAGAGCTTGCACAGGTGATACACGATGAATCGCTTCGCATGGGCAGGCTTGTAAAGGATCTGCTGGATCTGGCTCGAATGGAAGGCGGCCATCTTCAGATGCAATTGGGACCGGTTAATCTTAATGATCTGATTCTTCGCGTTATTCGCAAATACTCTGTTCTATCCAAAGAACGTGAGATACCGATTGTTTCTGAATTTCTGGCAGCGCATCCGGTTGTCAGTCAGGCGGATGAAGATCGGTTGGAGCAGGTGCTTACGAATCTGCTTGATAACGCGATTCGACACTCTCAAGCTGGAGAGGAGATCGTGATCCGAACCGAACGCAAGGTTAGTGGACATGTAGAACGGCTCTGGATACATGTCGAAGACCATGGAGAAGGGATTCCGCATGAAGACATACCATATGTCTTTGAACGCTTCTATAAGGCGGATAAAGCTCGCACAAGAGGAACGAGCGGAGGAACCGGTCTTGGGCTCGCCATTGTTAAAAATATTATAGACGTTCATCATGGCATCATTGAAGTGAAGAGTGCGCTGGGCACGGGAACGACGTTCTCCATCGGACTTCCATATGAACAAGGATCGTAATGGCCGACACGGTTGTGTCGGCTTTTTTACGTGAGTTTATGACATTCCGACAGCATCCAACGATGTGTATGGCATAAAAATGACGTCTGCAGTTGGCAGACGTCATAATAGTGAGACTAATCTTGTTGTTCGTGAAACAATCAGCTATTAAAATACAATTTCCTTCGCCTTATTGATTCCCGAGATGTTCTTCAGATCGGATATGACTTCTTTAGGTACAGCGCGATCAACAGCTAGAACCATAATAGCGGATCCGCCGACGATCTTGCGTCCCACCTGCATCGTAGCAATGTTGATGTCATTGTTGCCAAGCAGCGTACCAACATATCCAATCATACCAGGCTTATCGTTATGCTTGACTAGCAGCAGATGACCTTCTGGCGCGACGTCAACCGGATATTTGTCGATCTGTACGATTCTTGCGCCATAGCCGTTCAATAACGTGCCTGCTACCATTCGTTCTTCATCCTTCGTACGCAGCGTGACAGTGACAAGATTCGTGAAGCCCTTAGCTGCATGCGTCTTCTGAACAGTAATCAAGATCTCTCGCACCTTCGCCAGATGCATCGAGTTGACAACATTGACATCTGGTCCAAGATGCTGCTGCAGCACGCCTTTAACGATGTAGCGGGTGAGTTGAGCAGTATCTACTTCAGCAAGCTCACCGGAATAATTGATTACAATCTCAAGCAATGGTCCCTTCGCCATCTGTGCAGTAAATAGGCCAAGGCGTTCGCTCAATTGGAAGTAAGGCTGGATCTTGTTCAATACATTCGCCGGTACTGGCGGCATATTAACCGCGTTCTTGAACGGTTGATCGCGCAGGATGTGAAGCACCTGCTCCGAAACGTCAATCGCGACATTCTCTTGGGCTTCAACCGTTGATGCTCCAAGATGAGGTGTAACGATGATGTTAGGGTTATTTAAGAAAGGATGATCTGCCGCTGGCGGCTCATGCTCGAATACGTCAAATGCCGCACCTGCGACGATGCCTTCATTAATAGCTTCAACTAGTGCCAATTCATCGACGATACCGCCGCGAGCGCAGTTGATAATACGCATGCCGCGCTTCATGACTTCGAATTGCGGACGGGCAATCATGTGCTTCGTCTCAGCAGTAAGCGGAGTATGGAAGGTCATAAAGTCAGCGTTGCGGATGATATCATCTACACTTCCAAGCTTGATGCCAAGCTTCTCTGCACGTTCTTCCGTCATAAATGGGTCATATCCAATGACCTCCATACCGAATGCTTTAGCGCGTTTAGCTACTTCGCTTCCGATTCTCCCCATACCGACTACACCAAGTGTTTTGTTGCGTAATTCTACACCGAGGAACGACTTGCGGTCCCAGATGCCTTGAATCGTTTTGTTATACGCCTGCGGGATATGTCGAGCAAGTGCCATCATCATCGCAAAGGCATGCTCACAAGTGGTGATGGTATTGCCATCGGGTGCATTAATGACAATAATTCCGCGCTGTGTGGCGGCTTCCAGATTAATGTTATCGACACCGACTCCAGCGCGTCCGATTACTTTGAGCTTTTTGGCTGCTTCCATTATGCGCGGGGTAACCTTCGTCTGACTGCGCACGAGAAGAGCATCGTACTCACTAATAATGGAAATGAGCTCATCTTCCGAAAGACCTGTCTTTTTGTCCACGATTACATCTGTTGCATCAACCAATTGCTGAATACCAAAATCGCTGATCGGATCCGAAACTAATACCTTGTACATTTAGTTTTCCTCCCTCATATCCAACTATATAGTGTCAACCGCACAGGCAGTTGTTATCACCGCTTCGACGCGCTAATGCTTTAGATAATTAAATATCCACTTTTCAAAAAAACTCTCATCACATACTACTGCCGTAGTAAGGGACGAGAGTTGTTCGTGGTACCACCCTAATTCGCTAACCGCTCGCGCGAGTCAGCCTTAGCGTCTAGTGAAAGACGCAGAACGTTAACGGGTTCTAACCGATTGTACCTAATAATGTATCATCGTTCAGTACAATAACTCAGGACCGCTAGAATCCATCTCAACGCCGCCGATTCGCACCATTCATCGGCTCTCTGGGGACTTTCTAAGATGGTTCGTTTCCTTCTCCGTGTTTGTCGTCATGAAATTATTTAAAATCTAACATGCTTCATGCCTAGTGTCAATAGGTTGTACATCCAAGTTGTCAGCTGACTGCAGCATTGTAAAAGTTACAGGGTGTGGTTGAATACTGTTAACCGTTTCTGATATGATGCTAAAACAGGCTGATCAAGGCTCACCAAATAACGACAGTGGCAGTATGATCTCCTTGTCCTACATAGGGCTAGATACCAAGCATGGGGAGCACTTTTACGATAAGGCAACTATACGGTATGATTAACGGAGACGATAACTTGTTCAGCGTATTTACCATTGGCATGTTCAGCGCATCGCACCTTCCGATTCAAGTTGAAGCGTTCTTCAGTCTGCTCAGTCCCAACCTTAACGCCATAGAAGAATGAAGCGATTGCTAATATAAGGACAAATATAAAAGTCAAACTGAAAAAGAACTCGATTCTTGTCGGTCTGCGAACCGCGATACCACTCCTTAGGTGCTTATAAGTTACCATTTATATGCATAATGTGTCTATTATTTTTGAGTTCTAGTATGGTTTTTTTGTTGTTAAATAGTTAGACGATAACTTACAGGTTGTGATGATGTGAAAGAAAAGTGGAAAAGGTTCAAGCAACAACAAGTACAAATAGATCAAATTGACGATAAAACATTGCTGCTGAATCTTTATTTGACGCAGGCTCTAACACTGATTATAGGTACTGTCTGGATTCTTCTTTCAGGTCGAAATCCGTTGATGCTGCTCCAGCTGCCAGAAGAATACCTGCCTTGGATACTGGGTGCAGGGCTATCAGTTATAGTCGTCATTTTGGATCTTCTTATATCCAAGTTTGTACCAGAAGAAGCGACAGATGATGGCGGTATTAATGAGCGCTTGTTCCGTAATCGGCCATTCTGGCATATATTTGTGATAGCTTTGGTTGTAAGCATATGTGAAGAGATGCTGTTTCGAGGTGCTGTACAGCATACCCTTGGCATCTACTGGACGAGTGTGGCATTCGCCGCAATTCATGTGCGTTATTTAAAGCACTGGCTGCCTACACTGATGGTATTCAGTATAAGCTATGGATTAGGCTATATATACGAATGGAGCGGCTCCTTATGGGCACCGATTGCCGCACATTTTTTGATCGATTTTATTATGGGTTTAATATTGCGTTACCGGAGGGAAGTATGAGCAAGTCGTTTTATTCAAGTAGTCGCTTTAAGGAACAGGAAGAGAGGGCCTATCGGTCAGATGCTTCATCCTCTTCAGCTAAAGATGAATCATTCAGTAATAGTCCCGCACTTGCAGCGCTGCAGCAATTGAAACAACCAGAGCGATCGCAAGCAGAGACTGTAGAGGTTGAGACGAAGAATGCTGAAATTGATCCACAGCTAGTCAAGGAGGAAGGGGATCGGTCATTACCACCGAGAAGAGTGCTGTTCCCTTCTAATTATGGAAAGCTGACAAAATGGTTCTACAATATTCTGTTTTTGCTGTTCTTTGGATTGTTGGTAATTTTACTATTTTGGGGAAATCATGTGATGACGGAGGGGTAATCGTAGATGGCTGATGTCATCATTATCGCGGCGGCAGGCTTATTGTTGATCATAGCTATCATCTTTGCTCTCATTTACTTGATGTACCGAGAAGCAAACAGCTTTACAGTTACAGAGGAAGAAGTTGTACTGGAACGGCTCCCGCAAGCTTTTGACGGACTGCGATTATTTTTCATCAGCGACTTTCATTGCCGCGCGTTGACTGAAGTGCATATGAAACAGATATCGAAGCATGCACCTGCCCATCTATATCTAATCGGGGGAGATGTTACCGAGCAAAAAGGAAACCTCGAACAAGCGATTGCCAACATACGATTAATACGTCAACTAGGACCGACATATATGGTGCACGGAAACCATGACTACAAAGCCAATGTCCGCTTATTGGATACAGCGGTCGCTGATATGGGCGTCAAAGTGTTGGACAATGATGCTGTACTCCTGGAGCAAGAAGGCGACAGTATATGGCTCGTTGGCATTGACGACCTTCGAACAGGTCGTGCTAATATGCGCTTTGCGATGGATGGACCGGAAGGCGATCCGCACTTCTGCATCCTGCTGACGCATGATCCCGCGCTGTTAAAGCGGCCGCTGCACCCGCTGATTGATCTAGTCGTTGCTGGGCATACCCATGGCGGGCAAATTAATTTGCCTAAGTATGGTCCAGTACGAACAAGCCCCTTTTATCGAAAGTACCTGCACGGTTGGCACACTTTACATGCGGGTGATGAACAATATGATCGGAAGATACAGCTGTTTATTAGCAAGGGCTTCGGAACGTCGCACTTTCCGCTTCGCCTAGGTGCTCCGCCGGAGGCGAATTATATCACCCTTCGCTCTTCGAGGTCGTTTTCCTAAAATTGAATCGAATGTGATTGCGCTATACAGCTCACAATACTGTTGATCCCATTACTGAAGGAGGGAACAGCAGTGAGAGTTACAACGTTTATAGCAGGTATGGCAGTAGGCGCGCTCGCAGGCATGTGCATAGCAGACCGTCGTACATTAACTAATCTTCAGTCGAGGCTTCAATTAGCTGGGGATGTAGTAACAGATGTAGTTGGCATGGCGGGTGGCAAGGTGATTGATTCAGCAATGACAGCTTTGACCCAAGCTTCTTCTATGGTCGGTCTGACACAGCAGCAAGGTCAAGGCGGCGCACAACAGCAAGCTCAGGGTGGAGCACAGCAGCAAGCTCAAGCTCAAGCGGGTGGTATGCAACAAGCTCAAGCAGGCGGAACACAGCAGTCAGCTCAAGCTGGTGGCATGCAGCAGCAAGCCCAAGCTAGCGGCGCACAGCAGCCAAAAGCGCAGCAGCAAAGCGCGCAGCAGGACAACGTCAGCCTTGCGCGCATCAAAGAATTGATTGCTCTCGATCCAGAACTAAAGCGTCAAGTCGATGCGATCATTCAAGAAGCTGGCAGTGCTTCGACTACAGCTAGCCAAGCGTCTAATCAGACTGCGAGTGCAGCGAAGTCGACTAGCGCAACAAGCTCCAAGCCGACTCCCACGTCCAGCACTACCCATTGAAAGGGCAAGCATGACCGCATAAGAAGCCAGAAGCGTAATAGACGCAGAAGTGGCACTGTGTAGTTCAGCCCAAGAGAATATGAAATACTCATAAGAGGAGCCGCCATCGGTGGCTTCCTCTTTTATTGTGCTCTTCTGTGAATGCAGACTCTTTGAAACCTTCTCATTTTTAGTAGGTGCAAATTGGAGCAATTAATGATAACATTGATTACATAGAACCATTTTCAGCACATATTATATGTTGCTTCATAATCTGTTATAACCGAAGTTGTAAAGGAGGGTCCTGTCATGAAGATCGAACGCTTAAGTCAAGATAAGATTCGCATTTTCCTTACGTTCGACGATTTATCAGAGCGCGGGATCCAACGCGATGACTTGTGGCGAGAAATGACGAAACTGCAGGATTTATTCGTAGATATGATGGATCAGGCGTATACTGAACTCGGATTTGACGCGACTGGGCCGTTAGCTGTGGAAGTGTTTGCTATGCCTGCACAAGGCATGGTTGTTATCGTTACTCGCACTCGTTGGGAGAAGGGCGCTCCTCAATCGGACGACGAAGACATGGATGACGTCTACGAGATGGAAGTGACGTTGGAGGAAAGCGATACAGTCGCATTTTCGTTCCGCGATTTTGAGCACTTTATTGAAGCTGCTCATGCGGTAAATCGACATTTTTCCGTATCAGGCGCATTATATCAATATAATAGTCAATGGATTTATTACGTCGAGCCGGTGTCCTTGGAATCAAGCCGACTTCAGGCGTTAATTGCGATATTGGCTGAGTATGGTGAAGCCACGTCGGTGACTACTGCAGTTCTAGAGGAATACGGTACATGCATTATGCGTGAAGATGCTATTGCCGTCACCTGTGAACACTTTAAGCCGCGCAGTGAATAATAAACCGTCGATGGGGAGTTCCTGGTTGAAGGACTAGGGCTCCTTTTTCATGTCATATCAATAAGGTTAGTTCTGTAGTGTAGGACGAGCAAGCTTTTGGTGTGTAAGTCATGAATCTGGATAGCATGGGAGGGGCAAATACAAGATGGATTTAGCTGTTCAGGTTGCTTCTGCAACAACACCGATTGTTGCTTTGTTGACTGCAGCAGTAGCTCCTGGTATCGCGCTGCTTATCTACTTTTACTTGAAGGACAAATATGCTGCCGAACCGATATCCATGGTTCTCCGCGTATTTCTCGTTGGCTTCTTGATCGTATTGCCTATTATGATTATCCAGCATGGGTTGACGATGTGGTGGGGCAGCAATCGATTAATGAACTCATTTGTGATATCAGCCGGCGTGGAAGAAGCTGTGAAATGGTTCGTACTTTATCATATGATATACAACCACGTTGAGTTCGATGAACATTATGACGGCATTCTATATGCAGTTGCGGTCTCGTTAGGCTTCGCTACGATTGAGAATGTGATGTATGCTTTAGCTAACAATAGCTCGTTCGCTTTTCTATTATCACGCGCCTTATTGCCTGTGTCCGGACATGCGCTGTTTGGTATCTTGATGGGATATTATATGGGCAAGGCAAAGTTTACGAACGATAGAACCTCGAAGAAGTATTTGGCCATTTCATTGATAGTTCCTATCTTCTGGCATGGTGTTTACGATATGATTATGACATCTAATATGCGTAATTGGATATGGGCAGCTGTCCCTTTGATGGTTTTTCTGTGGTTCTTTGGGATGGCGAAGGTGCGCAGAGCTAATCTGCGATCGCCGTTCCGCATGCTGAAGCATGACGAGGAGAACATTCATGGATGGGGCCGCGATCGTAATCGTGCTCAAGCATCAAGTACATCTACGCCAATAGCTTCGGAAGAGATTAATTCTTAAACAATCTGGTCATACTTGCACGTATAAACGTTGTTCCAGCTAGTAGTGGTGAAGGTGGCGAGAGCGTGCGAGTTAAGATAACGATTCGGTGCAAAAGTTGCGGCGAGAAGTTCGTACTCCGGGGCAAGCGAGAGAAAGGTCGAATTGAGACCGGATTTAAACAATGTGTATGCGATAATCGGGAAGATTTCTTAATCGAAGAGCTTCCCCAATAAAAGCGTGACGAAGGTTCATCAACGATGCATAAAGACTTCCTATTTCCAGCACAATAGGCATAATCCTAATTTTGCTGTGAAAGGAGACGTTTGTACGATGTATAAACGACTGAGTGCCGTGATGTTTCCGATCGTCACGCTTTTATTTATCGGAACCGCATTGTGGGGCTATCAAGAATTTCAACAAAAGAACGCGCTAGCGGTACAAGCAGAGAATCAATACCAACGAGCTTTTCATGATTTAACTTTCCATATGGACAAGCTTCAGGATCAGTTGGGTCAGACTTTAGCGGTACATTCCACTTCACAGGGAATGCACCGAAAAGGCCTAGCTAATGTATGGAAAACAACGAGTGAAGCCCAGAGTGATATTAGCCAACTGCCTCTAACGACGCTTCCGTTCGAACAGACTGAGGAATTTCTGTCTAGAATCTCGAGCTATGCTTATCAAGCATCCATCCGAGATATGACGAAACAGCCGCTGACGAATGAAGAATTGAATACCCTGAAGACGTTGTATGCGAATTCCAAGCAGATATCCGCCGATCTTCAGGATGTTCAAAATAAGGTGTTGTCGGACGGACTGCGTTGGATGGACGTGCAATCCGCAATGTCGAACAAATCAACTTCTGGCAACACTGCTATTACGGACGGCTTCAAGTCTTTAGACGGCAAGGTCAGTGAGTATCCTGAGATTGACTGGGGAACGTCAGTGGCGAGCTTATTCTCGAAACGAACCTTAAAGATGCTTGAAGGTCCTGAAATGTCTGAGGATGAGATTAAGAAAAAGGCAGCCAAGTTGATGAAGCCGCATGAGATGAAAGAGATGACGATTCGTAAAAATGGCAACACGCCTGACCACATGACGTATACGGTTCGAGCTGAGCACAAAAATGGCGATGGTGAAATCTCGATTGATTTCACGAAGCAGGGCGTGGTTCTGTCGTTCATGGATACCCGCAGCATCGGAAAGAAGGAGATTAGCGTCGATGAAGCTGCTGATAATGCGGCAAGCTTTATCAAGCGGCACGGATTCGAGAATATGAAGAAAGTTCGTTCTCAATCTTATGACGGTTTAGAAACCTTTACTTACGTACCTGTGAAAGAAGATGTATTGCTGTATCCGATGAAGGTACTGGTCCGAGTAGCTTTGGATACCGGAGATATCATTGGGGTACAGGCGGCCGACTATATTTATGGTGCATTGGATATGAAATCGGTCTCCATAAAGCCCAAGCTCACGAAAGAGCAGGCTCTTGAACGAGTCAACCCGAATATGAAGGTATCCTATGATCGCTTGGTTGTCATTAAGAATGAGGTTTCTCAACCTGTATTATGTTATGAGATTGGCGGTACAACTGACGATCAGAACTATCGCATCTATATAAATGCTGAAACCGGCAACGAAGAAGTAGTTGAATCGGTTTCCAAATCATAGCTTCTGGAAGACCGTCGTTCCATTGTGGAATGACGGTCTTTTTTTGTAGTGATATGAACGAATATGGTGATATAATCGAATGGAGGGGGAGATTCGTATGATGCCGAATATTAATGACGTACTGTATATATTGCCAGCATCTGCCGCGGATAAGCCAGAATACAGAGCCCGCGTCTCAGAGATGGATGAGACTCGAATATGGATTGAGGTGCCGCTACAAGAGCAAACGAGAAAATTTGGATTATTCCATACAGGTGAGATTCTTGAGATTACATATATTCAGCCGGACGGCATGAAGTGCCACTTTCTAACGAGCGTTGTCGGCAGTCGTCAAGATGGCATACGCATGCTAGCCCTGGCGAAGCCTAATCCGGAACATGTTACGAAGATGCAGCGGAGATCGTTCTTGCGTGTGGATTCTTCATTAGAGCTCGCCATTCGTACGCCGGAGGATATTCGGTTTGTCGTTCATACCGAAGACATTAGCGGCGGCGGTGCTTCCTTTGTCGCCGAGACCGCGTGGGGGCTGCAAGAACAGCAGCAGTTATTTTGCTGGGTCGTACTGCCATATCGCAACGATGAGCTGGAATATGTTCATTTCAATGCTCAGATTGTTCGCATTCAGCCGAGAACGGACAAGCATTCTGTTGTCATGCTGAAGTTCTCCGAGATAACTGGAGGCGATCAGCAGAAGGTGATTCGATATTGCTTCGAGCGGCAATTGGAAGCTCGAAAACGCGATTAATATTGTACATAACTCGAAGGTAAATACCGCATACTACCATCACCAATTAATGGAAGTCGGTGTTCGGTTGAAACGGTCATTGAAAGAACAGCAAATGATAGCAAAATGGGACAGAATATGCACTGCTCTAAAACGAATATGTATTGCGGTTGTGATTCTATGTATCCTGACCCAATGCTTGTTGCAAATACCAGCCATTCGGCAATGGATTATTCTAGTCGAGCGGCTGGAAGGTGTCCCAATAATATTGCCTTAGCAAGAGAAAATAGCCTATTAAAAGTAAAGTTAATCGCAGGGTGAGGATGCGGCTTTTTTGCAACACCAAATGAGGTGTGGTATAATTTACACGTCCGCAGGCAAAGCCTGCTTTTTTATTGAATAGGCCTGAAATGCCGCGCTCATCTAGATGGAAGGAGTCAGATCTGTTGAATCAATCATTTCAGCATCATCATTATCGAATAAATATTGCAATCGACGGGCCTGCTGGTGCAGGTAAAAGTACGGTTGCCCGACATGTTGCTCGTGTATTAGGATATATATATATCGATACTGGCGCGATGTACCGTGCGGTTGCCTTACATATGCTGCGCGCAAACATTTTACCAGAACAGACAGATCGTGCGGTCCAAGAGATGCAGAATATTCATATAGCGCTTATACCCGGCCAAGAACGACAACTAGTACTGTTGAACGATGAAGATGTAACCGACGATATTCGAACAGCGGATGTCAGTAAGTATGCATCGCTGTTTGCCCAAATCGCCGAGGTTCGTGAACATCTTGTCGATATGCAGCGCAAGCTTGCCGCGAATAAGGGTGTCGTGATGGACGGCCGAGATATTGGAACGCAAGTGCTTCCTGATGCGGAGATGAAGTGGTTTCTAACTGCTTCCGTCGAGGAACGTGCTAGAAGAAGATATGCAGAGTGGAACGGTTCAGAAGCGATTACTCTGGAAGAACTGATGCGTGATATCGCAGAGCGTGATAAGCAGGATGAAACACGCGCGATTTCTCCGTTAAAACAGGCGCAAGACGCGGTGCTGCTTGACTCAACTCATTTATCGGTGGAACAGATTGTTCAGCATATCGTTGATGAAGCCAAACTACGGATGGACGGGGAGCAGTAGCCATTATGTTGTATAGATTTTGTAGCGCAGTGTTGCGTATTCTATATCGGTTCCTCTTTCGCTTTGAAGCAAAGGGAACTGAGAATGTCCCGAGCACAGGAGGCGTTGTACTGTGTTCGAATCATATCAGCTTATTAGATCCGCCATCGATTGGCATCATGCTTAAGCGTAAAGTCAACTTTATGGCTAAGCAGGAACTGTTTAAGATCCCTGTACTCAGAACATTGATCAAGGGCTTAGGGGCTTTTCCTGTCAAGCGCGGCGGAGTTGGCAAAGAAACGATTAGAACAGCATTCAAGCTGCTTCAGAGCGGTGAGATTATGGGGATATTTCCAGAAGGAACTCGTAATATGTCTGGAGATGTTGCAGCCAAGAAGGGTGCGGCCATGATTGCTTTGAAGAGCGGCGCAGCAGTTGTTCCAGTAGCTGTATGCGGCAATTATCGCTTGTTCGGCAAGACCTACGTGGTATACGGACCTCCTATCGATATGTCAGATCTGCTGGCCAATAAAGATAGTGATATGCTTGAGCAAGCTACTGATCGGATCATGGATCGTATTCGTACCATGATTAGGCAAGAAGAGATGCAACGTGTATAATTGTACGAACTGGTAGGATACTACAGGTATTATATTCGTTTTTTAACTAGTTATTGTTATGGATTCTGCGTATTGCAGGTTTCTATAAATGGGTTTTATTTGAGGAGGTTATAACATGTCCGAAGAAACAAATGTAAATGCATCTGCCGAAACGGCAAATCAAGAGGCAATGGAGAATATCATGTCTCTTAAAAAAGGAGATACCGTCAAAGGCACGATTGTCAAAATTGAAGACAACCAAGCTGTAGTAAGCATTGGATATAAATATGACGGTATTATTCCAATTCGTGAACTGTCTTCCTTATCTGCAGACAAAGCATCTGATCTAGTAGAACTGGGTCAAGAAGTTGAAGCTAAAGTTGTAACAGTTGACGATAATAAAGAGCGCCTAGTACTCTCCAAGCGCCAAGTAGACAGTGAATCCGCTTGGGAAGTAATGCAGAAGCACTTTGAAGATCAAGACGTGTTCGAAGTTACTGTCGCTGACGTTGTTAAAGGCGGAGTAGTAGCAGATGTAGGCGTTCGCGCTTTCATCCCTGCTTCGATGGTAGAACGTCATTTTGTTGAGGATTTCTCAGATTATAAAGGCCGCACATTGCGCGTTAAAGTTAAAGAAGTTGATCGTGAGAACAACAAACTGATTCTGTCCCAGAAGGACGTATTGGATACGGAATTCGAAAGCAACAAGCAGCGCGTAATGGAGAGCCTGAAGGAAGGTCAAGAAATTGACGGTACAGTTCAGCGCTTGACTCAATTCGGCGCATTCGTCGATGTAGGCGGAGTCGACGGCTTGGTGCACGTTTCCGAATTGGCTTGGAGCCATGTTGAGAAGCCTTCTGATGTCGTTCAAGAAGGTCAACAAGTGAAAGTAAAAGTGTTGAAGGTTGATCCTTCGAACGGTAAGATCAGCCTTAGCATGAAAGCGACACAGCCTGGTCCTTGGGAGCAATCTTCCACTTCCATCAACATCGGCGATGTGCTCACAGGTACAGTGAAGCGCTTGGTGAACTTCGGTGCTTTCGTTGAAGTTGCACCAGGTGTAGAAGGTCTGGTTCACATTTCTCAGATCTCCCACCGCCATATCGGAACTCCGTCCGAAGTTCTGAAAGAAGGACAAGAAGTTCAAGTAAAAGTGCTTGACTCCAATCCTGCTGAGAAGCGCATCAGCTTGAGCATTAAGGAAACGGAAGAAGCACCTGCTCCATCAGCTAAGCCAGAGAAGAGGGTCAAGGAAGAACTGAACAACCCTAACGTTTCCTTGACGAAACAAGCGATGAACGTTACGCTTGGCGAGCGTTTCGGTGATATCCTGAACAAATTGAAATAACTAATTGAAATAACTGACGCGACGGCGGATCCTTCTGGGTCCGCCGTTTATTATATTCCCTCTAATCCCATACTAATGGAGATAAGGGGGGATATCATGATATCGGGAATGCTGTCCACGATCATCGTCATCTGCATCGGTATTCTCATCTTAAGCGGCTGGTGCGGCATCTTGTTCCGAGGCTATTCACCTTATACGATACTAGCAGTGCTGCTACTGTGGACGCTGTGCGCAGGGCGACAGTTTACGACCGGACAAGTACAGATTGATATGGCATGGGCATTATGGGTTGTTGCTGCTCTAATTGGTTTAGTGGCTTGCATCTATTATCAGCATGATTTATCGCTAAGCGCGCTTCTGCTGGGACATTTATTTTTACTTGGTTCCATCTGGTGCTTTGTGGAATTTTGGAAGACTGCTGGATATACCGTGCTGCCTAATATTCCTACGTGGTTGATCGCCATTTGTATGGGTTTAATATGTGGTATGCTGTATACAAATGTACTTCGTCAATGGATCATTATAACGCTTAGCATGGCGATTGGTGAGGGAATCGTACAGACTCGAACGCTTAAGGATACGACCATCACACTCGGCTCGCTGGATACGTTTGACGCTTGGTGGGTTGCTTTTGCTGCAGCACGTGTTTTTGTCATATTTACCGTGTATATACTGCAAATGCCTCGTGCTAAAGTCGATAATAGTTAGCCAAGCGGTTCATTTTTTGATATGATGTTGTACGTGTATATGTTTGAGATAATGAAGGAGTGAACTGCATGGCAAAACCCGTAGTTGCCATCGTCGGGCGGCCGAATGTCGGAAAGTCGACCATTTTTAACCGTATCATCGGCGACCGTTTGGCAATCGTGGAAGACAAACCTGGCGTAACTAGAGATCGGATATACGGAACAGGTGAATGGAACGGGAAGCCGTTTAGTATCATCGATACGGGCGGCATTGAGATCGACGGCGAGGATGTTATCCTGCGCTCTATTCGTATGCAAGCGGAACTCGCGATCGAAGAAGCGGATGTAATCGTGTTTATGTGCGATGCTAAGACGGGTGTTACTCAGGCGGATGAAGAAGTGGCTCAGATTCTGTTCCGTTCTGGCAAACCGGTCATCGTCGCTGTGAATAAAGTCGATAATTTCAATCGTATGGACGATGTTTATGAATTCTACAGCTTAGGATTCGGTGAACCAATCGCACTGTCTGGATCCCATGGCACCGGTATTGGCGACCTGCTTGACGTCATTGTGGAGCAACTGCCAGACTTGACCGATGATGAATACGATGACGATGTAATTAAAGTGGCTCTTATCGGTCGACCGAACGTTGGAAAGTCTTCCTTGGTAAACGCGATTCTTGGTGAAGACCGAGTTATCGTCAGCGATATTGCGGGCACGACTCGCGATGCGATCGATACCCCATTCGAGAAGGATGGTCAGAAGTACGTTCTCATCGATACAGCTGGTATGCGCAAACGCGGCAAAGTGTACGAGACGACTGAGAAGTACAGCGTCATGCGCGCGATGAAAGCGATTGAACGCGCGGATGTCGTTCTAATTGTGATAAACGGAGAAGAAGGCATTATTGAACAAGATAAGCACGTTGCCGGCTATGCGCACGAAGCTGGTAAAGCAGCGCTGTTTGTCGTCAATAAATGGGATGTTGTTGAGAAGGATGACAAGACGATGCAACAATTCGAAACGTCAATTCGAGACCACTTCTTGTTTATGTCCTACGCGCCAATCGTCTTCTTGTCAGCTAAGACGAAGCAGCGGTTACATAAGCTGCTTCCGGTAATTGCGCATGTGGCTCAGCAGCATGCCAAGCGCATTCCGACACATCTGTTGAATGATGTCATTGGAGATGCTGTTGCCTACAACCCGCCTCCAACAGACAAGGGCAGACGTTTGCGCATTAATTATGTAACCCAGGTTGCCGTGAAGCCGCCGACGCTGGTCGTTTTCGTTAACGATCCATCACTGATGCATTTCTCATATGAACGCTACTTAGAGAACCGAATTCGGGCTTCATTTGACTTTGAAGGAACCCCATTGCGTCTCTTTACACGGCGAAAATCTGACGAGGGATAGGAGCGAACGACAATGACGTTATCCTTCATTGCAATCGTCGGCTGTTACCTGCTTGGATCAATTAGCTTTAGCGTGCTGATTGCCAAGTGGGTAAAAGGCATCGATATCCGTAATCATGGCAGCGGCAACGCAGGTGCGACGAATACGCTGCGTGTTCTTGGTAAGGGCCCGGCCATTGGAGTGCTGGCGTTAGATGTGCTTAAGGGTATTACGGCTGTATTGATTGGATATTTAGTGTCTGACGAATCATGGGTTGCGGTCGCTTGCGGAATCGCTGCCATTATAGGGCATAATTGGCCGATTTTCTTTCGATTTCGTGGAGGTAAAGGGATTGCGACGACAATAGGAGTACTAGCTCTTTTGGCGTTCTACCCGGCTCTGATTGCAGGAATCATCGCGATTCTTTTTATCGTATGGAAACGGTATGTTTCACTAGGCTCGCTAATGTTCACTGGATTAACACCAGTATTCATCCTGCTGTTTAGAATGGACATGAGCATCTTTATCGGCAGTTTGCTTCTATGCTTATTTGCGTTCTATCGACATCGTACGAATATTATCAAGCTTATACAAGGGACGGAGAATAAGCTTGGATCGAATAAAGGGGGAGTATCTCGTGTCCGGTAAAGTAGCTGTATTTGTAGCCGGTAGTTGGGGAACCGCGCTTTGTCAGGTTCTGGCGGATAACGGCCATCAAGTGATGGTTTGGACTCGATCAGAACAACAAGCAGAGGAGATCAATACAAGGCATACAAATGCCAAGTACTTGCCGGATATCGAGCTGCATCCGAACATACAAGCGGCTACATCCATTCAAGAGGTCATGGATGGCGCGCAGGCTTGCATTGTTGTCGCTCCTTCGGCAGCGATGCGGCAGGTGGCTTCACAGATGAAGCCTTATTTGACAGATGATATGTTCATCGTACATGCAACTAAAGGCTTTGAGACGGAGACACTAGCCCGAATGTCGGAAGTGCTGGAATCGGAGCTGTCCTGTGGAATGGATCGAATCGCTGTCTTGTCCGGACCGAGCCATGCGGAAGAGGTCGTGCGCAAATGTCCAACGACAGTTGTTATTGCATCAACATCAGTCACAACAGCTGAGCAAGCACAAGATCTGTTCATGAACGACTCGTATTTTCGTGTGTATGTGAATACAGATGTACTCGGTGTAGAGCTTGCAGGTGCTTTAAAAAACATAATCGCTCTAGGAGCGGGAATGTCAGACGGCTTAGGCTTCGGAGATAATGCCAAGGCCGCGCTCATCACGAGAGGATTAACCGAAATTGCTCGACTCGGAGTTGATCTCGGCGCCAATGTACTGACCTTTGCCGGCTTGGCTGGAGTTGGGGACTTAGTTGTTACTTCAACGAGCAAGCACAGCCGCAACTGGCGAGCAGGTTCGATGATCGGACAAGGCAAGCAGATAGATGATGTGCTGGCAAGCATGGGGATGGTCGTCGAAGGGATACGAACGACAAAGGCAACTCATTTCTTAGCACAGAAACATCACGTCCAAATGCCGATAACAGATGTTTTGTATCGTGTACTATTTGAAGGTCTTAACCCAAGGATTGCTGTTGAGCAGTTGATGGGCCGTGTCCGCAAACATGAGAATGAGGATGTTATCCAGACGGAATGGACCTAGTAGTCTCACCTCTATGCCCGTATGCTCATACACTATACGGAGTATAGACACAAGGAGGGACGAAATGTCGAACAACAATATCCCCAAGGATGCGTTAAGTGCTATCAATAAAAAAATTAAGAAGCCGATAACCGAAAAACAAATTAAAAAATTGGGCGAATCGGTGAAGCCGTCGACGCTTGAGAATGAAGCACAGCTTCGTCAGCTCATCAAACAAGTTGCGACGATGGCTAATGTTCCGGTAACGGAATCAACAGTGAATGATATCGTGACTGCGGTTAGAAAGAGCGGTGTAAACGCCAATTCGATGGAAACATTAATGAAATTTATCTTGAAGAAGTAGATTGCACGGTCTCAGGCTCATTCATACTGAAAGTATAAAGACGGCAAAGCCCGCTTGTAAGCGGACATTGTCGTCTTTTGTTTCCATAAGTCGGATGGTATAATAAGGTAGACATTGGGGGATGGGAGACTTGGCAATGGATTCTTTAACGAAGATGTGGGTTTCTTTAATCGGAATTGGCTTAATGGCGCTTTCAGCTTTAATCGTAGCCTTTGCTAGGTATAAGACAAAGGGTTGGATTAGAGGCGTATTAACTTTTGTAGCGTTTATATTACTGCTTGCAGGTATGTTGTATGGCTTAATATCAATCATATAGAGGAGTGACAGCATGGGAAAAACAGTATTAAGAGGATTGACCAAAGAAGTAGAGCTGGAGACTCCAACTGGAGTTACATTGCTTCGCGCTGCGATTGATCAAGATGTGGACTGGAATCATAGATGCACGAAGGGGACATGTGCACGATGCCGCTGTATCGTGGAAGAAGGCGCACAGTATTTGGGTGAAGTCACGGATGCAGAGTGGAATCGCTTAGAGGAAGATGAATTCGAGCAAGGATATCGTCTTGCTTGCCAAGCGGTTATTGAAGCAGATGGCGACATTCGGGCAACAAACAAACCTTATTTCTGATAGTTTAGCATTGTAATGCTTTGATTATTTATGACAGGATTGGAGTCCTACACGATGAATTGTACTGAGATACCTAACTCCATAGTCCGCGCGCTTCAGTGGCTGAGCGAACACAATGATACGAATGAAAAGTGGCTGCTTGGCGGCAGCTGCAGCCTTCTCTTGCAAGGTGTACAGTTAGCGAAGTCGCCGAACGACGTTGATATCTATGCTGACACGCACGAAGCTGTCACGCTGCATTCCTATTGGCGAGATGCTGCGATCGATGAACAGGAATGGAACGAGAGCAAGATCTATCGCTCCTTATTGAGTCATTATAGATGCTATGATTCTTCTGTCGAGCTTGTCGGACAATTTATCGTTGATACGGATTGGTGCCGTTATGAAACGAGCGTTACCTCTGTATTGTGGCATCATCGTACGTATGTTGATATGGATGGCGTAAGAATTCCGTTAATGCCTTTATCACACGATCTTGTATTCAACTTATTGCGCGAACGAGAGGATCGGGTTAAAGCGATTGCGGGGGCTATGAGAGTGCGTACAGAGCAGCATGTAGACGCGATGAAGGCCATACTTGAGCAATGCGCTCCAACAAAAGCACTAATCAATAAGCTTCAAGCGTTGCTGCCGGATCTAATGAAGAGGCTAGAGAATGAGTAAGTCGTGTGGAACGTGCCTTCGCTATGCGTATGATAAGGAGCTGGATCACTTATGAGGCTTGTTCGGTTTCTTCCAGATGAACAAGTAGTTGAAGCTAAGGCTGGAAGATCGTTGTTGGATCTGGCGCAGCAATCCCGTATTCCGATAAGAACCCGCTGCTTAGGTAAAGCAGGCTGTTTGATGTGCAAGGTTGATGTGCACGGTGAAGGCATTCTGCCGCCTTCAGATGCGGAAAGACGCAAATTAGGCATTACGTCCAGCAACGGCTTGCGTTTAGCCTGTCAGGCGAAGATCAAACCATCTGGACCATGTGACTTGATTGTTACGATTCCAGAAGATCCACTTAAAGCCGCAGTGCGAAAACAATTACAGCAACAGGAGGATGACCGTTTGTGGTGAATATTAGGTTTAATCGAAGCAATATCCATGGATTAGCATTGATTACGATTATCCTAATGATAAGCGCGCTGCTCCAAGGCTGTTTATATCCGAAGGAGCTTCGGAAGGATAATCAAGCAGCGGTTAAAGACGGGATTATGCTTGTTCAGAATGCTGTAGATGAGTACCAGAAGCGCGACGGCTTGCTCCCGCTTATTAACGCGGATATGGAAACGCCTGCGTATGAAAAGTTTAAAGTTAACTTAAAGGAATTGGAGAAGGCTGGGCTGTTGAGCAGCATACCTCAGAATGCATTTGAGAACGGCGGTACAGATCAATATCTCATCTTGAATGAAGAAACGAATCCGACTGTAAGGGTGATGGATCTTGTAACCGCGCAGCGTGTCAATGATTTGCAGCGGCTTATGGACCTTGCGAAGTCGAAGAAGGAGCAAGCTCCGCGTGGCGATGAACTGTATCCTGGATTTTATACTATTCCTTTATCTGATATCGGAGCGCGTGACGTAACGGTGAAGAGTCCTTACAGCGGTGAACCGCTGCAGTTTATGATGGATGAGAAAGGTAACGTATATGTGGATTATGCACGAGATCTGATGCAGGCTATGGAACGTACTGCTGATCCAGCAGTGGCCAAGGAACTGACAGATCTTCGCGAGATTCTAGTCGAGGTAGGTTTATATTCGCCTATTAAATCTGTGCCTTATATCTGGAGAGATAATGCTCCATGGCCGCAGACTACATAACGTTAGACTTAAGTAGGGGCTGTCCCATAGTAATGGGGCAAGCCCTATTTTTTTTGCTCTCGAGGTGACTGGTACTACCTTTAATATTCCTCAGAACCATTTTATAACCAAATATGATCTAAGAAAGAGGGATGCTTGGAAAAACTGTGTCTGAACTGTGAAAATTGTCGATATATGGCGTGAAAATGGATGGAAATAGCGATGAAAATGGACGAAAATATAAATATTTTCGCAGAAAATGTCGATATAAAAATATTCGATAATGACTATCTAAAAATGAAAGTAATAGTAGGAGGGGTTACAGTACTCTATGAAAAACATGAGTATAATAGTTAAACTTACAGTTGTTGTCGCCATATTGACTTTGGCGATGAACACGATTTACACCTATCGGACTTATAAGGAAGGTAAACTACATGAAGAAACTAGACTAATTACAGCGTTTGAAATTTTGCAGCGCGAGATTAATCTAGAGGCAGACAATATCAAGGAATTGGATAGCGAATTAAAAGAAGGTGGCGTTGAAGCTTACCTGAAGGATCAGAATGTTCTACGGTTTACGAAAGTATTAAGCAATATGAGCAATCATGGAATTATCGGAAATGCTTACATACTCTCCACGCATGAGGTTGAAAAAGACGGCAAGAAGTCTAATGTGTTACTTGCCGCCAATGATGTCATGTTGAAGAGTGGCCACAAGATTGGTGAGCCTATGGAAAGATCCGAAGCAGCGTATCAACAATATAAAGCTGAAGGTTTAGGATTCAGCGGAGTTTATGAGACTGATTCCGGCCAATGGATGACTATCTATTCTCCAATTAAGTCGGGGAATGAGACAGTCGCTATATTTGTACTTGATCTGAACAGCGGTCTAATCTCGAATGGACTTGAAGCAATGTTAAGGGAAAATGTGATTATCGGTATTGCGATAAGTGTAATTTTCGTTGGACTGATTATTTGGTTTATTTATGCAATGATGCTCCCGTTGAAGAGACTTGCTAAAGCTGCTAATCTTGCTGCAGAAGGCGATCTTACGGTATCTGTTCCTGTCAACAACAAAGATGAGATTGGCCGCTTATCCGCAGGAGTCAATACGATGATCAGTCATATATCCGATCTCGTATCGAATGTGAAAAATACGGCTGATGATGTAACAACATCATCAGCGCATTTAGCCGTTATTGCGGACGAAACGTCTAATTCTTCACAGCAAATATCCGACTTCATGAAGAATGTGACTGATGGAGCAACTACAGCTACTCAGAGTACGGATGAGAGTAAAGTAGCGATGAATGAGATTGCCATCGGAATTCAACGTATCGCAGAATCAACCTATCAAGTGTCTGCTATCAGTGAAGAAGCGGCAGAAGCCGCACAGTTAGGCTTAGACAAGACTCGTGAGACGAAAGAGCAGATGGACATCATCAATAATACAGTAGAAGAATCTACTAACCTTACTCGTACCTTATCTGCCAAAACATCTGAGATGGAGCAGATTGTTGGTCTGATTGCCAATATTGCAGCTCAGACGAATCTGCTCGCGCTGAATGCTTCTATTGAAGCGGCAAGAGCAGGAGAGCATGGAAAAGGCTTCGGTGTTGTAGCAACTGAAGTCCGCAAGCTTGCTGAACAGACACAAGCTTCGACAGAACAAATCGCTGAAACGCTGCAATCATTCCTGCAAGTTACAAACCAATTGTCTAACTCTATGGAGAAGAGTACTGCGTCTGTAGAGCATGGAGCGAAGGTCGTTCATGCTTCCAGTGAAAGCTTCCAGGAACTATGGCAGCATGTCCTTGCTGTAAATGAACAGATTCAGGAAGTGTCCGCAGTAGCGCAGCAGATGTCAGCAGGCAGTGAAGAAGTTGCGGCATCCGTCGATAACCTGGCTGTACTTGTTGGCAACAGCGCAGTTAACGCTGAGGAAGCTGCTAATCAAGCTAATGTGCAGCTGAACACGATAGACAGCTTGATTCATTCTTCTTCTGAACTGCGCGAGAAGATGAAGCAGCTGCAGCACGAAATCAGCGTGTTTAAACTAAAATAAATAAATTCACAACAACTGGCGTGCTTTGTGCACGTCAGTTTTTTTGTGTTCAAGATGTATAATGCAGGAACTATGATCATATACCTTTGCAGGAAGGCATTGGATATGTGCTAGTTATGGAGCGTTGCGGTTCTATACTGCTGCAACTAGCAAAGTTGTAAAAAAAGTTTGTCCTGTCGTCATATTTGGTCCGCTCTCTCAATATGATATTACTAGTCCTAGCATGTACGAGTTGCGTCGCAATACATATGTACGACGTTCCAGCTCGGCGGCGACACTGGCGACAACGGCAACAGTTCAAATCTAGCAGAGGAGCCAATCGTTTCTGAGGGACGTGAGGCGGATGTTGTCTTCATGTCCGTCGGAAATTATTTAGGAGGGGATATCATTTGGAGAAAGTGGACATTTTTAAGGACATTGCCGAGCGTACCGGTGGGGATATTTACCTCGGAGTCGTTGGTGCTGTTCGTACGGGGAAGTCGACATTCATTAAGAGGTTCATGGAAACGGTCGTTCTCCCGAATATTACGAATGAATCTGACCGCATTCGAGCAGTAGATGAGCTTCCGCAAAGTGCGGCAGGCAAAACGATCATGACAACGGAACCGAAGTTCGTGCCTAACAATGCCGTTCAGATTCACGTAGGTGAAGGCTTGGAAGTTAGTGTAAGACTTGTAGATTGCGTTGGCTATGCAGTTGAAGGAGCCAAGGGCTACGAGGATGACAATGGTCCGCGAATGATCAATACACCATGGTTTGAAGAGCCTATCCCGTTCCAGGAAGCAGCGGAGATTGGTACGCGCAAAGTAATTCAGGAGCATTCTACGCTGGGGGTTGTTGTCACTACAGATGGGACGATAGCTGAAATCCCGCGTTCATCTTATGTGGATTCGGAAGAACGAGTTATAAATGAATTGAAGGAAGTCGGCAAGCCTTTCGTGCTCATTATCAACTCTACTCGTCCGAAGAGCGAAGAAACACAAGCACTGCGCAACGAGCTTGAGCAGAAATATGATATCCCTGTTATGGCATTAAGCGCTGCGGCAATGACTGAGGACGATGTGATGAACGTGCTGCGCGAAGTGCTGTACGAATTCCCGGTACATGAAGTTAATGTGAATCTCCCGAGCTGGGTTATGGTGCTGAATGATCAGCATTGGCTCCGTTCCTCCTTCGAGAACTCCGTGCGTGATACCGTTAAGGACATTCGCCGACTTCGTGATGTGGACCGTGTAGTCCAACAATTTATGGAGTATGAGTTCATCGCGAGAGCCGGATTAAGTGGAATGAACATGGGGCAGGGAGTAGCAGAGATCGATCTGTATGCGCCTGATGAGCTCTATGATCAGATACTTATGGAAGTAGTCGGCGTCGAAATACGCGGCAAAGATCATCTTCTTCAGCTGATGCAGGAATTCTCACATGCCAAGCGGGAGTATGATCGTTTCGCGGAAGCGCTTGAAATGGTGAAGACGACCGGATACGGTATAGCAGCGCCAACTTTAACGGAGATGGCGCTTGATGAACCGGAATTGATTCGTCAAGGTTCACGCTTCGGTCTGCGATTGAAGGCAACCGCGCCTTCTATCCATATGATTCGAGTCGATGTTGAGTCGGAGTTTGCTCCGATTATCGGGACGGAGAAGCAGAGTGAAGAATTAATGCGCTACTTGATGCAGGATTTCGAGAACGACCCAACAAAGATATGGGAGTCAGACATATTCGGACGTTCGCTGCATTCCATCGTGCGTGAAGGTATACAGGGCAAGATTGCAATGATGCCTGACAATGCACGCTATAAGCTGCAGGAAACATTAGGACGCATCATTAACGAAGGCTCTGGCGGGCTAATCGCCATCATTCTCTAATCGTATAGCTTGATGCAAACCCATCTGCTCGCAGATCATGTTGACATGATCTACGAACGGCTGGGTTTTTTGCGATGTACAAGTTAATCTAAATGTAATGTACAATTACGCAATTTAGGGTATGATGAGAGATATGCAGTTACTGCAATAGTTTAATTCAATAAAGAGAGGGATAGGCAATGAGTTTGCACATTGAGCGGGCTTCACTCGCACAGCATACAGACAGTCAATATTCGGGTAATGTCGTCTTTAAACTGGAGGACTACAACAATCGTTATGAGATATCGTTCTTTAGTAAAAATGGACGTGACTGGGACTACAGCTTGCATTTTACTGAGCAATCTGGCGATGAAGAGGAATTCTTGAAGCTGGATGAGCGGTTAGAGAATGATGATGAATTGTTTGATATGCTGCTGGATGCAGCACTGCAGTCGTCAGAACTCGGTTCTTCATCTTAAATAACCTTAATAGCATGAAATGACTTATTAAGACATGTAAAGCAGAGGCAGTTCCTCTGCTTTATGCAGAGAATGAGAAACGGCAACGAATACACTTGCAATTGCAATTTCAGTATATTACTATAAATTTGTTCCAAATCGCAATTGTCCTTGTCCTATAGGGGTTATGACCGCGTGGAACTCAAGATAACAGGTATAATTTCCATTAATTACGTGCAAACCATGTAGTATACTTACTTTATATTAGGAGGTGAATAGACATGAATAAATCTGAACTGATAACGGAAGTTTCTGAATCTACAGAAATGTCTAAGAAGGATGTAACGAAGGTAGTGGACGCTGTATTCGATGCGATATCGAACGCGCTGCAGAATGGTGACAAAGTTCAACTCGTTGGCTTTGGAAACTTTGAAGTGCGCGAACGTTCTGCTCGCAAGGGCCGCAACCCGCAAACAGGTGAGGAAATCGAAATTGCCGCAAGCAAGATTCCTGCGTTCAAGCCTGGTAAAGCGCTTAAGGAAGGTATCAAATAGTTCTATGTCCTTTTGCTCATGGTTTGAGGGATACGATAATAGACAAAGAGCGCTCAACTGATCTTACATATTATCTGAATGTTCAAGCCGTGACGAACCTGTCACGGCTTCATTGCTTTATAGTAAGCAAGAATCGGTCGATATACATATATGCTAGTTCCTAAGCGGGACATGATTGACATTAAGTGCCCAACACGTCATCATTACAGATGAAGACTTGTGTTAAGGACACGAAGGAGGCTTTACTATGGAACAGAATCAGAACGATTATATTGTTGTTAAGGCGAAAGAGCAGGGCGTGCAGGTTATCGGATTAACGCGCGGTCAAGATACTCGCTTCCACCATATGGAGAAGCTTGATAAGAACGAAGTGCTGATCGCTCAATTTACAGATCATACTTCGGCGATCAAGATACGCGGTAAAGCTGAAGTAATGACCAAGCACGGGAAGATTCATACGGATTCAGATCAATGATGCAGGCATAGCCTGCTTTTTTTCATTGTACAATGAGGTATGGACATCCTTGCAGGCGTCGAAACTGATGTCATAAGCAAGGCATCGTTGTGAAAGAGGTGAATGCATTGCAGAAGCTCAGATTCACGCTTGGGTCAATTATAATAACGGTTGTCATGCTGTCAGTATTAGGAGCTCTAGCAGGCTATGTGGAACAGAGTCGCGGCGAACCATCTGATGTTACGGTCTTTAACCGCGATCAACAATTGATTCATCTTAGCCAGTCACAGCTCGTAGATCAATTAGCTACGGTTCCTAGAGATTTAGGTCTGCGCAGAGTAATATGGTCAGACAGTGGCAAGCTATCGGTCGATATTAAGGTAGCTTCATCCGTACATAATCAATCACTCTTATACCAAGAGGTATTCCGATGGTTGCAATTCTGCTTCAGAGAGACTGATAATATAGAGAGACTGCAGCTTCGCATCGTGATCGAAGACGAGATCGTTAAGAAGAAATATGTGTTGCTCGCACTGGACGCCAACCGAGCTGTTGTAAATCAAGAAATGCTTCAGGAGCTTAAAGATGGAGCAGAGTCCCTCTCCAAGAGTACACAAGCCGCGCTGAGAATCACGTATACTCCGCTCTGGAATCAGATCTTTACTCGTCACGCACGTTCTCAAGGCAACCCAAAATTGTTATCCGATTACATGCAACATATGATATAATAATTTAGATTACGACATCCAGACGGATGACAATACTCGGAGGCATTCACATGAAGGGTACTCAAATCCCGCAAATGGTTCAACGATATATTGATCATGACATGATACAAGCGCACACTGAGTTGCCCGCTTTGGCTCATTCACGGGTAGCTTTGATGTACGCTTTTTTAAACCACAATCGCGCAAATCATGAGCACAGTGAGCTTATCTCTATCGTGACTTCACTTGTTCAGTTAGCGCTTGATACACACGATACGGTGGAATTGGCAGGCAGTCAAGGTGACGACCGCAACTTGCGTTCCAGACAGCTTAAGGTTCTTGCCGGTGATTTTTTTAGCAGCCGTTTTTATCATTTACTCGCTCAAGCGGGTCAAGTGGACGCTATTCGAGCTCTGAGCCGCGGCGTATGTGAAGTGAATCGACTGAAGATGACGCTTCTGATAAAGACCAAGCAATGGAAGCTCAGTGCGGAGTCGTATCTGCAAGATCGTGCGAATCTGCGGCAATGCTTGTTTCATTCCTTTGACGATCGCATGCTGCCTCAGGATGCATCTCAGTGGGAGGAGCTTCTGCAGCAAATCTCGTATGTTGAGGTATTAGAACAGGAGTATGAGCGTGTAAATCACTTTCAATCGTTTGAAGGAAGCTGGTCTTATTGGCATATTGCCCAGCATGGAACACAAGATGAACGCCAACTGCTAATGAAGAAGCGATATGACCAATCACACTGGAAACAGCTTATCTCTAGATATCATATCGTTCAGGAATTATCAGATATGATACATAGTGCACGATTGGTTCTAGAGGAACAACTTGGTTTGCTTAGCCAGGATATAGTTGCAGACTTAGGACTTGTGTTCCACAGCGCACAACCAGACTCACGGATTCGATCGTTCACGGGCGCTCCGTTGCAGGGATAATCAGTCGATAGGCAGAACTAGTGGTGAAAGAGGAGGGGGACAAGCAGTGAATATGAATTCAACGAAGACTGGCAAGTCAAAAGAAGAATATGTGCATTCTGTATTTGAAAGTATTGCGCCGAAGTACGATAAGATGAACGACATCATGAGCTTTCGCCGTCACAAGGCTTGGCGGGCATTTACGATGCGTAAGATGAATGTACGTCCTGGTCAGACTGCGCTTGATCTATGCTGCGGTACATGCGATTGGACCATTCAATTAGCAGAAGCAAGCGGTAATGGCCGCATCGTTGGATTGGACTTCAGTCCCAACATGCTAGCTCACGGCCAGCAGAAAGTAGACAAGGCAGGCTTGTCATCCCAGATACAATTAGTGCAGGGCAATGCGATGGAATTGCCGTTTGAGGATAATTCCTTCGACTACATTACTATAGGTTTCGGTCTGCGCAATGTTCCAGACTACATGCAGGTTATTCGCGAAATGAGACGAGTTGTTAAGCCGGGAGGCAAAGTCGTATGCTTGGAATTGTCCCAACCGACTTGGCAGCCTTTTAAAGCTATATATTTCTTTTATTTCCGCAAGCTGCTGCCTATGCTCGGCAAGCTTATTGCTAAGCGATACGATCAGTACAAATGGCTCCCAGAGTCGCAAGCGGTATTCCCGGATCATAAAGTATTAGCTCAGATGTTCTGCGATGCTGGCCTCGAACAAGTAGAAGCGTATCCGCTCACTGGCGGTATCTCTGCATTGCATATCGGGACAAAGGGGTAGTAGATAGATGCTGAGAAAGACGAAGATTATTCTTGAAATGATCAAGTTCGAACATACGTTATTTGCACTTCCATTCGCGTTTATGGGGGCGCTGCTCGGATCTATGACCATTCATGGTGAGCTTCCATCTTGGTCACAGATCGGCTGGATTCTGCTGGCGATGGTTGGCGCACGGAGCGCAGCTATGGCGCTCAATCGGATGATTGATGCTGCGATTGATGCTAAGAATCCGCGCACAGCAAATCGTGCCATCCCTGCAGGATTGTTGAAGATAGGCGAGGTACTTGTGTTTACCGCAGTATCGTTTGGGTTATTAATATGGGCAGCAGCAATGTTAGAGCCATTATCCTTCATATTATTGCCGATTGCTGTTTTTATGCTCGTATTCTACTCCTTTACGAAACGATTTACATGGCTGTGTCATGTAATACTGGGTTTGACGATCGCTCTGGCACCTTTAGGCGGGTGGGTAGCGGTAACGAATGAAGTCGGCTGGGACGCGATCATTTTCTTCTTAACAGTAGCTTTCTGGACAACCGGATTTGATATCGTGTATGCTTGTCAAGATTATGAGTTTGATAAGAAAGAAGGGCTTAAGTCAATACCCGTACGGTTTGGAATTGAGCGATCATTAAAGATTGCTCGCGGCTTCCATGTCGTCACCGCATTGGGATTCGTCCTTCTCATTTTCATAACCAATCTGAGTTGGTGGTATCTGATCGGAACCGTGATTGCACTAGGCTTGCTCGTGTACGAGCATCTTATTATTAAGCCTAACGATCTGACTCGTCTCAACACCTCATTCTTCACGATGAATGGTGTGTTAAGCGTTGTCGTCTTCGCTTTCACGTTAATTGATCTGGTGGTGATGTAATGTCTGAACAATCAGAACGATGGGTAGTCGGTATTACAGGGGCGAGCGGCGCAATATACGGAGTTCGCCTCGTTCAATCTATGCTTCAAGCGGGGCATTTCGTTCATCTCGTTATTACGGATGCGGGATGGCGTGTGTTGAAGGAAGAGTTGGGATGGAATGTAACGAAGCGTCAAGAAGCGATCAATCAGGCATTTGGTGAAGAGTCTGCTCGCATTCAGTACCATCCGATTCAAGATATCGGGGCGAGCATTGCCAGCGGATCTTATCGAGTGCGCGGGATGATCATTATGCCTTGTTCGATGGGGACACTGTCCGCGATAGCACACGGTACATCAGATAATCTAATGGCGCGTGCTGCTGATGTCATGATAAAAGAGGGCAGACCTCTCGTCATCGTGCCGCGCGAGACACCTCTTCATGCAATACATCTGGAGAATATGCTGAAGCTGGCTCGTCTGGGTGTTCGCCTTATTCCTGCTATGCCGGCATTTTATCATCAACCTAAAACATTGGATGATATCGTTGACTTCCTAGTGGGTAAGGTGTTGGACAGCTTGAACATTGAACATCAGCTATATACAAGATGGGGGAGTTCAAATGAACCAGCGAACATACCAAGCAACGAATAATGATGGTTGTATCCGAATTGGCCGAATCGATTATGCGAATGTATGGCCGATTTTTTATCATTTTGAACCAGAGGGAACGAAAGCGAAGATACAGATGATCCCAGCGGTACCATCTACGCTCAATCAAGCAATGCGAGAAGGTAAGATAGACATGGGACCAATCTCAGCCTTCGCATACGGAGTATCAAGCGCTGATTATGTTCTGTTTCCTGATTTATCTGTAAGCGCACTTGGCAGGGTAAACTCTCTCATGCTGTTTGTGAAGAAACCTCTGGATGAAGTGATGGATGGCAGCATTGCGCTGACCACAACTTCTGCGACAACCGTTAATCTACTCAAGATTATCGCAGCCAAGCAATATCAGAAATCGCCGACATACTTACCGATGGAACCTGACCTTGAGGCGATGATGGCAGTTGCTGATGGGGCTTTATTAATAGGGGATCATGCGATTCGCGCCTACTGGGCGAACGAACAGAATCCGAAGTACGATGTGTATGATCTCGGTGAGATGTGGTATGATTGGACTGGTCGATGGATGACATTTGCCGTTTGGGCAGTGCGTAAGGAATCGATCTTGAAGCATTCGCAGGATATTTCACTAATTGTGGATGCATTTCGGACAAGCAAGATGCTCAGCAATGCGAACCCGGAACCGCTCGTGCAGGATGCCGTGCAACAGTTAGGCGGAACTGCTGATTATTGGCGACATTATTTCAATAACTTGAATTATGATTTCGGACCTGAGCAGCAGCAAGGACTGCAGCTTTACTTTGAATATGCTTATGAATTAGGTTTAATCGATCATGAAGTTCGGTTAGACATTTGGTCGGAAAATACTGTTGGTTAGGTGAAAGCATGAAACTGTGGGACATTTATGCATCAATGAAACAGGACGTTTCTTTTATCGAACGTGAATTGGAGCGTACGATTGTATCCGATCACGAGCTGTTAAATGAGACGTCCTTACATCTATTGAAATCCGGAGGCAAACGAATCCGACCCGTATTTGTACTGATGGCTGGCAAGTTTGGGACATATGATTTGGACCAACTGAAGCGTATTGCCGTACCGCTGGAGCTCATACATATGGCTTCGCTGGTTCATGACGACGTTATCGACGATGCGGATACGCGGCGAGGCAACCTTACTGTAAAGTCGAAGTGGGATAATCTGGTTGCTATGTACACCGGGGACTACATATACGGAAAAGCGCTTACTTTGGTTACGGAGCTCGAGAATCCGCAGATCCATCGGATACTTTCCAAAGCAATGGTGGAAATGTGTATTGGCGAGATGGAGCAGATTCGGGATTTCTTTAATACGGAGCAAAGTGTGAGGCAATATTTGCTGCGAATTCGTCGCAAGACGGCTCTGCTTATCGCAGTGAGCTGCCAATTAGGCGCGCTAGCGGCGGGAGCTGATCCTAAGACGAGCAATTGGTTATACCGCTATGGCTATAACGTAGGAATGACGTTCCAGATTCGAGATGATGTGCTCGATCTGACGGGTACAGAAGCACAACTCGGCAAACCCCCTGGCAATGACATCAAGCAGGGCAACATCACGCTGCCTGTACTGTATGCTCTGCAGGACCCGACCATACGTGAACCGCTGCTTCAGCATATCGCGCATATTCGCGCTCATAATGGTGAAACAGATGTGTCGGAAGCCTTGCACATCATACGCAATAGCCGAGGAATACAGGAGGCTGAGCAGCTAGCTAACCGCTATCTGGAGAAGTCAATTGATGCGCTTACGCATCTTCCGAATATTCGCGCGCGTAAAAGTTTGCAGGACATTGCCCATTTCATCGTGAAACGCTCGCATTAAAATAAATATTTTACGACAAAACGATGTATTACCATGAAAAATTTGGTACAATATGTATGTTATTAATCTTATATATGTTCAAGGAGTGAACGTATGGAACGTACATTCATCATGGTTAAACCGGACGGTGTCCAACGCGGACTTATTGGGGAAATTGTAAGCCGTTTCGAGCGCAAAGGTCTCAAATTGGTAGCAGGCAAGTTTGTAGTTCTGTCTCGTAATCAAGCAGAGTTTCATTATGACGAGCATAAAGAGAAGCCTTTCTTCGGTGAATTGGTTGACTTTATTACTTCCGGGCCTGTATTCGCGATGGTATGGGAAGGCGATGAAGTCATTGCTCTGTCCCGCATGGTCATCGGCAAGACTAAGGTAGCGGATGCTCAACCTGGCACTATTCGCGGCGATTATGCTCTGCATACGAACTTCAATCTCGTTCACGGTTCCGATTCTCCTGAAAGCGCTGCTCGTGAGATCTCTAACGTGTTTGGAGATCAAGAGATTGTTTCTTTCAATCGTACAATCGAACCTTGGCTCTAGGAGTCAAAGCCATGAATCCTTGAATCATATAAGAGCTATATGATTAGAGGTATGAAATGAACACGGCGAATGCTATCATTCGACCGTGTTTTTCTATATGATAGAACTATACTACGGATATATGCGATGAGGTGAGTAGGACATGGACAGCAGAACTACGATTAGGAACACGATACTACCGCGCCAAGGCCAGGAACCGATCGCCGCTATAATGGATATGGGAGATCTGAATTCCCAGGCAATCAATTATACAGAAGAGGAAACTCGTGATTATATTCAATTCATAGACAAGATCAAACGTAAAAGCGGGATCGATCTGGCTCAGTATAAAGAAGCGCAAATGCGCAGACGCCTTAATACGCTAAGAACGAAAAACAGCTTTGAATCGTTCACCTCATTTTATCGAGCGATGGAGGAAGATAAGCACTTATTTTACGAGTTCTTAGACAGAATGACAATTAACGTCTCTGAGTTCTGGCGCAATCCGGGTCGCTGGGAAGTATTGCGCACGAAAGTGCTGCCTGAGCTGATGAGTCATACATCTCGACTGCGCTGCTGGAGCGCCGCTTGTTCGACTGGGGAAGAGCCCTACACTCTTGCGATGATACTTGATGATTTGAATGTATTTACAGGATCCAAGCTGTTGGCGAGCGACTTGGACGATAATGCGCTTGCGCGAGCTAAAGAAGGAATATATATTCCTCGTGCGTTAAAAGATGTCCCATCTTCGTTTCAGTCGCGGTTTTTCACACAGGAAAAAGAGATATTTCGCATTCATGATCGGCTTAAGTCGGGTATTTCATTTCAGAAGCAGAATCTGTTAAGCGATTCGTTCGATTCTGGATTCGACTTGATCATTTGCCGCAATGTCATGATCTATTTCACGGAAGAAGCCAAGCATATGTTATATCACAAATTTGCTCAGTCCCTGCGACCTGGTGGAGTCTTGTTCGTAGGCAGTACGGAACAGATATTTAACCCAGGCCAATATGGGTTTGAGACAGTTGAAACCTTCTTCTATCGTAAACTTACATAGCTCAATCCATAGTGTGCGTATAACGAAGTACTCCTTGTCCGATACTATTCTTAAAGCATCGATGGCCGTTAGGCATCAATCTAGAGAAGGTACGGAGGAAGCAAGATGGATAAGAGGATGGTGATTGCTGCCTATTACCGTGGTGAGCTGTCGTTGCAAGAATGCGCGCAAATATTAGGTTTAGAGCTGCATCCGCTTGAACAATGGCTAGAGGAAGAGAAGTTGCAATATAGAGCAGATCATGATCATGCTCCACTTGGTAATAAGCAGGCAGAGTCACTTGATCAAATTGACAAGCGAGATTCAGGCAATGCTGGCCCTCTCGACTCGTTATGGCACAACTCGATTCACGGTCAAGCTGATGGAACCTCAAGTACTCCGTATCACAAGCCAACGGATTGGTGGTACTGGCATTAACTTATACATTAGCAGCGAGTTACTTACGTTCGTGATTATGTATGAAATGCAATTATTACACGTTCTTCTCACTCATTTGAGCGCGATAGGACGTGTTTTTGCTTTCTTGTCAAACGGATACTCCTATACTATAATGAGCAAAAGAGTCTTGGGATTTTAGTCGTTTACAGCATTACAGCAAAAGGGGGAGCTAAGTGTGAGTCTACGTTATTTAACAGCGGGAGAGACCCATGGACCGCAATTGACCACTATCATTGAAGGTATGCCAAGCAACATGACAGTTGATTTTGAGGAACTCAACTTCCAATTACATCGACGCCAGAAGGGCTACGGCCGTGGACGTCGCATGCAAATCGAAAAGGATACAGCATCAATAGTAGGCGGAGTTCGTCATGGACGCACTACGGGTGCTCCTATTGCTATAGTCGTAGAAAATAACGATTGGAAGCATTGGACACAGATTATGAACGTTGAACCAATCGAGGGTTCAGACGAAGATAAACGCCGTATTCATCGGCCGCGTCCTGGTCATGCAGATTTAAATGGCGGTTTGAAATACAACTTAAAAGATCTCCGCAACGTACTTGAACGTTCAAGTGCGCGCGAGACGACGGTTCGTGTAGCTGTCGGCGCTGTAGCGCGTCAATTGCTTGCGGCATTTGGTATTAAGGTGGCGGGGCAGGTAATTCGAATTGGAGAAATTGAAGCACCGCCTCATCAACTGTCCATCGATGAGCTGATCGAGCAGACAGAAGCCTCCTCCGTTCGTGTCGTTGATAAAGAAACGGAGAAGAAGATGGAAGCGTACATCGATCAGATCAAAGCTGACGGAGACTCCATCGGAGGGATCGTGGAGTGCATCGTGGAGGGCTTGCCTGTCGGACTTGGCAGTTATGTTCAATATGATCGCAAGCTTGATGGCCGCATCGCTCAGGCCGTGATGTCGATCAACGCTTTTAAGGGTGTTGAGATTGGTATTGGCTTTGAGGCAGGCATAATTCGCGGATCACAGGTTCACGACGAGATCTTGTATGATGAGGAGCACGGCTTTACCCGCGCTTCCAACCGACTTGGCGGATTTGAAGGCGGGATGACAAATGGAATGCCAGTCGTCGTAAGAGGCGTGATGAAGCCGATTCCGACTCTGTACAAGCCGCTTCGCAGCGTAGATATCGATACGAAAGAGCCATTCACCGCACAGGTTGAGCGCTCTGACGCTTGCGCAGTACCTGCAGCAAGTGTCGTTATGGAGCACGTCGTGGCTTGGGAGATTGCCAAAGCCTTTCTTGAGAAGTTCGGTGGAGACTCGATGGAAGAGATTAGAGCCAACTATGATCATTACATGGCTCAAGTCGCTCAATACTAGGTGATGACGATGAATATGAATTCACGTTGGAATGCGGCGGAGCTGACAGTTGATCTGGGCGAGCGTTCTTATCCAATCTATATCGGATCCGGTTTGTTGACGAAGACGGGTCAACTGTTTGTAGACATGAACGTCACGACTAAGAGTCCAATTCTCGTTGTAACAGATGAGAATGTTGCAGCCTTGCACTTGCCAATCGTAACACAATCGCTCGAGAGTGCTGGCTATCATGTGGCGGTACATACCGTACCTGCTGGGGAGACGTCGAAGACGCTATCCCATCTGGAAGCGTGTGTGACTACAGCGCTGGAAGCAGGCTTAGACCGCAAATCGACAGTAGTTGCGTTAGGCGGAGGAGTTGTAGGGGACCTTGCAGGGTTTGTTGCGGCATCCTATATGCGCGGGGTTCGCTTCGTTCAGATGCCTACTACGATTCTCGCGCATGACAGCAGTGTCGGTGGTAAAGTAGCTGTTAACCATCCGCTTGCGAAAAATATTATCGGCGCATTTCATCAGCCTGATATGGTCATATACGATACATCCACACTGTTGACCCTGCCTGAGCGTGAAGTTCGAGCTGGACTTGCTGAGATGGTCAAGCATGGGTTGATCTGGGACGAGACGTTCGCGGATTGGTGCGGTGACCATGCAGACGAGCTCGTAAAGCTGAATGAAGAGAAGCTGCAGTATGGGTTATATACGGGCTGCAGCGTCAAGGCTCAGGTCGTATCTCGCGATGAACGTGAGAATGACTTAAGGGCGATTCTGAACTTGGGGCATACAATCGGGCATGCGCTGGAGGCAGTGGGAAATTACGGAGAACTTCTTCACGGTGAAGCGATCTCGATTGGGATAGTTGGAGCAGCGCGCTTGGCGGCAGCGCTGGGTGAGGATGCTGGGCTTGAGGAGCGAACACTTCAATTGATGGAGGCGTTTGGTCTACCAACCGAAATTCCGAGTCATTATGATACGGATGCGATCATGAACGCCATGATGCATGATAAGAAATTCAGTGAAGGTTCGATGGTGTTTGTTGTACCAACTGCAATAGGTCGTGTTGAGATTCGACGGGACGTCCCTGTTTCCTTGGTGCGCGACATTGTGAACAGCTTGAAAGGGGAATAAGGATGACGATGTTTCTTAGAGGGATTCGTGGAGCAACTACCGTTCAAGCCAATGATGCGGATGAGATATTGAGCGCTACGAACGAATTGTTAAATAAGATCGTTGAATGGAATGAGATTGAAGCTGAGAGCATCTCCAACATATGGATCACGATGACGACGGATCTGGATGCAACGTTTCCTGCTCGAGCAGTAAGAACACTGCCCGGCTGGGAGCTTGTGCCGATCATGTGTGCCGTCGAGATTCCGGTTAAGGGCAGTCTGCCGCAGTGTATTCGCATTATGCTGAATGTGAATACCGAGAAAGGGCAAGCGGATATGCGCCATGTGTACTTGAATGAAGCAGCGCAGCTGCGTCCGGATCTACTGGACAAGTAAGGCTAAGGAGTAAGCTCCTGATACAATTAGTTATAGAAAGTCAGAGCATAGCGGCAAACTTGCGTTGACTATAGTTTGCAGTTATTGTATATTGGCTGTAGCAGAGTTGAGCAGAGTTTAGTTTAGATGAGATGAGTTTAGCAGAGCAGAGCTGAGTATAATATGATTAGCGCTACACGGGATGAACCGTGCGGTTGCTTTCTTCTATATGGATGTGGCTTGCATACTTGTATGGTATGCTTGTATCTTCGCATCCCCAGCTTTCCTATCATTTCATCGTTAACGATAAGACCTCTACTTTGCGTAGAGGTCTTTTTTAGTTGCACTCTGTATCATTCCCCTCGATAGGGAGAAAAGGAGTGAAGGCGATGATCCCCCGCTATGAACAAATATTAGAGCTTTCCCGTGACTACAATGTTATTCCAATCTCGCGTACCATTCTCGCTGATATGGAAACACCGATTCGGTTATATCAGCGGCTGCAAGATGAACGATATGCCTTTTTGTTAGAAAGTGTTGAAGGCGGAGTGCAATGGGCCCGATACTCCTTTATCGGCACAGATCCATTTCTCCTGCTTCGTGGGAAAAATGGAGTGAACGTCATCACTGAAGGCGGAAGGCAGCGGCATCTGGATGCGAAGCCGTTGGAAGGACTACAGGCGCTGCTTAAGCGCTATAAGAGTCCTGTCATACCAGGCCTTCCACCTCTAACCGGAGGCGCAATCGGCTTCTTCGGCTACGATCTGATGCAGCAGTATGAGAAGCTGCCGCGCCACGCAAAGGACGACTTGAACATGAATGACATCCAATTCATGTTCTGTGATCAGCTAGTTGTGTTTGATCATATGAAGCAGCAGATTCAAGCCATAGTCAATCTGCATGTTCCAGAAGGCGCTGGCAGCAGTGAACTTCGCGAGCTGTACCATGAAGCTGGCCAGAAGCTCGCTCGCTTGGAGCAGAAGATAACAGCCCCGCTGCCTCACGCGCTAAAGCCCATCTCTGTTGAAGCATTGGCAGAACGGGTTGACGATATTGGAGCTGTGATCAGCAATGAGACAAGGGCTTCCTATATGAACAAGGTTGAACAAGCGAAGGAATATATCCGGTCGGGCGATATCTTTCAAGTCGTACTCTCGCAGCGCTTCGAGCGAGTGACGGAAGCGGAGCCTATCGATGTTTACCGGATGCTGCGAATTACCAACCCATCGCCATACATGTACATGCTGAAAATGGATGATGAAACGCTGGTTGGCTCATCTCCAGAAGCGCTCGTACGTGTCAAAGGCGATCGTGTAGAGACGAGACCGATTGCGGGAACGAGAGCAAGAGGAGCGACGCCTGAACAGGATCTCGCGTTAGAAGCAGAGCTTCTTGCGGATGAGAAGGAGCGGGCAGAGCATATTATGCTGGTTGATCTAGGCCGCAACGATATCGGTCGTGTATCTGAATTCGGATCTGTACAATGTGATTCCTATATGAATGTCGAGCGATACTCGCATGTCATGCACATCGTATCGAACGTATCTGGGAAGCTTCGTGAAGATAAAGATTTCTTTGACGCTTTCCTCTCATGTTTGCCTGCCGGAACCGTATCTGGAGCTCCGAAGATTCGCGCGATGGAAATCATCGCTGAGCTCGAACGGGAAGCAAGAGGCGCATATGCAGGTGCGATCGGCTATCTTGGCTTCAACGGCAATCTGGATACTTGCATCACGATTCGAACGATTATATTCAAGCACGGTAAAGCCTACGTACAATCTGGAGCGGGTATCGTATGGGATTCAGTACCTGAGAAGGAGTACGAGGAAACCGTGAACAAAGCTAAGGCATTGCTTATATCTATCGTGATGGCAGAGCGAGTCTTTGGTAAAGAGTATGGCGCCCAATCGAAGAGATCCTCTTCTATGCGCACTGCAGGTGCGGGTAAGCTTGTTCACGCGAATATGGACTATGATCTTCAAGTACAAGATGGCAGTCCGGTAAGAGAGGTGAAGGTTCAATGAGCGAGGATCTGAGAATTAGAGAAGCGTTGAATATAGTGCTCGCTGGGAGAGACTTGACTCGTGATCAGGCAAGACTTGTCATGGAGGATATTATGGGCGGCAGAGCAACCTCCGCACAGATTGGCGCGCTGTTGGCTGGGCTGCGGCTTAAGGTCGAATCTGTCGATGAGATAGCGGGATTCGCCGATGCGATGCGCAATCTATCGAACCACTTGATCACCTCTCGTGATCGACTGCTGGATACGTGCGGCACAGGGGGATCAGGAATCCACAAGTTCAACATCTCGACCGCATCCGCCATCATAGCAGCCTCCTCCGGCGTACGGGTTGCGAAGCACGGCAACCGTTCTGCTTCTGGCAAGGCAGGCAGCGCGGACGTACTGGAAGAGCTTGGCGTCAACATTCAATTAAGCGGCGAGCAGGCAGCGGATTGCTTGGAGCGCACCGGCATATGCTTCATGTTCGCTCAGATCTATCATCCAGCCATGAAGCACGCGGCTGGCCCGCGGAAGGAATTAGGGGTGCGCACCGTATTCAATATGCTCGGGCCGCTCACCAATCCCGCGGGCGCCGACCGACAGCTGCTCGGCATCTACGATCGCAATCGCACCGAGACGGTCGCGGCGGTGCTTCGCGAGCTAGGCCTTAAGCGGGCTATGGTCGTGGCCAGCGAAGACGGGCTGGATGAGATCAGCCTATCTGCTCCGACCCGTGTTAGTGAGCTTCGCCATGGCGAGATTGTAACGTATGACATCACGCCGGAGCAGCTAGGTCTGACGACGCAGCCGTTGACAGAGGTGCTGGGTGGAGATGCGGTTACGAATGCCAACCTGATCCGCCGCATTCTAAGAGGCGAGCGGGGTGGGCATCGTGATATCGTGCTGGCGAATGCTGGCGCGTGCATCTACGTATCCGGACAAGCGGATTCAATCGCAGAAGGAGTAAGCATAGCGGCTGAAGCAATCGACAGCGGCCGTGCCGGCTACAAGCTGGACGAATGGATTGAAACTACAGGAGGATTAAGCCATGTTTCTTGATCGGATTATCGCTACGAAGCGAGAAGAAGTACAGGCGCTTCAGCAGGAGATGAACCTGGATGAAGCGCTGCGGCAGATTGCGCAGCTTCCGCCCTGTCGTTCATTGAAGCAAGCGCTGACGAGCGGACGGCATCGGGCTGTAGGCTTGATCGCTGAAGTCAAGAAGGCTTCGCCTTCCAAAGGTCTGATTCGCGAACAGTTCCACCCTGAACAGATCGCGAAGGAATATGCTGCCTCAGGGGCGGATGCACTGTCCGTGTTAACTGACGTACAGTACTTTCAAGGCAGCATCGATATATTCAGCAAGGTTCGAGCGGCGGTAGATCTTCCGCTACTGCGAAAAGAGTTTATCATCAGCAAGGAGCAGCTGGCTGAGGCGCGCTTAATTGGCGCAGATGCAGTGCTGTTAATTGCTGCGGTTCTAGATGACGTAGAACTTGCTGAGCTGTTCGCATTCGCCAAGCAGCTAGGCTTAGAGTCGTTAGTCGAGGTTCATGATCTGACAGAGCTCGAGCGGGTCAAACGACTTGATGGTATAGAGCTAATCGGTATCAACAATCGGAACCTCCATACGTTTGAAACGGATATCGAGCAGACTGCACGGCTTCTATCGGCTGTACCGAAAGGAGCGGTGCTGGTAAGTGAGAGCGGCATCCATCAGCCTGAACATCTCGTGAACTTGCATCAGCAGGGTGTGCATGCAGTGCTCGTGGGCGAACATTTTATGAAACAAGATCGGATCGGTGATGCCGTTCATGAGCTTATGAGCAGGCTGGAGCCGATTACTCAATAATATGATCGAGAATGTAATCGAGCTTTATAATCGCAAGATGTTATTTATATATAAAAGGGGAGAATCGTGTTGAACGTTAAGATTTGCGGCATTCAGGACACTGCTACGGGGGTGCAAGTCGCAAGGTTGAAGCCTGATCATATCGGGTTCGTATTTGCGCCTAGCCGCAGACAGGTGACACCGCCGCAAGCCGCGTCCATCATAGATGCGATCCGAAGCGGCATCAGCAACGCGCCTGAGATGGTTGGAGTGTATGCCCGAACCGAGCGCAGTGAATTGGAACGGGTATTAACAAGCGTACCGCTTGATGCCGTCCAGTTTCATGCTCATGAAGATCTGTCGATTGTCCAGTGGATTAAAGACCGATGGTCAATAAAGATATGGCTAACAATGCCGATCCCAGCCTGTACAGCTGATGCGCATGAGGTGAGGGACCAGCTCATTCAGCATCAATTCGAACGACTATCTTCCATTATAGATGGTGTCGATGTGCTCCTTCTCGATACGCATGATCCTGTACAGGGCGGAGGCTCAGGTCATACATTTCAATGGGATGTGATCCCTGCATATCTCGCTTATACCATAAGCAACTCGATTCCACTCTATGTGGCGGGCGGGCTTCACGCTGATAACATTACGAAGCTAAAGGCTAGTTACAATCTACAAGGAGTAGATATATCAAGCGGTGTAGAAACGAACGGAGTTAAGGATCTCACTAAGATCCGATCATTTATCGAAAGGGTGAAGGCCTAATGGAACAACAAACACATACACCAACCTACACATATCCGGATGAACGAGGGAGATATGGCGCATTTGGCGGTCGCTATGTTCCTGAAACATTAATGAATGCGCTCTTCGAGTTGGAGGAAGCATATAGTAAAAATATTGCAGATCCTGAATTTCAGCGTGAGCTGATTCATTTGCTCCATACGTATTCAGGCCGCCCAACAGCGCTGTACCACGCGGAACGGCTGTCTCAAGAGCTGGGCGGCACAAAGATCTACTTGAAGAGGGAAGACCTTAACCATACTGGCGCTCATAAAATTAATAATACAATCGGTCAAGCTCTATTGGCGAAACGGATGGGCAAACGTAAAGTAATCGCGGAAACAGGCGCCGGCCAGCACGGCGTCGCGACGGCAACCGTCGCTGCATTATTCGGCATGGAGTGCAAAGTGTTCATGGGCGAAGAGGATATGAAACGCCAGGAGTTGAACGTATTCCGTATGCGCTTGTTGGGGGCGGAGGTTGTGCCAGTAATGTCAGGTTCCCGTACATTGAAGGATGCAGGCAATGAAACCCTGCGCTACTGGGTCAGCCATGTGCAGGATACGTTTTATATTCTAGGGTCGGTGGTTGGTCCTCATCCATATCCAATGATCGTTAGGGATTTCCAGAGAATTATCGGAGACGAGACGAAACGTCAGATGCTTGAAGCGGAAGGCCGCTTGCCAGATATGTGTATCGCGGCAGTTGGCGGCGGCAGCAATGCGATGGGGATGTTCTATCCGTTTATCGAAGATTCGTCCGTTCGCCTTATCGGTGTTGAGGCGGCAGGCAGAGGTGTGGATACAGATGAGCATGCTGCAACGATGACACTTGGGCGCCCAGGTGTATTTCAAGGCTCGTTAAGCTACCTGCTGCAGGATGAATACGGTCAAGTTCAGGAAGCTCATTCCATATCGGCGGGCCTTGACTATCCGGGAGTAGGTCCAGAGCATGCTCATCTCAAACAATCTGAGCGTGCGGAATATGTGCCGATTACAGATGATGAAGCAATGGATGCGTTGCAGCTGCTGTGTCGTACGGAAGGAATACTCCCTGCGCTGGAATCTTCACACGCACTTGCTCAAGCAGTGAAGCTAGCGCCACAGTTGAGCTCTGATACGATTATGGTGGTCAACTTGTCAGGACGCGGAGACAAGGACGTAAGTACGATCATCCAAGCATTAGGAGGGAAGTAATCATGAGTACTGTCTTATCAAATAGATTAGATGCAGCGTTCGAACAATTAAGAACTTCAGGCGAAACCGCCTTGATCCCATTCATAACGGTAGGTGATCCGACGTTGGATGTAACCGTCCAGCTGCTTCTCGGCATGGAGAAGGCCGGCGCCAATGCGATCGAGCTCGGTATTCCATATTCCGACCCATTGGCGGATGGTCCGATCATCGAGCGCGCGTCTGCGCGCGCACTGCAAGGGGGTACGACGATCAGACACGGCTTGGAGGCGGCGCGTCGCGCTCGCGCTGAAGGTGCTAAGATACCCTATGTGCTGTTCACTTATTACAATCCGGTGCTGCAATATGGTATTGATCGGCTGTTCTCAGAGCTGCAGGCTGCTGATGTCAGCGGAATCATCATTCCGGACCTGCCGGTAGAAGAGAATGCTTCTGTTCTGGAGGTTGCTGACAGCTTCGGGGTTCACCTTATCCCTTTGGTAGCTCCCACTTCGAAGGAGCGGATTCGCCGCATTGTCAGCACAGGCAGAGGATTTGTATATTGTGTGTCTTCGCTCGGCGTAACGGGTACTCGCGACTCCTTTGGCGATGAAGTGAATTCTTTCCTTGACGAAGTCCGTGCATCCACTGATCTGCCGATTGCTGTAGGCTTCGGTATCTCGACTCGTGCACATGTCGAGCAATTCTCAGATCATTGCGACGGAGTTATCGTAGGCAGTGCGATCGTGAAGCAAGTTGAGGCAGCACTGCCGCTGCTAAGCAATCCGCAAACTGTGGAAGATGGGGTCTTGCAAATTTGTAATTTTGTGCGACAATTGAAATCATAAAAATTTGATCATATAAATAGATCCAATTGTGGAAAGGGTGGGGTTTAGGATGCAACCGAAAAGCACTGTCGTACATTTACCAGTCTATCAACCGGGCAAGTCTGCGGAGGATATTAAGCGGGAATACGGATTAGATTCCGTCGTTAAACTCGCTTCAAACGAGAATCCATATGGATCCTCTGATAAGGCTAAGCAAGCTATACTTGCGGAAATGAACAACACGAACATTTATCCTGACGGTGCAGCGGTTAGCCTGACCCGCGCAGTGGCGGAACATTTTAATGTTAATGCCGATCAGGTTATATTCGGCGCAGGTTCTGATGAGATTATATTGATGTTGTGCCGCGCTTATCTCGTACAAGGCGATGAGACGATTATGGCGGATCAGACATTTCCGCAATACAAGCATAATGCGGAGATCGAAGGTGCGGTCATTGTTGAGGTGCCTCTCAAGGAGGGCACACATGATCTTGATGCTATGCTGAAGGCTGTAACCGATCGAACTAAGATCGTTTGGATCTGCAATCCGAACAACCCGACAGGCACGATTATCCGGCACGATGAGGTAGCGGCCTTTATGGAACGTGTACCTGCGAATGTGATTGTTGTATTGGATGAAGCATACTGTGAATATGTAACGGACGAAGCTTTCCCGGATGCATTCTCATTGCTAGCGCAATACCCGAACCTGATTACACTGCGAACATTTTCGAAGATTCATGGTCTCGCTGCGCTTCGTATCGGCTACGGTATCGGTCACCCAGACTTGATCCGTACGATCAATCAGGTTCGTGAACCGTTTAACACGACACGCTTCGCTCAGGCTGCAGCATTGGCATCACTACAAGATACGGGATTTATCGAAAGCTGCAAAGCTAATAATGCGGAAGGTATCCGTTATCTGCAAGCAGAGCTCGAACGTTTAGGCTTTACAAGCTTCCCGGCACACGGCAACTTTATCATGGTGGATTGCGGCATGCCATCCGCTAATATGTTTGAACTCTTGCTGCATAAAGGCTTCATTACACGCGCAGGACATCGTCTGTACCCGAATCACATACGGATTACAGTTGGGCGTCCAGAACAGAATGAAGGTCTGATAGCTGCGCTGAAGCAGATTGTTCAAGAGGTAAAGGTGACATCATGATAAATGTAGCTATTCTGGGCGTGGGGTTGATCGGCGGCTCCCTCGCCCTTTGCTTTCGCGGTAAGCCTGATATTCATGTAACCGGATATTCACCTAACTCTGCCTCGACGGCAAAATATGTCGAACTCGGTGTGGTTGATTCCGCTACGACTTCGCTGGCTGAAGCCGTACATGATGCTGACTTTATATTCGTTTGTTCTCCAGTAGGTATGCTTAATGAGATGCTCCTTCGTCTAAGTGCTTTACCGCTGAAACGGGGTTGTGTTGTTACGGATGTAGGCAGCACAAAAGCGTCTGTCTCGAAGTGCGCTCAAGAGCTCGACTGGCAAGGGGTGCACTTTATTGGTGGACATCCTATGGCTGGCTCTGAGCGTTCAGGAGTAGAAGCGGCGTCTGTACTGCTCTTTGAAAATGCTTATTATGTCCTAACACCCGAACCTGGTACTGACGAAGAGGCTTACCAACGCTTGACGAATCTGCTCCAACATACACGCGCTCATCTTATTCGCATGAATCCAGTAGAGCATGACCGTGTCGTCGGGGCGATCAGTCATTTGCCGCATATTGTGGCAACGGCATTAGTGAATCAGGTCCGCTATTACAATGAAGACAATGATATGTATGTTTTGCTGGCGGCAGGCGGATTTCGTGATATCACACGAATCGCGTCTAGTGATCCAACGATATGGAGCGATATTCTGATCAATAATCGCGGAGTCATGCTCGATCTGCTGAAGGACTGGAAAACATCGGTTCAGCAGTGGATAGATGTTCTGGAGAATCAGAATGCGCAGTTTATTCGGGATTCCTTTACCCACTCTGGTGAGTTTCGCAGTAGAATGCCGGAGCGGCGCAAAGGCGTCATCCATTCTCTATACGAATTATATGTTGACGTTCCTGACGAACCAGGAATCATCGGTAGAATCACAACAGCGCTTGGCAATCATAATGTCAACCTGAGCAACATTCAAATTATTGAGAGTCGTGAAGATGTGCCAGGCGTGCTGAGGTTATCATTCCGTGATCAGAAGGATTGGGATGCGGCTAAAGGCTTACTTTCTTCACTCGAATTTAGGGTATATGTCTAATAAATGGTAAATAAAGTGAGCTTTGTCTAATGTGTGGGAGAAATTAGAAAAATGATGAAATTAATATTCAAGAATATATTGACAGTTTGAAAACGTATACAATATAATAAAAGTACAGTATGGTTTCTCTCCACTCCTATCCAATTATATGTGCTTACGAATTTAAGCACTCGCCACTATGAATAGTGGCGTTTTTTTTTGTCTTTTTTGAGCTCGCAATGAAAATGGATGTATTGGATCGTTTGTGTGACTCATCACTAAATCAGCTTTATACGAAGGAACAATTCCAGTGAATTATGCATATGTATATTTTGACAACAGAATTCATTTGTGTTGGACATCCAACTCAATAGTCATCTTTTGATCTACTGTTAAATAAACTAGCTTTTGGGTAATTATTTTTAGAGTTTCTTTTATTTGGCATTAAATATTAAAAAAAATTAAGGATTCCTAATCTTTTCTATGGTAGAATAATAGCGCATCTGAAATAATGACAAAACATAACATATCATGCTAAATTCATATAATATTTTTTGGAAGACTGTTTTTATTAACCGCAACTAATAGTTCCCTTATAGGTATATACAAGTAAGTCAGTACATCGGGAGCGTAGTGGAAAGCTAGGAGGTCGCAATCCATGACTGATTCGGAAATCATCCGTGATATTAAAGACGGTGACGTAGATTTATACGCGGAATTGATGAATCGTTATCAACGCAAGGTATTGGCTTTTATTTATCACATGCTCAGGAGCTCACAACAAGAGCTGTTAGCTGAAGATTTATGTGCAGAAACATTTTATAAGGCGTTTCGAAGCTTACATACATTTCGGGAAGCGGAAGCTTCATTCTCAACATGGTTATATACGATTGCACGCAATACTGTTCTAAGTGAGCTTCGCAAGCAACGGAGCATTCAACTGTCTTTGGATGAGGACAACAGTATTGTCCCTGAGGCGCCAAAAGAGATCGTACCAGAGAATGCTATTCTTCGTAACGAGAAAGTGCATCTCGTTCGAGAAGCGATCAATCGACTGCCTGAGAAGCAGCGATCAGCCATTATTCTTCGAGAATATGAACAATTAGAGTACCAAGAAATTGCGCATAAGCTGGGACAAACAGTCAGTTCTGTCAAATCATTGTTGTTTCGTGCTCGTGCAAGCATCAAGGTGCAGCTGGAAGGCTATGTTTCGGAGCCTGGGTTGAAGGGATGAACAGCTTATGGAATGTGCGGAAGCGCTCGATTGGATATCGGTATACGCCGATATGCCTGCTGACGATCCGCAGCGACTGGAGATTGAACGACATTTACAGGAATGCCAGAGTTGTGCCGAACAGTACAATGTCTGGAATGTAAGTGAACAGTGGGATGAGGATATGACCGACTGGAGCCTGAGAGCCATCGGCTGGGATAACGAAATTCCAGCTCATCAGTTCAGGCCAGAGGATGTCATGGAACGGATCTATAATGACATTCCGTGGTTTACTCCTGCTCATAGACGCGGCAACCGGATGAGTCCAAGAATGCGGAACATATTTGCCGGCATCGTTTCATTCTGTCTTGCTGTGTTTTTATCTGGTTTATTAGCTCTCGCCGTGACTGCGGAGCAGCCTATGGCCAAGCCTGCGACTGGCATCGTGCCGACAATTGTCGTAGGGAGTGTTGAATCTGAAATAAGTTCAATTGAAATGGAACTGCCTGACTTTGGCGCCAACGACCCTGTCCTGCTGCATGTGGTGCCGACAGTGCCGCAATACTGGATTGCGCTTTCGTTATTCGGTATTTCACTTGCCTTGCTGCTGCTGAACTGGTTGACACGGGCAAAGGAATAGTTTCATAATGATAGGAATTCATTAGGAGCCGAAGGTGGAGCGCATGGGGAAGCAATACATTGGATTAGTTAGACATGGGTTGACGGACTGGAACGCACTTGGCAAGATTCAAGGCCAGACGGACATACCCTTGAACAATACAGGCAGAATGCAAGCCAAGTTATTAGCGAATCGCTTATATGAGGATGAGAACAGCTTCCGATTCACTGGCGTCATTTCAAGCGGTATGCAGCGTGCGGAAGAGACTGCTCGCATTATTACGGATACGCTGCATATCCCTCTGCTTAAACCGAATATCGGGCTTCGAGAGCGTGCATATGGTCTCGTTGAAGGCACGACACCGGAAGAGCGGGAGCAGAGATGGGGTTCAGATTGGCGGAAGATGGACCTCGGACAGGAAAGTGATACGGTTCTTCAATCGCGAGCGCTGCATACGCTGGAAGCCATCGCACGGCGTGAAGGCAACAAGAGTTTATTGCTTGTCACGCATGGGAGCTGGCTTGCTCAATTGTTTGCCGCATTATTAGGAGGCCGGGTACAAGGCCATATCTCGAACTTGTCCTATTCCGTACTTGAGAGAGACGGTTCAAGCTGGAACCCTATCCTGTTCAATTGTACGAAACATATGCAGCCATCAGATGCATTTGCGATTCAACGCAACATTTGAATATCTCATAGGTAAGCATAAGCTTTCAGAATCACTATGACAGTGGTTTTGAAAGCTTTTTTTGTTGCGAGATTATTTGGATGAACTGAATAAATGTTGGAGTTTTTCCAATAATGGATAATGGATAGCGAAGAATCGGCATGATGCAAAATGAGATCGGGAGGAGGAAATGCGTGAATTTAGCGGATATGCTCAGTTATGCGGACATTGCTCAGCTGACACTAATTGCGAAGCGATATGACTGTGAGTGCAACAAGCACTCCAAGCATGAGCTGATTCAATCCATCTTGTCAGAGCTGGGCAGAAAGGATGTATTCGAGCGCTACGTCTCGGATATGTCGCTTGAAGAACTGCGTTTTTTGAACTCCATACTATTTGATCAGCGCAGTTCGTTCAGCTTAGAGGATCTTGTCGCTCACGTCCAGCAGACGCGTTTCGATATGGAACAGCAGAAGGAGAGCTTGCCTCCGCCTCGAGATATTATCGTGAAATTCAAGCAAAGTGGATGGTTGTTTAACGGGTGCAGTCCGAATACGAAGTATTTATTCCAGGTCCCCGAAGACATGAAGCTGCGCTTTAAGGATGTATTGCACCGCAGGTTTGAACATGAGCTGCAATATGTTCAAGAGCCAGAAGCCTATCGAGATGAAGATGGACATCTAGGTGAGGATATTGTGAAGCTGTTGGAGTTTATACATACCGAGTCTGTTCTACTGAATTCGGAAGGCGTCATGTATAAGAAGGCTCAGCAACAGCTCTTAGAAGCGCTATCGATCTCCGAGTCTGTTATACAGAAAGGGGAGTGGCGCTTCGGGTATGGACGCAGGTTTCATAATTATCCAAACCGCATGTCCCTCTTGTATGACTATTCATTCTATCAAGGATGGATCGAGGAGCAAGAAGCTAAGCTAGCATTATCGCAAGCAGGACTTGAAAGACTGCAGAACGGTTCAAGTTACGAGCCGGTACAGCCCATATACAGATTCTGGCTTAAGCTGTACAAGAACGCGATTCCTAATCTGCTTTCGATCGTGAACTGGATCTATAAGTGCACAGGGAAGTGGACAACGCTTGATTCATTGGAATCCGTGCTGCTACCATACGTAAAACCATTCTATTACGATAGTCCAGCTAACATTATTAGGCAGCGCATCGTGAGGATGATGGTACATCTAGGATTGCTTCGTTATGGAGAACACCCGGATTATGGGGCAGTCGTTCAGATCACAAGACGGGGGCAAACGCTTATTCAAGGCGTATACGTGCCACACGAAGATAAGATCAATCTGAAGGTTGACAAATAATTGCTCCGTTGTTACTATGAGCCCAACTTTTTACATATGAGATTGGGTGTTAACCCAAGCAATGACAAGTTGGAGGAGGCAGCGGGATATGTTCATACCATATCAGGGGATCATTCCAAGAGCGCATCAATCTGTATATATTGCGGATGGTGCTAAGATAATTGGTGATGTAGAGATCGGTTCGGAGTCTACCATTTGGTTCAACGCGGTATTGCGCGGAGACCTGGCTCCAATTCGAATTGGTCAATGTGTCAATATACAAGACGGATCGATAGGCCACGTAAACACAGATCAACCGCTAATCGTTCAAGATCGAGTATCGGTCGGTCACGGCGCAATCATTCACGGCTGCCAGATAGGCAAAGGTACATTGATTGGCATGGGGGCGATTGTACTGAACGGGGCGGACATCGGTGAATATGCTTTAATAGGGGCCGGTTCGGTCGTTACCGAAAATAAAAAAATACCAGCCTATACCCTCTCTCTAGGTTCACCCGCTCGTGTCGTTCGCGAGCTGACAGATGATGACATAGAGCGGATGAAGCGAACAACCGAAAGCTATGTGGTGAAAGGAAAGGAATATAGGATCTCTTAATCGTTCTGGTTTGGAGGTGCGTCCTATGGATAAAATGAAAGTAACATATGAAGCGATGCTGAGCTTGACAGCAGAGATGGTTTGGGATGACGCAATAAAAAAATACCGCACCCGCCAAATATACGAAGCTATTGATCAAGCGCTGGTCGCTGGTGATGAAGCTGCGTTTCAGATGCTGACAACAGAATTGAAATCCATACAATGAAGAATGCGTATAACGGTTCTTCTTTTTTTTGCAGTTATAGGTATAATAAAGAGGAATAATAAGGTAAATCTGTATTGGGAGGAACATCATGAAATTCAGTGAGTTAACTTTGGAACAATGGGAAGAGTGGAAACCTTATCTAGATACATGTCTTCTGCCTGTCACAGGCTTAAACGGGACCGAATCCCCGGTTGAGGCAGCGCTTAAGCTGGAGGATCTAAGAGATTGGCTCGATTTGGTGGAAGGGCCATTTCACGGACGAATCGTCACATATCCTGCGTATCACTATGCCCAACAATCAAGTACAACAGATGAACAGTGGAAGGTGTTGAATGCCTTTATCCAGCAATTGAAACAGTCTAACTTCCGATATGTCGTCATCATGTCGTCACATTTGACAATCCCCGACCATATTCTTTCTGCGGCAGATCTTGTGCTCACTCCTAATGATAACAGTCAAAAAGACAACGGTAGCTCGGCTTCATATGTGAATAAATGCATTCAAGATATGTGGGCAACAGGGTAAATATGAAATAAATGTGACAATTTCTCAACATTTAGTTCAATATATTGGTTGAAAGTACCAAATAAATTGGTAAAATATTGACGATGGCATAGTGCTGGGATATTATAGGAATGTCCTAGTAAGAATGTGATAATCGTCATTGAAAGCTGTGAGAACGGTTGGGTAAAGGGGGTAGAAACGATGAGCATATCGCATGAGAATGAGCAAACACCTCACAATCCGCTGGCGCGCAAGGAAATGTCACGTCGACAATTCCTTTCCTACACGTTAGGTGGGGCAAGCGCTTTCATGGTAGGCGGAGCGGCGTTGCCAATGATCCGTTTTGCGGTAGATCCGCTCTTGGTGAAAAAGACCGAGGGAAACTTCATTAAAGTAGTGGAAGTCAGCAAGCTGACAGATACACCGCAAGAGTTCAAATTTGATGTGTTGCAAGTGGACGGATGGTATGAGAGTACTGTTACGCTGATCGCATGGATCATGAAGGACGATGCAGGTGTCCTGGCACTGTCTCCAATATGCAAGCACTTAGGCTGCGTGGTCGGTTGGAACAACAATGCTGCATATAAGGATCAGTATTTTTGTCCGTGCCACGGCGCGCACTACACTAAAGATGGCAAGCAGCTGGCCGTCGCTCGCGCACCGTTGGATGAGTACACGGTTAAGATTGACAATGGCTTCGTCTATCTAGGCGATAAGAAGCCGAATACACGCGTGAAATAAGGAGGCGCAATGACTGATGGCTAAAGGTGTGTACAACTGGATCGATGAACGTCTTGATATTACGCCGATGTGGCGAGACGTTGCCGACCATGAAGTGCCGGAGCACGTCAACCCCGCGCATCATTTTTCCGCATTCGTGTATTGCTTCGGCGGATTGACGTTCTTTATTACTGTAATCCAGATCTTATCTGGTATGTTCCTTACTATGTATTATGTGCCAGATATCGTGAACGCATACTATAGTGTTGAATATCTGCAGACGAAGGTAGCCTTCGGGCAAATCGTTCGCGGCATGCACCACTGGGGAGCTTCACTCGTAATCGTAATGATGTTCTTACATACGCTTCGTGTATTTTTCACAGGTTCCTATAAGGCTCCCCGTGAGATGAACTGGATCGTCGGCATGCTGTTATTCTTCCTCATGCTGGGTCTTGGCTTGACAGGTTACCTGTTGCCTTGGGATAACAAGTCCTATTACGCCACAAAAGTTACGATGGAAATTGCGGATACAGTCCCGTATATCGGACCGTATATTAAAGAGTTGATGCAGGGCGGTACTATCGTAGGTACACAAACCTTGACACGATTCTTTGCAATCCATGTATTTTTCCTGCCGGCAGGCCTATTAACCTTGCTAGGTGCTCACTTCTTTATGATTCGCCGGCAAGGCATCTCAGGACCGCTATAAGAGAGGAGGAGAAACCACATGGCGCACAAGCCTTCATCGAATGAAAAAATTGTGTATGTCGGCGATTCCCGGGTTAAGAAAAAAAGCGGGACTACACCGCTTCCGGTAGATTACTCCGCTTATCCGGGTAAATCTGAGGCATTCATTCCGAACTTTCTATTAAAGGAATGGATGGTTGGTGTAGTAGCTCTCGTCGCTTTCTTGGTACTTACCATATCGGAGCCAGCTCCGCTTGGTTATCCTGCGGATCCGAACAACACAAGCTTTATTCCGATACCGGACTGGTACTTCCTGTTCCTGTATCAATTGCTGAAGTTTCCATATGCTTCTGGTGATTACACTGTCATTGGTACGATGGTTATCCCTGGTTTAGCGTTTGGCGGGCTCGTGTTAGCTCCTTTCCTGGATACAGGTAAAGAAAGACGCTTCTATAAGCGCCCGATTGCTTCCTCGCTGATGCTCGTTTCGTTGATTGCGATCATCGCACTTACGCGAATCGCATGGAGCGGATACCAACACGAACTGAAGGATCTGAATATCGTACCTGAACATATCGAGCGCGAAGAGAAAGCCCGTGAGGCTGCGGCAGAAGGCAAGGAGACCAGCCAACCTAGGAAGAATAAGGCTACTGTTGCTCTTGTCGAGCCTGAAGACCCAGCGCTTGAGTTGATGAAGAAGGCGCAATGTCTATCTTGTCACGCTGATGATCTAAAAGGTACTTCAGTAGGACCAAGCTTAAGAGGAGTTGGCGATAGAAAGAGCCAAGAAGAGATCTTAGCTTTCCTGCATGAAGGTCCGATGAAGCCAATGTACGAGGGTGCTCTGAAGAACGGTGTAACCGAAGAAGAGATCGTGAAAATTACCGAGTGGCTTGCGAAACAAAAGGCTGCGGAGTAAGATATAGTAGGTACACAACCTGATCGTGAACACGGTCAGGTTGTATTTATTTGAAGGTGGCGTCTTTCGTCCACATTGATCTGGAGGGGTTCCGTTGCAATTGTCATGGTATGTTAGCCGCTCATTTCTGAAGCAGCGCTGGTTACTATGGGCGCTATTTATTTCGAATTTTATTGGTACAATATACGGTTATTATTGGTACAAGTACCAGCTCATTGAGACTTGGGAAACAAAGCCGCATTGGCTGATTACATTCGTACCCGATAGTCCGACGGCAAGCTTGTTCTTTACGATAGCTATATTGTTCTTGCTTTTCCCACCGAAGAAGGATTGGGGCTTTTTGCATATCGTACGTGTCATTATTGAAGGACTTGCAGTGGTGACATCGGTTAAATATGGTGTCTGGGCATGCGCAATGATCATCGCGGGTGCAGTACAAGGTGAACCATTGATTTGGCAGGACTGGATGCTGATGGCATCACATACCGCAATGGCGGTCGAAGCTTTGATCTATGTACGTTTATTCCGTTTCGGAACTGTCAGCCTGATCGTAGCAGGCATCTATACTTGGTTGAACGATGTATTGGATTATACATACGACATCTATCCTTGGCTTCCTCGCACGTTATGGGATGATATTACGGCTGTAGCGTGGTTTACGTTCATTTTAACAGGCGTTAGCATTCTAGCAGGATTTCTTGCATGGAGACATAGGGAGAAACAAAGGCCTCAGGTGGGATCTTACAGATGAATCTACATGCCAACACAAATTTAGAAGAGTATGTGAATCCAGAGCAATATGATGTAGAAAATAAAGGGGCAGCCGAGATGCCTATGCTGTTGAAATGGCTTGGGCAATCTGCTCGGCGCGTTGTCGAGCTTGCATGCGGTACGGGTAGAGTTACGATACCTATGGCCGAGGAAGGCTTCGAGATGACAGGCGTTGACATAACAGACTCGATGCTTGCGTTAGCTAGAGATAAAGCACAAGCGAAAGGCGTAAAGGCTCAATGGATTCTTGCCAATATGCTGGAATGGAATCCAGAGGAACCTGTTGACGCTGTGTACATGGCTGGCAATTCATTTCAACATCTATTAACGAATGCGGAGCAGGAGACCTTTGTGCAGAATGTACATCATATGCTGAAGAAGAATGGACTGCTCATATTCGATCTGCGAAATGCGACCAGTGAAGAATTAGCGACCTCAGATGGAACCGAGTTGTCACATTGTATATCCATGCCTAATGGGGAAACGGTGGAGTACTATTATGACAGTACCTATGATCCGATCAGTCATATTCAGCATAATGTGACGTATCGCTTCTTTAAAAATGGAGATAAGCTGCTAAGAACGGAGGAAGCTGTCATTGATCTGCGCTATACATATCCGCAAGAGCTTCACCGTTTGCTTGAATATAACGGGTTTGACATTGAACATGTATATGGAAACCTGGCGTGGAGACGAATTGAGCGGTTCCAGCGTACAGATAGTAGCGATATGCCGACGACTTAAGTAACGCAGTGGTTACAAACTGAATTTGCAGTTCTAAATCTGGACATCTCCCCATAGGTTAACACTGGAGGGGGGATGGACATGCAGCGTTATGTGGTCGCTATACTGTTAGCTGTGGTGCTGCTGTTAGTCCATGGGACAGGCGCTATTGCAGCATTGCAGGCTCCAACCGTGCAGCCACTGGATGAAGAAGATGTGAAATCACGGTGGGAACAAGTGGATATGCTGTCCGAGAGCTTGTATCAAGTATCGGTAGTAGGCGATGTGCTGAAAGGTATCGCAAGGATGGCAGATATTGAAGCGCTGCTAAGCGATCGGGGCATGTTTGATCATATGCGGATAGAGCAAGTGAGAGCGATATCCGATTCCGTCATTCAAGTTAAGAACGAGCTACATCGAGTTCAGACCAATCCTCAGAAGCTGATGCATGCGACTTCCAGACTGAGACTGGCCGTCGATGCGATAACGCATCCGAAGAAGCCGATGTGGCTTCAATATGACAAGGTGCTGCATCAGGAAATGTCGGACATGCTGCAAGCCGAGACGAAGGAGCAGTGGGTCAAGATCAGCTCGGCATGGATTGAGCATGTTGATCGCATTCTGCCTGCCGTTACGATGCAGCGGTCGATCCAGACTGTGGAAATGATGAATTCCTTAGTCGAACTTGTCAAGAAGACGCATGTGAATCAGGCTGGAATCGAACAAGCGAAGGCTGCGCTTCGAGATGCTGAAGAAGTATGGATGCGAGCGCTGTTCGGGCATACCGGAGATCAAACGACATGGGCTGGTACAGGTGAATCATCTATCCCATGGAAGAGTGTTATGTGGTTAGCATGTATTGTGTCTGTAACTTTGGCTTATGTAGGCTATATCAAATATCGACATCGAGATGATGAAGTGTGGAGCGGTCCGCGGAGCAACATATCATAATATAATGCTCAAATATGTAAAAACACAGCAGTTTCAGGATACCCTGGATCGCTGTGTTTTTTAAATGCAAAGTTGTATTAGAACCAATAAACAAACGGGCTGACTCATCATGAGACAGCCCGTGATCAAGTAAAGTGAATTCAGCATAAGTTCAATCATCGGAATAAGGATTAGTCCTCTTTGAACCCTTCGCCAAGAACGTCGTGCACCTCGCTGACTACAATAAATGCGCGCGGGTCAACTGACTTTACAATGGCACGCAGTTGGCGCATCTCTGAACGGCTGACTACACAGTAGATCATATGGTTGTTTTTGCGAGAATAGAAACCGATCGCGGGAATTAAGGTAACGCCGCGTTCCAATTCGGTCGTAATTAAAGCGCCGATCTCTTCGGCGTGCTCAGAAATTATGGTATAGGCTTTAGCTGCATATGCTCCTTCTTGGATGAAATCAATCATCTTAGACGAGATAAAGACAGCGACAAGTGTATATAGGATCTTCTCCTTAGGTATGTAGAATAAAGCGGAGCCGATGATGAAAATATCCATAAGTAAGATGAATTGCCCCATACTGATATTGTACTTTCGATTCGCCATTCGCGCGAGAATATCTACTCCGCCTGTCGTACCGCCGAAGCGGAATACGATGCCAAGCCCCGTACCTAAGGTCACGCCGGCATATAATGTCGCAAGTATAAAGTCGTACTCCGTCTGAAAAGGAATAATCAACTCCCGCTTAACAGCTTGCTCAAACAACCACAGGAAAAAGGTAAGAGAGAGTACTCCGTAAACACTGTACATCATCTGTGTCTTTCCTAATGAACGCCAACCGATAATAAATAGCGGGATGTTAAGCAGAAGCGTAGATAGCGAGGGGCTGATATCGGCCGCATATTTAAGCAATACCGTGATACCTGTGACCCCGCCTTCCATCAATTGGTTTGGAATGATGAAGTAAATAAGCCCAAATGCATAAATGGCGGTTCCGATCGTAATGGGCAGGAAAGTATGCCACATTTTTCTGAAGATTGGCGTTGTCATAAGTCCTTTATGCCTCCATGTCTATTCCGAATTCTGCAGGTACAGTTAAAGTAATCCTTCATTAGTATATCTAATTGATCGTCGTATAAAAAGCATTTGTTTTCCACTTGTCTTTACGATAACATAGGAAACATAGAAACTTACATATCGTATGTTTAAGCCGTATGTGCAAGAAGGGGATGTCATGACAGAGATGAATCAACAAGCATTCTTGGACTCCCTTCGCAGCAAGCCGTTGGCGCAAATGCAGGCAGAAGTGGACCAATACATTTCTCAATTTAAAGAGGGGTATTTTAGTCCGCTCTCGATGCTAGCCCGCTTGCTAGAAGAAGCCGGAGAATTATCGCGTGAGATCAATCATCAATTCGGTGAGAAGCCGAAGAAACCGACTGAGGCGGACAACTCAATTGAAAACGAGCTTGGAGACCTGTTGTTCATTATCTTATGCTTCGCCAATTCGCTCGGAATCGATCTGACGAAGGCGCATGATGATGTCATGCATAAGTTCAATACTCGTGATAAGGACCGTTGGACACGGATTGACGAGCAAGGCTCATAGGAGGAAGGGAGAAACTTCATGACACGAATTAGAGTTGCAGTTGTTGGAGCAGGCGGTCGCATGGGCCGCGAGGTTGTCAAGATGGTTCTGGAGGAGGAAGCATTCGAGCTAGTTGCGGCGATTGCTCGTTCAACAGGACCAGTAGATGCAGCGAGTTTGGTTGGTAAGCCGGCTTGCGGAGTGACTGTGATGGACGACTTAGAAGCAGCGCTAGCTGAATGGAAGCCGGATGTTGTCGTAGACTTCACTTCACCGAAGTTTGTGATGAACAATACTCGAATTGCGATAGAGCATGGAGTGAGACCTATAGTTGGAGCGACCGGTCTTTCATCCGAAGAGATTGAGCAATTGCAGCAGATGTGTGCTGCGAAACAATTAGGCGGCCTGATCGCGCCGAACTTCTCCATCGGAGCTATTCTAATGATGCGCTTCGCTCAGCAAGCTGCTAAATATATGCCTAACGTAGAGATTGTCGAATACCATGGAGATCAGAAGCTGGATGCGCCATCGGGTACGGCCGTTAAGACCGCAGAACTCATCTCCCAAGTTCGCTCCGAGTTCCGTCAAGGCAACCCGAACGAAGAAGAAGTGATTGAGGGTTCACGCGGCGGCTATTATAATGGCTTCCGGATTCACAGCGTACGACTGCCTGGAGTATTCGCGCAGCAGGAAGTTATCTTTGGCGGGCACGGTCAGACGTTGAAGATTCGTCACGATTCGTATGAACGCGCAGGCTACATGCCCGGTGTGAACATGGCTATTCAGAAAGTAATGGGATTGCAGCAGCTCATATATGGTTTCGAACATCTGTTGGATGACTAGAACCTACCTTGATGCTTAAGTATACGAAGCTTTAGACCGGATATTAATTATATAGATAGATAATGGAGGAGCGACATGCTGAACATTTCATTCATAGCACATGATCGTAAGAAAGATGAAATGGTGAACTTTGTCATCGCTTATGAGCATGTGTTTACGGGTCATAACTTATTTTCTACTGGTACGACAGGGACGAGAATTATGAATCAGACGGACCTTAAGATTCATCGCTTTCAATCAGGTCCGCTTGGCGGCGATCAACAGATTGGCGCATTGGTGGCGGAGAATGAGATGGACTTGATTATATTCCTCCGTGATCCGCTTATGGCCCAGCCGCATGAGCCTGATATTAATGCTCTGCTTCGTCTGTGCGATGTGCAGGGCATTCCGCTTGCGACGAATATCGCTACCGCGGAAATTCTCGTCAAAGCACTGGAACGCGGCGACTTCGCTTGGCGTGAACTACAGCACAAATATAAGCCGGGGATTGAGGACTAATGGAACTCAAGCTGGATATATTGGCGTTCGGAGCCCATCCCGATGATGTAGAGATCGGGATGGCGGGAACGCTGGTTAAGCATCAACGCGCTGGTTACAGCATAGGAATATGCGACCTTACATTTGCGGAGATGTCCTCAAACGGTACGGTTGAGCGGCGGCAGATGGAAGCTCAAGCGGCTAGCGAGCATATGAAGCTGGCGATGCGCCACACGATCGGTCTGCCCGATCGCGGTCTGCAGCCCGTTAAGGAACAGATTGAGGCCATTGTTCGCGTCATTCGCAAGTATCAACCGAGGATCGTATTTGCTCCATATTGGGAAGATCGCCATCCTGACCATGTCGCCGCAAGTCGAATGGTTCAAGAAGCTGTCTTTAACGCAAAACTACGGAAATACATGCCAGAGCTGCCTGCACATTTAGTGGAAAGTACCTATTTCTACTTTATTAATGATACAGTTCCATGTGATTTACTCGTAGATGTTACCGACGTCTATGAGGTAAAGCGGTTGTCGCTTGAAGCTTATGAATCTCAATTTACCCCTCCAGGTTCTGGTGAAGATGTGGTCATGACGCCGCTTAACCAGGGCTATGTAGAACGCGTAGCTGCTAGAGATGCGCTGCTAGGTCAGGGGCGCGGGATGAGCTACGCAGAAGGATTTATTCAGAAGGGACCTTATGCGGTCCGATCATTTTTAGATTGAGATGGTTCAAGAGTTCATATCGATTCCTGTGGGAACCGATATGCGACGAATGACTTGAACCGAAGGAGGGACACGATGGGAGATAAGCTGAAGATAGGCATCACTTGTTATCCATCGCTAGGCGGCTCTGGAGTTGTGGCTACAGAGCTAGGCAAGCTGCTTGCTGAACGAGGACATCAGGTTCATTTTATAACACATCATTTGCCTTTTCGATTAGGCTCCAGCTTTCAGAAAAATATTTATTATCATGAGGTTCCGGTTAACGATTATTATGTATTTCGTTACCCTCCGTATGACTTGTCGCTTGCAAGCCGGATGGCTCAGGTAGCGAACATGCAGCAGTTGGATGTGCTTCATGTCCATTATGCGATTCCGCATGCGGTGTGCGCATACTTGGCTAAGCAGATGGCGCATCCTGGATTGAAGGTTGTAACGACACTGCATGGTACAGATATTACGGTTCTAGCGCAGGATGAATCGCTCAAGGATATGATTCGCTTCGCAATCAACGAAAGTGATGCGGTTACCGCTGTATCCAAGGATCTTATTCGTGAAACTCGAGAGTTGCTGGATATTACGCGACCGATCGATTTAACTTATAACTTTATCGATAAGCGTGTTTATTACCCACGTGATATATCGCATCTTCGTTCCGAATTTGCATATCCTCACGAGAAAATAATGATGCATATTTCAAATTTCCGACCTGTGAAGCGGGTTGGGGATGTGTTAGATATATTCGCGAAGGTGCAGGAGAAAGTGCCTTCCCGCCTTGTGTTTGTGGGCGAGGGTCCAGATATGACAAAGGTGCAGTGCAAGATTCGAAGCATGGGCTTGGAGGATCGCGTTCATTTTCTCGGTAAGCAGGATGAGATCGCACAGGTGATCTCGCTCGCCGATGTGCTGCTGCTTCCTTCAGAGAAAGAGAGCTTCGGTCTCGTAGCGCTGGAAGCGATGGCGTGCGGTGTTCCGACGATCGGGTCGCTCGCTGGCGGGATTCCAGAGTTGGTTTCGCATGGTGAAACGGGCTTTCTGGCTCCAATTGGCCATACTGATCAGATGGCTGAATATGCGATACAACTGCTTCAAGACGAGGAGATGGCGGCACGCATGCGTGAAGCTTGCTTGCATCGGGCTCGCCACGAATTCTGCAATGATCTTATCACTTGGGAATACGAGAAGATCTACTATCGGGTATTGAATCGTGAAGTTCATGCTCCGAAGCCGCAGTGTTAAGAGCTCGAGCCATCCTTCTGTGGGGTATTGAATTGTCAACGCAAAGTTGAAGAGGTGTCATACGTGAAATTATACATGGAAGGTCCGCTGGCTGATGAAGGGCGCAGCATTATAAACCAACTGAATGAACATGGATACGCTGCTTATATGGTAGGCGGCTGTGTACGGGATACGCTGCTGAAGCGTCCGATTCATGATGTGGATATCGCCACGTCCGCTCTTCCAGCGGATGTGGCTTCCTTGTTTGCGCATGTCATCCCGACTGGAGAGAAGCATGGAACGATGACGGTCATGTCGAACGGCATACCGATCGAGGTTACAACGTTTCGCACGGAGACACAATATGTGAACTATCGTAAGCCGGAAGAGGTTGTATATATAGATGACATTGTTGAGGATCTGAGGCGGCGCGACTTCACGATGAACGCGCTGGCGCTGTCCGCCGATGGCGAGCTGCTGGACCCGTTTGGAGGTCAAGCGGATATGGCGGCGGGACGCATCCGCAGCGTTGGCGATGCAGCGACGCGCTTTCATGAAGACGCGCTGCGCATGCTGCGCGGCATCCGATTCGCGTCGGTGCTCGGCATGCGGCTTGCGAAGGGCGTGTGGCGCGGCATGCTGCAGTCGCGCGAGCTGCTGCAGCATATCGCGATGGAGCGCGTGCAGAGCGAGCTGTGGAAGCTGCTCGAGGGGCCGGCGCCGCAGGCCGGCGTGGCGCTGCTCGCGCGCAGCGGGCTCCTCAGCTATGCGAAGGAGCCGCTGGGCTTCCTCGCGCGGTCTGCCGGGCCCGCGTGGCAGCGCTGCTGCTGCGCGCTAGCCGCGTTTCCGGACCCGGTGAGTCCGGAAACACGTTTCGCGCTGCTCGCGCTGGGGCACGGCGCAGACGCGCCTGAGGCGGAGCCCGTTACACGGGCGCTCCGCCTCTCCGGGGCGCAGCAGAACGCCATACTGGGCGTTCTGCGCGCCTACGCGCGGCTCAGCGCGGCGGCCGGTGACGGCTATGCCGCCACCGACGCGCGAGCCTTACGCGAAGCGTGCGCGCGCGCCGTGCTCGCCGATGGCGAGCCAGCGCTTCGCACAGCGCTGGCATGCCGCCGCGCCCTGCAGGCGGCGGCGCCAGACGAGCCCGTGCCCGCAGCATGGGACATACTGCTGCGGGACGGGGAAGCGTGGCTCACGGCGATGCCGGTGCGCAAGCTGACCGACCTGGCCGTGAGCGGCGGTGACGTGCTGGCGGCGGTTGAACGCCCCGCCGGCCCGTGGATGCGAGCCTGCCTCGAACAGGCATGGCTCGCCGTCGCCACCTTAACGCTTCCGAACACAGCGGAAGCGCTATTGACCTATATCCGCCGCATGATGGCGGAGGAAGGAAGAGAACTTGATGAGTGACCGATTGTTGGCTTGGTTCCAGGAACGGCCGAATGAATATATTTCCGGTGAAGAAATCAGCCGCGAGCTGCAAATCTCTCGTACAGCAGTGTGGAAGCATATTAATCGGCTTCGTGCCAAGGGATATGATTTTGAAGCAACTCCTAAGCTTGGCTATCGCCTAGTGCAGCAGCCGACAAAGCTGGACGAGATATCGCTGTTGTCGAAGCTGAAGACAGAGCGCTTCGGCAGACAGGTTCGAGTGCTGAGTCGAACCGACTCTACTCAGAACGAAGCTCTTGCATGGATACAAGAGGGCGCTGATGATGGCTCGCTTGTCATTGCGGAAGAGCAGATATCTGGACGCGGTCGCCAAGGCAGATCCTGGTTCTCGCCGCCAGGCAAGGGCATATGGATGAGTATGGTGATGAAGCCGCGCATTCCGCTGCAATTTACACCGCACCTGACTCTGCTAACCGCGGTAGCAGTATGCAGAGCCATCAAGAGAGTTGTGAATGTTCCGATAGGCATCAAATGGCCTAATGATCTGCTGATCGAGAACCGCAAGGTTTGCGGTATCCTGCTGGAGTCGAGCGCTGAAGATGAGCGTCTGGTCAGTGTGATTGCCGGAATTGGGATTGACGTGAACATCGATGAACGCGATTATCCAGAGCATCTGCTGGACATTGCAACATCTTTGAAGCGTGAAGCAGGCCATGAGATTGACCGTGCCACATTACTTGCGGAGATACTTCTGGAATGGGAGCAACTGTACAAGCTGTACGAGGAACAAGGCTTTGGACCGATCCGCACGATTTGGGAAGCCAACAGCGTGATGATTGGGAAGCATGTACAGCTCAAGACTCCATATGGCGAGGCGTCTGGCACTGCTCAGGGGCTTGATGAATCAGGGGCGCTGGTGCTGTTAGGTTCAGAGGGCTTGTACCAGAAAGTATTTTCCGGAGATGTACGTTTTACTGATGAAAATTAGACAATATTCTGATATACTACCCTCGTAGGCGATATCTTTAATCGGAATCGCACTCGCAAAGCAAGGGAACATGCAGGACAAGATTATATCCTTGTTATGCTGCAACATTTCTGCTCTGAGCCTAAAGGGACCGAGACAGGAAGATGTCGCAAGCGACCTCTTTTTTTTGCTCTGGGACCTTTTTAGTGGAAACGCTAAAAGGTTTTTTTGTTTTGCGCACACTAATGTGCAACCCCAAAAAAGAGTGCAATGAGGAGTTGAATGGAGTGAAAGAAACCGTGAAACAACCACTTAGCATCGTTAAGATGAAGAAAATGAAAACTGAAAAGCAGCCTATCGCCATGATTACAGCTTATGATTATCCTTCTGCTGCTATTGCCGAGCAAGCGGGCGTGGATATGATACTGGTTGGGGATTCGCTTGGCAATGTCGTTCTTGGATACGATTCGACACTGCCTGTGACAATCGACGATATGGTGTATCATTCTCGTGCTGTACGCAGAGGAGCGCCGAATACATTCATCGTGACGGATATGCCGTTTATGACGTATCACAGCTCGGTAAGCGAGACGATGAGAGACGTGCGCCGCATCATGCAAGAGGGGCATGCCAATGCAGTTAAGATGGAAGGCGGAGTAGAGATTACGCTGATGGTCGACGCTTGTGTGAAAGCCGGCGTACCTGTACTCGGTCATATCGGCTTGACGCCGCAATCTGTCCATCAAATTGGAGGCTATCGCGTGCAAGGGAAGACAGCGGAGGATGCGGAACGCTTGCTGCAGGATGCATTGGCCTTAGAAAGAGCAGGGGCATTCGGTATCGTGTTGGAATTGGTTACAGATCAAGTTGCCGCCTATATAAGCGAGCGCTTGTCGATACCGACGATTGGTATCGGAGCAGGTGCAAGCTGTGACGGTCAGGTGCTTGTTTATCATGATATATTGCGTTACTCGCCAGATTACCGAGAGAAGCGCTTTGTTAAAACTTACGCCGACATCGGTTCCGTTATTAAGGATAGCATCGGCGCTTATGTTCAAGATGTGAAGCAACGAACATTTCCTGCTGCGGCTCATACGTTCCAAGCAACGGAGGATGTTGTTGAGAATCTGTACGGACATGGAAAGGTGGAGTAATCTTTGAAAGTCGTTGCAACGATTGAACAATTAAAGGCCGCGCTGACAGCAGCGCGGCGTGAACATACATCTCCTACAGTCGGCTTTGTTCCGACTATGGGGTACTTGCATCAAGGACATGCCAGCTTGCTGAAGCGAGCAGTTGCAGAGAATGATGTTGCGGTGCTGAGCATATTTCTCAATCCGATTCAATTCGGTCCTAATGAGGATCTAGATCGATACCCGCGTGATGAACAACGTGATCTAGCTTTAGCTGAACAATGCGGTGTCGATATTGTATTCTTGCCTACTGTCGAAGTCATGTATCCGCATCCAACGAAAACAAAGGTTGTCGTTTCCGAGCTGACTGGTTCCTTGTGCGGCGCATCGCGTCCTGGACATTTTGACGGGGTAACGACTGTTGTATCCAAGCTGTTCCACATGGTAATGCCGGATCGAGCCTATTTCGGTATGAAAGACGCTCAACAAGTTGCTGTTATTACTCAGATGGTACAGGACTTGAATATGGATGTAGAGATTGTGCCTTGTCCTATCGTTCGTGAAGCGGACGGTTTGGCTCTCAGTTCGAGAAACGTGTATCTGTCAGAACAGGAGCGAGTACAAGCTTTGAAGCTGTCGGAATCGCTCTCTATGGTAGAGGAATGGATCGCATCTGATTCAGAACTGACCGTAGGAATGCTTAAAGATCGAATAATGGCCTGGATTCGCACCGCGCCGTTAGCGAATATTGAATATACCGAGATCATCAGCTTTCCATCCCTTGAGCCTGTTTCATTGGACACGCTTGTTCGAGAACGCACAGGGCAATGGCTGATTGCTCTTGCTGTCCGATATGGGAATACACGTTTAATTGACAATATGCTGCTGCTTGATACGAAAGGGGAATGACCGATGATCCGAGAAATGATGAAATCCAAGATCCATCGCGCAACTGTAACGGAAGCGAACTTGAACTATGTAGGCAGCATCACAATCGATGAGCGATTGATGGAGCTGGCTGATATATGGCCGAATGAGAAGGTTCAGATTGTGAATAATAATAACGGCGCTCGCTTAGAGACTTATGTTATCAAAGGCGCGCGTGATTCCGGCGTGATCTGTCTGAATGGCGCGGCTGCTCGTCTCGTTCAGCCAGGTGACAATGTCATTATTATCTCTTATGCAGGCATGACGAATGAAGAAGCGAAACAGTATGAACCTAAGGTTGTATTTGTAGATGATCAGAATAAAGCTGTTGAACTTGCCAATCTGGAAGTGCACGCGACGATTCGCTGATTAAGAAGCAAGGAATTGCAGTATTGTTGAATGACTGGTTGTCCGCATGAAATGAATCGTGATAACACACAATGAACGTGAGCCGCATAACAACGAAGAACATCACATGCGAAGGTGGGATGAACCGTGTTGCAGCACATGTTCGCGACGATGAATGAATTGCTTGATGACATCATACAACAATATCCTTCTGTTCAAGGATCAGCAAAGCAAGAATTAGACCGGCAATTGGCCCTTCTTCGTACGATGAGTGACCATATTGTGGAGGAATGGCTGAGGTTTGAAGAAAAACTTGCTGTACTCCGAACATCTGCTAATTCTGGAACGAAGCTGAATGCTGCTGCCGCCAGCAGTCTCAAGAATCTGATGGAAAATGCAGAGAAGGAAATGATGGATACTGTTGATCTCCATATGCCTGATTACAGTGATCCATTTCAGAGAGGACAGGGCTACTTTACCCTGCGAATGTATAAGCAAGCAGTTAACTATCTAGAGAATGCCGTAGTTCATCAGCCAGACAAATGCTTAATTCGTATATTATTGGGTCTGTCGTATCTGCATCTTGGTCGTAACCAAGAAGCATGCCGTCATTTGCATTTTATAATTCCATTGACCGATGATCTGAAGCTGAAGGCCATTGCGTATAACGCTCTTGGCTGTATACAGATGCTTCACAGCAATACCGAGAAAGCTCAGCATTATTTTCATAAAGCGCATTTTACTGATCCAAGCATTCCAGAGCCGATCGCAAACCTGAAGGTATGTACGAACAAATGCGGCAGCCTGCAGTTTGGAGAAAAAAGGGTTGTATCCATCGTTTAACATACAGTGAGCAGAGGGGGAACATTCTTTCGGGTGTTTCCCTCTGCTCATTTTCAAAAAGGCGAACATCTGTTATTCTATTAACAGAATTGGTGAGAGGAATTGTGACAATGAGATTTGCCGTATTAGACTTTGAAACGACAGGCAATCAGCCGGGAGACGAGATCATACAGATCGGCCTGGTCATCCTTGATGATAAGCTGCAGATCGAGCAGGAATATCATACGCTCGTTCGACCAACTATTAAGATCCCCGATTTTATTACTCAATTGACTGGAATCGACGACAGTATGGTGAAAGATGCTCCAGATCTGGATGAAGCGATGACGGGAATGGTGCCGCTGCTTAATGATGTTGTGCTTGTAGGACATCATGTGGCATTTGATTATCAATTTTTACGGAGCGCTTTAGAGCAGACTGGATACTTGCCGTTTACTGGAAGGATTCTGGATACCATCGAAATGCTGCGAATCTTATTTCCATCTCTGACCTCGTATCAGCTTGGATCGGTTGCGCAGTCATTCGATATTGTACATGACCGCCCGCATCAAGCAGACAGCGATGCTCGCGCAACTGCAGATATTTTCGTGAAGTGCTTAGAGACCATTAATGACCTGCCCTTGCTTACTCTCCAGCGTCTAGTCGAGCTGCTTGGGGAAGAGGAACGAGATCTAGGCTGGCTTCTGCAGGCTCTGCTTGATGAACGAGAGCGCGACGTAACGCGAATGGCTGAGGATGCTCGAGCACTTTCCTTCCGACAATTGGTATTTCGTGTGGATGAATGGACAGATAATCAGCCTCCTCGCGAAGGGCTTAGCGAGTCTCCACTGCAAGGTGTCTCATTCACATCGTTTATGAGTGAGATTCACCGTACATTGCAAGAGAAGCTTGAGCACTATGAACCGCGCGAGGCTCAGGAACAGATGTTTCGTGAAGTGATGAATTGTATGGAAGATGATCGACATCTTCTCATTGAAGCAGGTACAGGTACGGGAAAATCTTTAGGTTACCTGATTCCTTCTATCTATTATGCGGTTAAGAATGATAAGAAGGTAATTGTCAGCACACATACCATAAATTTGCAAGAACAGCTGAGACAGCGAGATTTACCGCTTCTAGAGCACATTGTACCTGTTTCATTCAAGGCAACGGTCTTAAAAGGTCGCAGTCACTATTTGTGTTTGAGAAAATTTGAACATAAAATAAACTATAGAGATTTCCTGCATGGACGCGACGATGTATTAACCGCTGCACAGATGATGGTATGGTTAAGTCAGACTGAGCACGGTGATGACGAGGAGCTGTATCTAACGCATAAAGGCCCAGAATTTTGGGATACTGTGGCGAGCGACAGCGATTCCTGTCTTAATCGGGCGTGCCCATGGTTTAAGCGCTGCTTCTACCATCGCGCGAAGAATGATGCCAATCAATCGGATATCATCATCACGAACCATTCTTTATTGTTTACTGATGTCATAGCTGAGCATCGACTGCTGCCTGCTTATGAGCATTTGGTTATTGATGAAGGGCATCATTTTGAAGAAACCGCGAGCAAGCATTTGGGCATACATCTGCAATATTTTTCATTGATGCACCCGCTGACACGTTTGGTGAAAGATAGTAAGAACGGCTTATTGCTGCTGTTGCAAACGCGGCTTCGTCTGTCAGGCAGTGAGAAAGCAATGATCTGGGCTGACGGCATTGAGAAGCTGCTTACACAGCTCGTCGATGTACGAGACGTCTGGGACCGTCTTCATGATGTCCTATATCAATTGATGCCGCCTCCAGAGCCGGGACAAGCTGAAGCAGGACAATCCGTACTCCGACTGCAATCTGGCGCTCGACCGCGGGATTGGCAGGGGATCGCTGAGCTTGAAGAAGATGTATATGTTCGTCTAGGTGAAATTGTACGTACGGGCGAAAAGCTTGTATTGGAATGGAAAGATGCGGATGACGAAGAGCTGCAGCCCGTGATAACAGATGTTACGGGGATATTCAAGGAGATCTCAATTATTCGCGAGGATTTCCGCCTCTTTATGAAAGCAACTGATCCAGATTCTGTGTATTGGATGGAAGGCAATGCTCAGTATAAGCATAAGTCGATGCATCTGTACGCAGTGCCAGTTGATGTCAGCGAAGCGCTAAATCGATACTTCTTCGAACCGAAGAAAAGTGTCATTCTGACTTCGGCAACATTATCTGTCGACAAGTCATTTCAGTATTTAGAGGAACAGATCGGTTTGAAGGAGGCTTCTAGTACCGGAAGATTGCATACCGTTATTCTTCCGTCTCCGTTCAATTACCGCGAGCAAGCGCTAGTTGTCATTCCGCGAGACTTTCCAACGGTTAAGGGCTCTGTGGATCCGATCTTTACCGATAAATTGCTTCATTCGCTTGCAGATGTAGCCATTGTGACAAAGGGTAGAATGTTGGTGCTGTTTACGTCGTACCGCATGTTGAAGGAAGTGTATGAACCGCTGAAGGAGATGCTTCAGCCGCATGGTGTTCAAGTATTGGGACAAGGCATGGACAGCGGCAATCGAAGCAAGCTGACTCGCCGTTTTCAGGAGCATCCTGCATCCGTGCTGTTAGGAACTAGCAGCTTCTGGGAAGGGGTGGACATTCCTGGTGAGGCTTTGACTTGTCTAGCGATTGTTAGACTTCCGTTTCAGCCGCCTAATCATCCGCTTGTTGAAGCGAAGTCCGAACGCTTAAAGCGTCAGAATCAGAATCCGTTCCGGAAGCTATCGATTCCACAAGCCGTTATTCGCTTTAAGCAAGGGTTTGGACGATTAGTTCGAACCTCTAGGGATCGTGGTATCGTAATTATTTATGATACCCGTGTAATCGAGACGAGTTATGGCAAACATTTCTTATATTCTTTACCTGGTCCTAAGATGGAGCATATGACTACCGAGCACTTAGTGCCGCGGATCCGTGATTGGTTCAGGGAGGAGCAGGAAAGAGCTTTACAAGATTAATCAAAACTATGATGATAATCAGCTATGTAGAAGGGGGATCACAGGATATGAAAGCGATGAAGATTTCAGAAGCCGTAGTTAGACGTCTGCCGATCTATTTACGGCACCTCATGGAATTGAAACAGCGTGAAGTTCTAACAATATCATCTCAAGATTTAGGTCAGAAGCTGGATCTGAATCCTGCCCAGATTCGTAAGGACCTCGCTTATTTTGGAGACTTTGGTCGTAAAGGTATTGGTTATGATGTGTCTTATCTGATCGAGCAGATTAGACATATCCTAAAGCTTGATCTCAAGATTCACGTGGGATTAGTCGGTGCTGGTAAACTCGGTCAAGCGCTGTGCAACTATACCACGTACTTGCAAGATAATATGAAGATTGTTGCTGTATTCGATGCGCATCCAGATAAAATGGGAACAGCATTGAATAATCTTATGGTGCAGCCAATGGATCAGTTGATCGATACAGTTAAGGATATGGGGATTCGGATAGGTATTATTACGGTACCTGCGCTGGAAGCCCAAAATGTTGCGGATCAGTTCGTCGAAGCAGGTGTGGAAGCGATCTTGAACTTTGCTCCTGTTATTCTGAAGGTACCGCCGCATGTTCGCGTGCATACTGCAGATTTCACGACGGATCTGTTCAGCTTGGCTTATTACTTGCAAGATGAAGAAGGAAAGGAAACGATTGAGAATGCCTAAAAGGTTCATCGTCCATAACGGACGCTTTGCTCAGATCCATCCGGATGCAGAATCGAGCACTATTGATGGATACATGGTTGTAGAGAACGGAAAGATTGTCTACCTCGGTGAAACGCTGCCGGATCATTATAAGGAAGATTCGGAGTTGTTTGATGGCAGCGGTCTGTTCTTTATGCCGGGTTTAGTCAATACCCATGGACATGCTGCAATGACATTATTGCGCGGTTACGGCGATGATATGGTGCTTCAACAATGGCTTCAGCAAAAAATGTGGCCAATGGAGGCTAAGTTTACTGACGAAGATGTGTATTGGGGCTCTGCTCTCGCTGTGCTGGAAATGCTGAAGAGCGGCACCACTACGTTCGTAGATATGTACGACCATATGGATGAGGTCGGGAAGGTTGTTGAGCAAGCAGGTATTCGCGCGGGATTAATGCGCGGTGCCATCGGTCTATGCAGCGAAGAAGTGCAGCAGATGAAGCTGGAAGAGGCTGTGCGCTTTGCGAAAGATTGGAACGGACGTGCGGAAGGTCGAATTACGACCATGCTTGCTCCACATGCACCGTATACTTGTCCTCCCGCTTTCATTGAGAAATTCGTGCAAGCCGCTCATGATCTGGATATGATGCTTCATACACATATGTCTGAAACTAGAGCAGAGGTTGAACAAAATGTGCAGGAGTACGGATTGCGTCCTGTCGCGCATCTGGAGAAGTTGGGTTTCTTCAGCAGACCGTCGTATATAGCTCATGGCGTTCATCTCACAGACGAAGAAATCGAAATATTGGCTAAACATAAGGTCGGCGTATCTCATAACCCTGCCAGCAACCTGAAGCTGGCAAGCGGAGTAGCTCGAGTTACTGACCTGCTCCGAGCAGGCGTGAACGTATCCCTGGGAACAGATGGAGCAGCTAGCAATAACAATCTAGATATGTTCCAAGAGATGCGTTTGGCTGCATTTATCCATAAGGGAGTATCTGGCGATCCAACAGCGGTACCCGCTGCGGAAGCAATGCGAATTGCGACTATTAATGGCGCCCAAACGATCCAGCTTCAGGATGTCGGCTTGCTCGCTCCTGGAATGAAGGCGGATTTCATCGCTGTCGATATTGATCAACCGCATCTCCTGCCGCATACGGACCTAGTATCCCACATGGTATACTCGGCTTCCGGCAAGGATGTTAAGCATGTATGGGTTGATGGCAAGCAAGTAGTCAATAATGGAGCCTGCTTGACCCTTGATGAAGAACGGGTACGCCGCGAAGCAGCACGCTGTTTCGAAGGCTTGCTGTCTCGTTAAGTGGAGGATATGTGAATGTTATCTAGAAGCAGACCAAGGAAGCGCTATAGCCGAGTGCGGATTGTCGTTCTGGCTGCGCTCGTAGTGATGCTCCTGCTCGCTATTTTGAGCGTGTGGTATGTAAATTATGTTCGCGCAGATGAAAATTCGCTTGAAGCAAAAGCTGTTGCTGAATCTCAAAAAACAGTCGCTTGGGCTTCCGTAAGCGGAGTAGAGAAGTCGATATGGGATAGTGTGTGTTATGTCGTCACAGGTGTAGACGAAGCAGGTGTCACCCAGATGGCTTGGGTTGACCTTACTACCGAGCAAGTATCTGTTAAGGCTGCCTCTGATGGCGTCTCTAAGAAGGATATTGAGCAGTATTTATTACAGCAGTATCCGGGAGTCAGCATTAAACACATCATACCGGGTATTAAAGATAATGAATATGTGTGGCAGGCATTAGTCAGACGTAAGGATGAGACTGGCGAACTACGATATTATTATCACTTCTTCCGCTTCGCTGACGGGACACCGACCGGAGATATCTATTCGATGCCAAATCAGTGAATGTAGGCGCAAAGGTATTGTTATTCCTTTGCGCTTTTACTATGCAGAGAACATCATGGGAATGAATTTCAAGTGCTAGGGGGTAGAAGATGAATAAGTATCAGACTCAATTCATGTTGAGCCTTGAGCAACAGTTAAATACTTGGTTCAATCGTACAGATATAATACGTTCAGATGAATTGTATCACTTCTTACATACGGTTAAGGGTACTTCAGGCACGATTGAATTGAGTGAATTGATGCAGATCGCGAAGCGATTGCTCGATCAGATTGAGTCGAATGAGAGAGAGGTATGGACTGCTGAGGAAGCGCGGTTGTTTCTGAACGACTTGCATCAATACACGTTGAATCAATCGGAGCGCAACGTCAAAGGTTTCATACATAATAGCTTTAACGAGAAAAATGTGGAGACAGACCCCTCTGTCCTTATTTTAGATGATGACGTAAATTTATTGATGGTTCTGAAAGAAGAGCTGCAAGCAGCAGGCTGGTCCGTTATTGCGACAACGTCATCACAGAAAGCAATTGAATATTTTCACGATGTCTCTCCAGACTGTCTGATCTTGGACTTGAATATTCCGGATACCGACGGGTTTGAGATTATGGAGTTGTTAGGAGAGAAGCTCAAGAAGCAGTATATTCCGACGACTATTATTACCGAGGATTGCAGTAAACATACACGTTTAAAAGCATATCGACTGGGAGTCGATGACGTGATCTGCAGGCCGGTTGATATAGAAGAACTGTTGGCAAGGCTTCAAAGGCAGATCAATGGGAAGAAGAGATTGGATGGATTGTTGTTTATCGATGAATTAACGGGTGCGTACAATCGAAAGTTCATGCATGAAGCGTTCAGCAGACTGTACGCTGAATCTATTAGGAATGCTGAAGGATTTAGTATGGCACTGCTGGATCTTGATCGGTTTAAGCAGGTAAACGATACATACGGTCATCTGATCGGTGATCAGGTACTAACGAAGTTTACGAACTTTATGAAGGAATATTTACGTATAGGGGATATTTTTATCCGCTATGGTGGAGAAGAGTTTCTGGTTTTATTACCGAGGACTGAAGTGAAGGAAGCTCAGATCTTGTTGTCGGCGCTGATTGAGCAGTTCTCTAAGGTTGAATTTCATACACCTGACTGCAACTTTACCTGTACATTCTCAGGTGGTGTAGTATACGTAGACAATCACGATCTGAGTATTCATCGCTGGATAGAAAAGGCGGATCATGCGCTATATGCCGCTAAAAGCTTAGGAAGACGACGAATTGTATCTGAACAGGACATTGCGTCGACTCCGTTGAAACGCAAGCTTCATCTTGTGATCGTGGATGATGATATGCTGATGCAAACAATGCTGTCAGATCATTTTAATATGGAGCAGGATGAGAGATTAGATGTAATACTGTCCAAATACCGTGATGGAGAGTCGTTTCTGGAACAATTGCCTGCAGATGTTACAGAGCCTTATCTCGTATTATTAGATGGTCTTCTGCCTGGTATGGATGGCCTTGAAGTGTTGGAACGTATTCGTAATTTGCCGCATGCCGAACTGTTTACAGTTATTATGCTGACGGGAAGAACTGCTGAACAAGATATCGTCAAAGCACTTCAGCTTGGGGCGGACGATTATGTGACCAAACCGTTTCGGATAAAAGAATTGGAAGCGCGCATTCGCCGATTAATTCGCAAGTGGGTATAAGTCCGACTATATCAGAGGTGGAGGTACCAAGTGGCAAATATATTGGTGGCTGAAGATGAAGCAATACTGCGTATGTTGATCACAGATACATTGGAAGACGAAGGTTACATCGTTGCAACAGCGTCTGATGGGGAAGAAGCGTTACGAATGATTGAAACGTACGATTATGACTTGGCCGTACTCGACCACATGATGCCGAAACTGACGGGACTTGAAGTTATTAGTGCCGTTAGAGCGAACGCCGCTCGAGATCGGCTTAAAATGATGATGCTCTCTGCGAAGAGCCAGCAATCTGATCGAGAGCATGCGCTGGCCAATGGAGCGGATGAGTTTATGTCCAAACCCTTTAGTCCGAGAGAGCTGGCTCGCAAAGTTGGTGAGATGCTGAATGGGTAGGCTGACATCATTTCTGAAGAAAAGCTTAACTCGACGATTTGTTGCGATGATGCTGATATCACAGCTGTTGCTTATGGCTGGCGCAGGCATCGTGCTCTGGAGAAGCTATAATTCATTGATAGAATATCAGACCAAGACGGAGCAGTTTGAGTATAAAGAATCCATCGTTTCTGAAGTAGCGGGTCATACGAATCAGATCTTTTTCCGTACACGAGGGTATTATGCTTTTCTGAATGAAGATGAATATGAGCAGATCTTTGTTGAATACGATCGATTGCAAGATGCGCTGAAAGCTTGCAAACAGCTGCCGCTCACTAAAGAGGAGCAGGAGTTAATTCGATCTATTGAGGTGTTTACGAAGGATTTCATTGACAAGGTGCTGCCTTCCGCTGTCAAGTATGCCCAGAATGAAGACTATGCGGCGCTTCGAAAGCTGTCATCCAGCGGTGTTAATGACACGGTTAACAAGATGATCGACTATGCTGCTCAATTTAAAGTAGATACGAAGAATATGCTGCTTGAAGAAAATGATAGACTTCTGAAAGAACTGTATCGAGAAGGGTCCTGGTTTATTCTATTTGTACTGTGTTCTTTGATCATCTTCCTATGGATTACGAACAGAGCTGCTAAGGATATCGGCACACCGCTGCACAATCTGTCAGCTGAATCTGAACATTTTGCTATGGGCAAGGTTGTTGAGCTTCATTATACCGATCGACAAGATGAGATTGGGCAGTTGTCACGTTCTTTAAAATCGATGATGCTGCAGATCATGTCTAAGGAAGAAGAGCTGGTTGCACAGAATGAAGAGCTGGTTGCCCAACAGGACGAGCTTCAGGCTCAGCAGGATGAGCTGCAGGATGCGCTGCGCAAGATGGAGGAGAACGAACTATATTTGGAGCGTCGGAATCGATTTATATTGTCGTTAGCTAATTCCAGCGATATGCAGCATTTGTTGAACAGCATCATTCGCAATATTGTGGAAGTCTTATATATGGATAAAGGAATCATTGTGCTGTTGAATCCTAGTCGGCAGCATGCAGCATTCGGTGTCTCTGAGAAGGGTGCTATCCAGTTAATAGAGCATTTAGAGGACTCCATATTTGCGAGAATAGTTGAAACGAAGAAGCCGTATCTCGTGCATCGAGACAGCTTCCCATTTGAAAGAGGCTATGAATCGACAACCTCCACGGTTGATGAGCTGTATTTACCTATTCTAGATGCTCATGATTCGATCATTGCTTGTATTGTAGTTACGAGGATCGGAAGAACGATCTCGAGTAGGGATGAGCTCGAAGCGATGGGGTTGGCTAAGCAAATATCGTTATCGCTTGAGAAGGTTGACTTATTCGAAGAAACTGAAAGACAAAGGCAAATGACGCAGGATATGCTGGACACGATTCAGGAAGGCGTACAATTGCTCGGACTCGACGGAACAACATTGCAGGTCAATCGCAAGCTCTGTGAATTGCTCGATGTTCAATATGAATCCATGTCACAGCATATGGATATATCGAGTTATTTACAATTGCTGAGTAGTATTGTGACAGATCCTGAGCCGCTTATTGCATCGATCGAAGATATCGTCGCTAATCGTGAATCAGAGGCTGACAGCTGGATCTATCATTTGAAAGAACCGATTAATCGGTATATTCGGATGTACTGTGAGCCGCTGTATCGCCATCAGAAACGAACCGGAACTTTGCTTGTACACCGAGACATTACGAAAGAATATGAGATTGACCGGATGAAATCAGAGTTTGTAAGCACGGTTAGTCATGAGCTGAGAACACCGCTTGCCAGTGTGCTTGGGTTTACAGAATTGCTTATGTACAAAGACTTAAAGCCCGAGCGGCAGCAAAAATATTTAAGCAATATTCATCAAGAAGCAAAGCGGCTGACAGCGTTAATTAATGATTTCCTAGATCTTCAGCGAATGGAATCCGGCAGACAGGTGTATGAAGTAGAGTCAGTGGATATGGTGTCGCTGCTGAATGATGCCATTACTGTGGGGAAGGCGGCATCGGCTGCTCATAGAATCTTTCTAACGGATGAGACCATGGTGAGCGTTGTTCAGGGTGATCGCGATAAACTGATGCAGGTATTCTCGAATTTGCTGAGCAATGCCGTGAAGTATTCCCCACAAGGTGGAGATATTGAAGTCAAATGCTTCAATGATTCAGAGAACGTATACATTGACGTCAAGGATGAGGGTTTAGGAATTCCTGCGGAATCCATAAAATCGTTGTTTACCCGTTTCTATAGAGTGGATAATTCGGATCGCAGAGAAATTGGCGGTACCGGTCTCGGGCTGGCTATTGTTAAAGAAATATTAAATGTGCACAACGGTCATATTGAGGTTCAATCTGTATACGGTCAAGGCAGCACCTTCAGAGTTCAGCTTCCGTTAGCGGAAGTCCAGACTCGTGCAGGGAATCAAACTGCGAACTGCACGCCAGAAGCCTCCCAACCCATTGGAACAGTTGTACTCGTGGAGAATGATAAGAGCTGGTCGGAGCTGTTGACTGAAACACTGCAGGATCACAACTATCGTGTTGTCGCATATGTGGATGATCGCGAAGCGTTTGACACGCTTCCTGAGCTCAAGCCTGACGCGGTTGTAGTAGACTTAGTGTTGGATCATGGAGCAGATGGATGGCGATTGATTCAGCGAATACGTGATGATTCAACGTTGAACCAACTGCCGATCGTGGTGTGCAGCGCATTTGAGGAGAAGAAAAGGGCGTATGAATATGGGGCGGACGTATATTTAGTAAAACCGTTTAACCCAGTTATGATCGTAGATGCGATACATGAAGCCATTAGAGTTCGATCAGGTACTCATATCATGAATAATTAATACTGTAAAGCATGTCTAATCTTCCTGAGGGAAGGCAGGCATGCTTTTGTCGTTTGCGAGAGCATGTACGAACAAGCAGTATAAGTTGGCGAAGCTATGAGTTTGCACGCATGCAACAACTCTTCCACTCATTGCATTACAGATAATCTATCGTGATGTGATATACTCATTGATGTATTAAGAGTATATATCAATAATCTCACTGATCTAATATAGATTAGAATTAGAAATGAAGGAGTGTTGTAGAGTGAAAAAGCTGCGATGGATACCCTTGCTCACGGCAACGGCCGTCTCGGTTACCTTGCTGTTTGGCGGATGGTTTCTGTTCCGCGATCAAGTTAAGGAAGCGCCGCTTCAATCAACGCTCGCTTCCTTACCGCAGGTGGCGGCTTCTGAAGTGCAGTGGCAGCCCAAGCAATTAGTTATTACATTGGACTTGGAACCGGACGCAGACCTGCGCGATGTTGTGCAGAAAGCTTATGCTGAGGCTTTGAAGCAAGCGGAGGAGCGTAATATAAGCATTGTGATTAAGGATGATCACACGACAGACAAGCTGGAAGAATGGTGGTCAAGAGCTCTGTTCCCTGTAGCAGAGGCGATGGCGCATCAGGAGTTCAGCAATATTCCTGAAGAACTGGATCAATTAGCGAAGACTGTACCAGGCATGTCCGTTAAGACGGAGATGGATGAACATTTTGTATATATCACGCTTAAAGAAGCACAAGGCACCAAAATGATCGTACTGCCGCTGCAGGGTGAACATATGGGGGTGTGGCCGAATGCAGAAGAACAAAAAACTATGGCCTGAGATTAGCATTGGCGCAGGTGCAGCAATTGTCCTGTTCCTTGCGTATATCGGTGTAAATGTTTGGCCGATCCTCTTTGCAGGAGCGGCGCTCGGCATACTTGCATATGCAGCTAAGCTGCGCGGCAATACCGGCGGGTTAAGTAGAGAGCTGCAAGTCGGCAGGGAGAATGGCTTAACGAAGGTTCCCAAATTGAGTTTTTCAGATATAGGCGGACAAGAAAAAGCAAAGAACGAGCTGATCGAAGCGCTTGATTTTCTTATTAAGCCGGATGAGATCAAGAAATTCGGCATTCGCCCATTGAAAGGCGTGCTGTTGACAGGGCCACCAGGAACAGGCAAGACACTGATGGCTAAGGCATCCGCTCATTACGCTGACGCGGTGTTTGTGGGCGTTACCGGCAGTGAGTTCGTGGAGATGTATGTCGGTGTCGGAGCAGGCAGAATGCGCAATCTGTTCAAGGAAGCTCGTCAATTGGCGCGCAAGGAGAAGAAGGCGAACGCGGTTATCTTCATAGATGAAATTGATGTCATTGGCGGAAAGAGACAGGGCGGACAGCAGAAGGAATATGATCAGACGCTCAATCAGCTTCTGACAGAGATGGACGGTCTGTATGCGAATGAACAGCCGCGAATTCTCGTCATGGCTGCAACGAACCGCAAAGAGATGCTAGACGGGGCACTGCTGCGACCAGGACGGTTCGACCGACATGTGCAGGTTGATCTGCCTGACAGGAAAGGCCGCGAGCATATCCTGAGCATTCACGCTAAAAATAAACCATTAGCGGCAGATGTTCATTTATCCAAGATAGCCGATGAGACGTTTGGCTTCTCGGGTGCACAGCTGGAAAGTGTATTGAATGAAGGCGCAATCTATGCGATGCGTGCGGAAGAACATGAGATTACAGCGCATCATCTCGCAATGGCTATCGATAAGGTAATGATGGGCGAGAAGCTTGATCGAGAAACGAACGAAGAAGAGCGCCGCCGTGTAGCCCTTCATGAGCTTGGACATGCTATCGTAGCGGAGGCGGTGCGTCCCGGCAGTGTATCGCACATCTCGTTATGTCCGCGCGGTCAAGCGCTTGGATATGTTCGTCATCAGCCGCAGCAGGAACGCTATCTATATACGCTGCCATTTCTTGAAGAGCAGATTATGATTTCTCTTGGCGGCGCGGCTGCGGAAGAGATGTTCTACGGACATCGCAGTACGGGGTCCCAGGGTGACTTTGAGCAAGCGTTGAATATTGCTGAGACTATGGTCAATGCAGGTTTGACGAAGCTTGGAATTGTGAAATCATCACAGATTCCTGGAGAGAAGTTATCCGCTGAGATGAATGATATACTGGAACAGCTGAATATTCGAACTCGCGAGCTGCTTGAAGGGTATAGACTTACCTTTGAGACAGCGCTTGAGGCACTCGTTTCGGAAGAAGAACTGACCGGAGATCATTTTAGATGTCTATTAAGTGAACAGTAATATTTACCAGCGTGAAATAGCGCTGGTTTTTCTTTTCATTCCACTAAAACATGTTAAGATAAATTAAGGATCCTATGCGTAAAATCCTTTTGATAACCGTGTACGATTATCGGGTACACTAACAGAAGAGCATAGTCACATGAAAGGTGGAAGGAATCATGTTTTTCAAGAAGATCGGCGTCATCGGCGGCGGTACAATGGGTCAAGGCATAGCAGAAATGCTTGCTGTGAAAGGCCTGGACGTGCTGTTGGTGGAACAAAATCCGGAGAAATTGGATCATGCTTATGCAATGATCGAACTCAGCCTTGACAAGCAGTTGGAAAAGTGGGCAATTACTCAAGCTGAGAAAAAGCTCATCTTATCTCGTATTCACAAAGTGACGCATTTTGCTGAGTTAAGTTCTTGCGATATGGTTGTGGAAACCATCTCCGAAGATTTGGAAGCTAAAAAAGAAGTGTTTGCTGAATTGGACCGTGTTTGTCCAAGCAACATCATTCTAGCAAGCAACACTTCAACACTATCTTTAACTGAACTTGCAAGTTCCACTAAATATCCTAGCCGAGTAATTGGCATGCACTTTATTTATCCAGTAGCTAATATTAATCTTGTAGAAATTATCCGCGGGTTAAAAACGTCGGAAGAAACTTTCCTTGAAACGAAACGCTTTGTCGAAGAGGTTGTACAGAAGAAGGGCGTTATGGTTTATGAATCGCCAGGCTTCGTGACAACTCGCATCATCTGCATTCTCATCAATGAAGCTCTGCATGTGCTTCAAGAAGGTGTGGCATCAGCAGAAGACATCGACAATGCGATGAAGATCGGATATAATTTCCAGTATGGTCCTTTAGAGATGGCGGACCGTTTTGGTCTGGATTCCGTTATGGCAGCAATGGAGCGTATGTTCCGTGAATTTGGAGATATAAAATATCGTCCGTCTGTGTTGTTGAAAAAGATGGTGCGCGCTGGTCACCTTGGCGTGAAAACGGGCGACGGATTTTTCAAGTATGACAAGGATGGGGATAGAATATGAAAGTTCTCGTAATTAACGCAGGCAGCTCCTCTCTTAAGTACCAATTGTATGATATGACGGATGAAAGTGTATTGGCAGCAGGCCGTGTAGAACGGATCGGCATGGACTCTTCGATTCTTGTTCATGAGCCGCACCATACAGATGAAGTAACAGAAGTAAGTGAGATTCTTGAACATACGACTGCAGTTCGTAAAGTATTGGACAAGCTCATTGATGCTAATGTTGGCGTAATCAAGTCCATCTCTGAGATCGATGCGGTTGGACATCGAATTGTACAAGGCGGCGATCTGTTCAAACAATCGGTTATCGTTGATGCTCAAGTAAAGGCTGGAATTACGGGTCTATTCGACTTGGCTCCGCTTCACAATCCTGCGCATATGATGGGTATTCGCGCAGTTGAGTCTAATATGCCGAATGTTCCACAGGTTGTCGTATTTGATACTGCTTTCCATCAAACGATGCCGGAGAAAGCATTCATGTATGCGATTCCTAAGGTACTGTATAAGAAGCACAAGGTTCGCCGCTATGGCTTCCACGGCACATCGCATGATTATGTCAGCAAAATGGCAGCAGAAACGATCGGACGCCCGGTTGAAGAGCTTAAGATCATCACTTGCCATATCGGTAACGGCGCAAGCTTGACTGCTGTTGAAGGCGGCAAGTCGATCGATACTTCGATGGGGATGACTCCGCTCGAAGGACTTATGATGGGTACACGCAGCGGTGACCTGGATCCGGCTGTCGTGCCATTTGTCATGATGAAGGAAGACCTGACGGTCAATGAAGTGAACTCCATGCTGAACAAGCATAGCGGCTTGTTGGCAATTTCGGGCTCATCTAGCGATATGCGCGAAATTACGGATGGTATGGCGGAAGGCGAGCCGAATGCAACATTGGCATTCGACATGTACGTGTATCGTCTTCGCAAATACATCGGATCGTACGTTGCGGCTATGGATGGTGTCGATGTTATCGTGTTCACTGCAGGTGTTGGTGAGAACTCTGTAGTTATCCGTCAGCATACATGCGAGAAATTGAATTTCTTGGGTGTAGAGATTGATCCGGAACTGAACAAGATCCGCTCGAAGGAGCCACGACGCATCTCCACTCCTAATTCGAAGGTGGAAGTGCTGGTAGTGCCGACTAACGAAGAGCTGATGATTGCGCGCGACACGTATCGCCTCGTAACAGAAGCTAAATAATTGTTAAGGGAGAGGGCGAAACGATGGCGACAACTTGTGTCATTCGCGAAGTAAACCGTCATGTGGGCGAAGAAGTCCGCATCGGTTGCTGGCTTCACAATAAACGTAAGAGCGGTAAGATTCAATTCTTGCAACTGCGCGACGGAACAGGCTTCATTCAGGGTGTAGCAGTTCGCACAGATCTGTCTGAAGAAGCGTGGGAAGCAACAAAGAGCCTTACACAAGAAAGCTCCCTATATATTACGGGTATTGTTCGGGAAGAGCCACGATCCAAGTCTGGATATGAATTGACGGTTACGGACGTTGAAGTTATTCAGATCACACAGGATTACCCGATCACACCTAAAGAGCATGGCGTAGACTTCTTGATGGATAACCGTCATCTCTGGCTGCGCGCTCCTAAGCAGCGTGCGATTATGGCGATCCGCGGCGAAGTGATTCGCGCGGTTCAGCAGTTCTTTAATGATCGCGGCTTTACGTTGATGGATCCGCCAATTCTAACACCTTCCTCGTGTGAAGGTACGACAGAATTGTTCCATACGAAGTACTTTGAAGAAGATGCATTCTTGACGCAGAGCGGTCAATTGTACATGGAAGCGGCAGCAATGGCGCTTGGTAAAGTGTACTCCTTCGGACCAACCTTCCGCGCGGAGAAATCCAAGACTCGTCGTCACCTGATCGAGTTCTGGATGATCGAGCCGGAGATGGCGTTCGTTGATCACGAAGAGAATCTGCGTGTACAAGAGCAATTCGTATCTTACATCGTACAGTCGGTTCTGACGAATTGCCGACTTGAGCTTGAAACGCTGGAACGCGACACATCCAAGCTTGAGAACGTAGTTGGCGAGTTCCCGCGTATTACGTATAATGATGCGATTAAGTTCCTGCAAGAGCAAGGCTTCGACATTCCATGGGGTGAAGACTTCGGAGCGCCTCACGAAACAGCGATTGCTGAGCGTTACGACAAGCCGGTATTCATCACACACTGGCCTACGAACATCAAGGCTTTCTATATGAAGCCAGATCCTTCGAACCCAGATGTAGTGCTCTGTGCTGATATGATTGCGCCTGAAGGCTACGGCGAAATTATTGGCGGTTCACAGCGTATCGATGATCCAGAGCTGATGGAGAAGCGTTTCCAAGAGCATAACTTGGCAGCTGAAGCATATCAATGGTACCTCGATCTGCGCAAATACGGCACCGTGCCGCATTCCGGCTTCGGTCTTGGTCTAGAGCGTACAGTTGCTTGGATCTGCGGTATCGACCATGTACGTGAAACGATTCCGTTCCCGCGTATGTTGTACCGTCTGTATCCTTAATTCATGTATACATTCACATCCCGTATCACGATGAGTGGTGCGGGATGTTGTCTATACATAGACATGTATGAAAATATGGTTTGATTCACGCGAATACTAATTCATTGTTTACAAAGGAGGAGGCAAGCGAAACATGAGCGGTGAAGCATATCGAGCTTATGCATTAGGAATCGCGCATACGTTGCAGTCGGGTCAAGTATCGCTTCCTTACTTGTTGTTACAGCATTATAAACGTTTACATCTGTCAGATACGGAAGCGATGCTCGTGATTCATATGACGGGCTTTAGACAGAATGAAATGAATGACTTTCCCACAATTGATGAGATGGATCAGCGTATGAGTGCAGGAGGTTCAACGGTTGTTGAGTCGCTGCAGCGTCTGATGAAGGAAGGCTTCTTAGCGATTGATGAAGATGTTGACCCCGCGACCAATATTCATTATGAACATTATAATTGGAACGGTCTGTGGGATAAGCTGGGCAAGCTGCTGATGGAAGACATGAGGGAAGAACGAAAGCGCAAGCGCGCTACAGCTCCTTCTTCCGATAAGACTGAGATGAGCCTGTTTGAAATATTCGAGAAGGAATTCGGACGGCCGCTGTCTCCATTTGAGTATGAAACGATAGCGGGCTGGATCGATGAAGACCGATATCCGCGTGAATTCATTTTGCTGGCACTGAAGGAAGCCGTATTTGCAGGCAAGATACATTTTAAATACATCGACCGCATCCTTCTCGAGTGGAGCCGAAGCAATATCAAGACGGTGGAAGAAGCACGCGTACACAGCCAGAAATTCCGCGGGGGCAAATAATCCCGAGGTGCTAACAACATAGATGCGGAGGGAGCTGCGATGAAAATGAAGACGGAGAAGGAGAAGATGATCGCCGGGGAGCTGTATAACGGGTATTCTGCGGAACTCATTCAAGATCGGCGCAATGCCCGCAAGCTGCAAGTCGAGTATAACAATTCAGATCCTGAGGATACAGTTGGGCGATTAGCTGCACTGAAGCGGATCTTAGGCGCTTGTGGGCCGCATATTGAGATTGAGCCGCCGTTCCGATGCGATTATGGTTATAACATTGAAGTTGGGGATCATTTTTACGCTAACTTTAATTGTGTCATTCTCGACGGATGCTCAGTCAAGATCGGTAACAATGTGTTCTTTGGCCCCAATGTCCAGCTCTTTACGGCGACACATCCCATTATTCCCGAGGAGCGCAACACTGGAATCGAGCAATCCAAGCCGATTACGATCGGCGATAATGTCTGGCTCGGAGGTGGCGTCATCGTGAACCCGGGAGTAACGATTGGTGAAGGTACGACGATCGGCGCTGGCAGCGTCATTACGAAGGATATCCCGCCGCGTGTCTTTGCCGCAGGCAATCCATGCCGTGTCATAAAAGCTATACAATAATGAAACGCCCCTCAACTTGTTAAGGAAGATTCCTTCCTAAAGCGGCGAGAGGGGCGTATTTTTGTATTTATAATGTGTGAAGGTGCCTGAGACGTAATAAAATTACATCTCAGGCTCAAAATCACCTCATTCGAGAGCCGAGATGCAGAAAAAAGACGTCTCAGCTGTCAAAATAGCTTCGTCGAGTCGAAAAAGAGCCTGAGACGTCAAAAAACAGCATCTCAGGCTCAAAATTACCTCATTCGAGAGCTGAGATGCAGAAAAGTGACGTCTCAGCCATCAAAATAGCTTCATCGAGTCAAAAAAAGAGGCTGAGACGTCAAAAAACAGCATCTCAGGCTCAAAATTGCCTCATTTGAGAGATGAGATGCAGAAAAGTGACGTCTCAGCCGTACAAACTTGTACTGTCCTCAGTAATTATTGCAATCGTATCAAGACATTTGCTTCACAATCTCAGCACCCATCTCCGTCGCACGAACTGTCGCGCTCGCGATAGCCGTGTGAATCGTCTCGCTAAGCTGATTCCGATTCAGCACCTCAAGCGCGGCTTGAGTCGTACCTCCTGGAGATGTTACTTTGCGTCTAAGCTCAGCTGGTGCTTCGCCGGTACGGCGAACCATCTCGGCAGCGCCAAGCACAGTTTGCACGACGAGCGCATGTGCCTGTTCAGGCTCGAGACCTTGCGCGACACCTGCTTCAATCATGGCTTCCATAAAATAATAAATGTACGCGGGACCGCTGCCGGACACGCCTGTAATCGTGTCCATCAGCTGTTCTTCAACTTCAGCAACTATTCCGGTCGCAGTAAGCATACGACGCGCGGTATGCTGCTGCTGCTCGGTAACTTCGTTCGAGAAGCAGACTCCAGTAGCGCCAAGGCCGATCGTGCATGACGTGTTTGGCATCGTGCGAACGACAGAGACTTGACCCAGTATGTGCTGTATCGCTGCAATCGATAGTCCAGCGACAGCCGAGACAACCAATGTCTCAGGTCGAAGGAGCGGACGCAGCTCTTTGCAAGCAGCGAAGGCATCCTTCGGCTTCATCAGAAGCACAATTACATCCGCCTCGTGCAGCCATCTTGCCTTCGTCTCATACTCATTGCTTGTCTTTACACCGTATTGTTCATTCAAATAAACAAGCCGCTCTTTATTGCTTCGATTAAGCATGTGAATGCACGCTGGAGTCGTTACTTCATTTGCAAGCATACCTCTGACGAATGCTTCTGCTAATGAGCCTGCTCCGTAAAAGCAATAGTTCAAGCTAGTTATGTCGTTTAGTTGGTCCTGATCAACAGCAGATTTCATCATGAGTTCCTCCCGATCCAGTCTTTCTTCTATTTAGCCGCGAACCTGACCTGTACCGTAAATTCGGTATTTGCTCGAAGTAAGAGCAGGCAGCCCCATCGGACCGCGCGCGTGCAGCTTCTGTGTGCTGATGCCGATCTCGGCGCCAAATCCGAATTCGAATCCATCCGTGAAGCGGGTAGAAGCGTTATGATAAACAGCAGCGGCATCTACATCGCACATGAACTGAGTTGCGTTGTGTTCATCTTCTGTCACGATGCATTCGGAATGCTTCGTTCCGTAACGTATGATGTGAGCCAGTGCGTCATCCAGACTGTTCACGACCTTAACATTCAATACGTAGTCATTATACTCGGTAGCATAATCCTGCTCGGATGCAGGGAGTACATATGGCGCGAGCTTTACGGCGCGCTCGCAGCCGTGCAGTTCCACCTGACGCTCGTGGAAACGATCCAGCAGCTTCACGAACTCATCAGCAGGATAAGCTTCATGAACGAGCAGTGTTTCCATCGCATTGCATACGGAAGGGCGCTGCACTTTAGCGTTCCAAGCGATCTCTGCCGCCATCTCTGGGCGAGCAGAGGCATCGATGAAGGTGTGGCAGATGCCCGCGCCCGTTTCAATGACAGGCACAGTCGCATTCTGTACGACATTCTGAATAAGAGATGCGCCGCCGCGCGGAATGACGACGTCGAGTAATCCATTAAGCTTAAGCATTTCATCAACAGAAGCGCGGCTTGGATCTTCGACAAGCTGTAGCGCATCTGTTGGAAGCTGCGACTTGCTTAGGGCATCATGCAGCACCTGTACGATCGCTTTGTTCGTATGAAGCGCAGCTGAACCGCCGCGCAGAACGACGGTGTTGCCCGTCTTCAAGCATAGCCCGGCAGCGTCAACGGTAACGTTTGGACGCGCTTCGTAGATCATGCCGATCACGCCAAGCGGAACACGTATCTGTTCCATAAGCAATCCGTTAGGGCGCTCGAAGGAAGCGAGCGTATCGCCAATTGGATCTGGCAGCGAGACGATCTGTCTTAGTCCCTCAGCATTGCCCTTGATCCGGTCGCTGTTCAGCATTAAGCGATCGAGCAGCGATTCAGATGTGCCATTATCGCGGCCATGCACGATGTCCTTACGATTAGCTTCAATGATAAAGGCATCCTCCTTCTCAAGAGCGTCTGCCATCATCATCAACGCTTCATTTTTCGCCTCAGTAGACATACGGTTCATCGCGATCGCAGCATGCTTCGCCAACTGCGCTTTTTCACGTACCTCACTCATCATTTGCTTCCTCCTTAGTGCGTTTAATATAACAATTTCAATTTATTAATATAGTTAAGTATAATGTGGATCACGCAGCGTGTTTACCGCAAAGTAACCCACTCATCGCGATGAATAACTTCTATTCGGCTGACATCGAATTGCTTCAGCACTTCCATCGTCGAGCAGCCCGCGATCGACTGCAGCTGTTCATTATCGTAGTTAACAATTCCGCGGCCGATTAATTTACCGTCCAGCCCGATTACTTCAACTACATCACCAGCATGAAATTGACCTTGTACCTTGGTTACGCCTGCTGGCAGCAAACTGGATCCATTCACAAGCAATGCATGCTCGGCGCCTTGGTCGACGACGATGCACCCGAGCGGGGTGGAGTGGAAGCCTAGCCACTGCTTCTTCACAGGAAGCGAATGAAGCTGAGTATCGAAATACGTTCCTTTGCCGGCTCCCTGCACCGCGTTGAGCAGATCACCAGGTTCATTCACACAGCCGACGAAGGCGCGCACGCCGCCGCGCATAGCAATTCGCGCAGCATCGAGCTTGGAACGCATTCCGCCTGTGCCTACAGCCGAGCCTGCTCCGCCAGCATACGCATAGATCTCATCCGTAATATGATTAATATGATCAAAGCGGGTTGCTTTAGGATCCTTGCGTGGATCTGACGTGTATAGTCCGTCGGTATCCGTAATAATAACGAGCCGGGTGGCGTGCACGAGATTCGCTACTAGGGCAGACAGCGTATCGTTATCGCCGAATTTGAGCTCGTCAATGGATACAGTATCATTTTCGTTAACGATCGGAATTACACCTTGCTTCAGCAATTCTTCAATCGTCATATGGGCATTGTGCCCGCGCTTGCGATTAGCGAAGTCCTGTCGTGTCAGCAATATTTGCGCTGCGGCTAGTCCGTACGGTTGAAGATGTTCTTGATACGCCTGCATCAGCAGTGCTTGACCGACAGCGGCCGCAGCCTGCTTCTCGTGCAGAAGCTTAGGTCGTGACTCATAGCCGATATGGCGGAATCCTGCCGCCACCGCGCCGGACGTCACAAGTACGATCTGCATGCCGTAAGCTGAGAGCGTCTGCAATTCCGCCGCATAAAATGCAATTCGTTCCTTGCTTAATCCGCCTTGTTCCGATGTTAGGGAACTGCTGCCAATCTTGACGACGATACGTTCATTCATGGTTTATTCATCACCTTTACTTTGCTATGCGCTGCATGAGAAGCTCTAAGGCCTATACACGGACAATAAAAAAAGACTTTCATCCATAAAGGACGAAAGTCTTAGCTTCCGCGGTACCACCTTCATTGAACATGAGCCGCCGTCATTGACACAGCTCCTGTTCCTGCTTAAAGCCGATAACGAGGCAATCCGTTCGCCGTACTAAATAATCAAGCCGGACGAAAGCTCCGGGGTAGGTTTCTGCCTTCATGTTCGGCAAATGCTTGCAGCCTATGGCATCTGCTCTCTGTGCAACACGATTGTGGCGTACTGGCCCCATCATCACATGTAGTTGTATCATCTCACGCATTCACGTTAAAAGTTATCGTCAATTTTACCATGTGATTCTATTGCTGTAAAGGTTGATGTGCATAGTACATGACTGCTTATTCGCGATTGGCGCCTGGGCCTGTTGGCTCGAGCAGACGTTGCATAAACGATCCTACATTCGCTTTAGTCTCGAGAAGATACGTCTTTCGTTCCACTGAGAATAAGAGCAGCAGCGGAGCCTTGTTCGGAACATATACCAAGAATACATCTCGTGTTTCAAATGAATGCTTGTTCAGGTTGACCGTGTACGGCTCCATAAGAGGTACTCGAACGATATAACCCATATTACTACCGATGGTAAGCTGAGGCGACATACCTGATATGCCATTCAACCACTCTTTAGCAGCTTTTTGAAAATAGTCATCGTTCTTAAATGTTTTAATGATCCGCTCCTGCTGCATATCGAACAGTTGTACAGGAGGTACAATTAAATTTTCTGATTCTGGATTATCGATGGCGAATGCGTGTTGATTCGTCTGCAGTCCAAAGGCGCACATGCTGAACATCATCACGAATACGAACCAAACGGTCATTTTTCGCAGCATACGAGTATTCTCCTTTCATATCAACAACTATTGCAGCATTACGACTTAAGATTTCCCGTTCGCGGGAATACTTTCTTACTGTACCCAGCTTGACTGAAATCCATGAAACGATATGATGAAATAGATGATTCGAGGAAATTGACGGAGCACGACCTATGACAGTTGCCGATGAAGGTTGAAGGGGTTGATAGGGATGAACAGACAACCAGACTGGAACGTGAGTGTCGTACAAATGAATGTGCGAATCGGTGAACCAGAACGCAACCGTGAAGAGGTCATTCAGAGGATAGAAGAGGCAGCAATGACGGTTCCAAAACCGGATGTCATTCTGCTTCCAGAGATGTGGAATACGGGATACGCGTGGGATCGAATTCATGAACTAGCGGAGCCAGACGGGGAGACGACTCAGCAGCTGTTGAAGGAACTGGCTGCATTGCATCATGTACATATAGTTGGCGGCTCTGTCGCGATCAGAGAAGACGGCCGTCTCTATAACGTCTGTTACGTCGTCAATAATCAAGGAGAAATAGTTCTGGCCTATAAGAAGGCTCATTTGTTCCAGTTAATGAACGAGCATCTGTATCTGACTGCGGGCAATGAGGCGGGGATATTTGATTTGGATGGAATACGCTGCGGTGTCATCATCTGCTACGATCTTCGATTTCCTGAATGGGTGCGGACGTATGCACTGGAAGGGGTTGAAGTTTTGTTTGTACCCGCACAGTGGCCGATACAGCGGCTTGCTCATTGGCAGACCTTGCTGAGAGCTCGCGCAATCGAGAATCAGATAGCCGTCGTTGCATGCAATCGTATGGGTACAAGCATTGATGCTGCAGGTGCAGTTACCACGTTTTGCGGCCATTCTGCAATTATAGACCCTTGGGGAGAAGTTATTGCAGAAACAGAGCTAGGAGAGTCATTGATCTGCGGTAGGTTGGATATGACTCTAATTCCGGAAGTCAGAGCCAGAATTCCCATATTTCAAGACCGTAAAGCGAATGTTTATAGATTTGTAGCGCGCTCTGAGCGACCAAGGGAGGAGAATGAATGACTCGTTCTTCAGATTACAGAAGAAAGAAGAGATCCAATCGAGCTATTGTCTGGGTAAGCATAATAAGCATAAGTTGTTTGGTTATATTAGCAGTTACAAGCTATGGATTATGGGGAAATGGCGCTGAAAAGCTGAAACAGGCGCTAGGCATCCCGACTTCAGTCCAGACTGCTGGAGCTAGTACGGACGATAAACAACCTATTCAAGCAGGAGATAAGTCAACAGAACAATCTTCTCCGGATGCGGTGGACTCATCAGACTCGAATGAACAGCAGAAGGAAGATGAGCCGGAGCGAGAGAAGTATGAACGGGCTGCTAAGCTGGCGCTGAATAAGCTGGATCTCAAACAGAAGATTGGACAGATGCTGTACGTGGATATATCTGCTGTCAGCCAAGAGCAGCCACAAGTAGAGCTGCCGGTCGCACTGGAGCGGATTCAACCTGGAGGTGTCATACTATTTCGCGAGCAGTTCCAAAAGCTTGATCAGACGGTGCGCACGACATCATTGCTTCAGCATCTAAATGTGAGCGTGCCCGTGTGGATCGGCACGGACCAGGAGGGCGGCTTGGTGACGCGAGTTCAATATGCATCCGCAATGAACGGGAATATGGCGCTCGCCGCCACGGGCGATCCAGAGCTGACGACGGAAACCGCGCGTCGAACTGGCGAGATGCTGCAGCATCTCGGCCTCAACATGAACTTCGCCCCGGTGGCGGATGTGAACGTGAATCCGGATAATCCGGTGATCGGTATCCGTTCCTTCGGGGCTTCGCCTGAGCGTGTGGGCGAATTCGTGAAGGCGTACATCGCAGGCATGCATGAAATTGGCATGCCTGCGGCTGTCAAGCACTTTCCGGGGCATGGCGATACGGCAGTCGATTCCCATCTGGGACTGCCTGTACTTAACCACACCCCGAACGAGATGGAACGGACCGATTGGGTTCCGTTCCGTGAAGCGATCACTTCGGGTGTTGATATCGTGATGACGGGGCATGTAACCGTCCCGTCACTCGACAGCACCCAAGTGAAGTCGAAGCAGGATGGCAAGTCCATCTACTTGCCCGCTACATTATCGAAGACGATCGTAACCGGGGTGCTGCGGGATCAACTGAAATTCGACGGCGTCGTCATGACGGACGCGATGAACATGGGGGCGATTGCGGAGCACTTCGGCTCGGAAGAAGCAGCGGTACGAGCGGTTCAGGCAGGGGTCGATGTCATTCTGATGCCGCCGAATCCGGCTCGGGTCCAAGAGCGGCTGCTGAAGGAAGTACAGGCGGGCGTCATCTCGGAGGAGCGAATAAACGAAAGCGCGCTTCGGATACTGCGGATGAAAGCCGCATATGGCTTACTGGATGAAGAGGGAAATCCGGTTGATGTTCAGCCCTATGAGAAGAGGCTGGCAGAAGCGGAGCAGTGGCAGAAGAGCAATGACGATGCTGCTTTTGCCCGCCGTGTAGCGGATCAAGCGGTCACCTACGTTGCGGAGTCTGATCAGCTGCCATTCTTAACGGAACAAGTGAAGCGAGTCGTGCTGGTAGGGACGGATTCCTATGCGTTAAAGGAATTTAGCGCCGCAATCATGGATTCGATGTCTGAACAAGCATCCAGCTCATCTCGAACGCTGGACACACTAACTAAAGTAGTTAAGACGGAGAGCGATATCAGCGCGATCATCAAGCAGCTGGATCAGAAGTCTGGGACTGACGTGGTGCTGGTCATTTCCCGCGATGCTCAGCTTCAGTCCAAGCAGCGCAAGCTATTACAGTCTGCACTGGATCAACTGAGCAAGACAAAGGTCCGTTATGGACTGATCGCGACAAGTTCGCCTTACGATGTCAACGCATTGAGCGGGATGCCGTTCAGCATCGCCGCTTACGGCCTCACAGAAGCTAACCTGCGAGCGGCCGCCGGATTGCTGTGGAAGCAAGAGCCGACAGCCGCGCACATGCCGATAACTCCATAAGCTATTTCTCCCGTAGAGGGGATTGAAGACGGTTGCCGAATTGAGTCGCAACCGTCTCTTTTAATGTGCGCATAAAAGCTTCCGCAGCCTTGGACATGTAGCGGCCGCTTCGATAGGCCAATACCAGCGTGCGCGAAGGGTCGCCTTCGATGGGCAGGTACGCCGGCACGAATTCACTGCGCGGCGCCGTAGCGATCAATCTAGGGACAAGCGCCACGCCCATTCCAGCAGCGACGAGCGACTGCACCGTCTCCATGTTCGAGCTCTCGAATACGATACGCGGCTCAAAGCCCGCTTGGCTGCACAAGTCCATCGTGATCTGGCGGAAGCCTTGTCCGCGCTTCAAGAAGATAAAGGGCTCGTCCTTCATCTGCTCCAGACGGACTGGCTCCCTCCTGTTCTGATCTGCAGCATTCAGAGGGTGATCTTGAGCAACCGCCAGCATAATCGATTCTTCGAGGATGGGCTCATAGTCGAGCGCAGGATCTTGTATCGGCAATGACAACAGGCACAGATCGTTCTTTCCTTGCGCAGTCATCTTTACTAACGTGGAGGTGGAAGGCTCCTCCGACATGACAAGCTCGATGTCAGGGTAGTGCTTATGGAATAATGGCAGCACATGAGGAAGCAGGTGCGATCCAGTTATGGGCATTGTGCCGATCGTGACCTTGCCGGCCTTCGTTTGGGAGATATCCGCCATTTCCTTTTTGAGCTGCTCGAGAGAATCCAATATTTTTTGCGCGCGATCTACGAATACTTCGCCTGCATAAGTCATATCCACAGAATTGGTCGTTCGTTGAAACAACAGAACACCGATCTCTTTCTCCAGCTTGGACAATTGTTGACTGAGCGATGGCTGCGCGATATGCAGCTTCTCAGCCGCACGAGAGAAGTTCCGTTCCTCTGCGATCTGTAACGCGTATTGCAGCTGTCGTATTTCCATTGAAGAAGCAACCACCTTTCGCAATGTTATAGTTTCATCCTATCAATCTTATAGATATTATATCTTGGAACAATGAAGAAGCAAATGTTATATTGAGTTCAATAGAATTGTTGCGATTAGGCGCGAGAGGTGAGTGTATATGTCAAAGAAAACGTTGTACGAGAAAATATGGAATGAGCACGTGATCGTTCAGGAAGAAGGCAAGCCGAGCATCTTGTATATCGACCTGCATCTGGTTCATGAAGTGACTTCCCCGCAAGCATTTGAAGGACTGCGCTTGAGCGGACGTAAGGTACGCCGTCCTGATCTGACTTACGCGACGATGGATCATAACGTACCGACGAAAGATCGCTTCAACATCTCAGATCCGATCTCGAAGCAGCAGATCGACACGCTGTCTGCCAACTGCAGAGACTTTGATGTTAAACTGTTCGACCTTCACAATATCGACCAAGGCGTTGTGCATGTTATGGGTCCAGAGATCGGCTTGACTCATCCTGGTAAAACAATCGTTTGTGGCGATAGCCATACTTCTACGCATGGTGCATTTGGCGCATTGGCATTTGGTATCGGTACGAGTGAGGTTGAGCATGTAATGGCTACTCAATGCTTGCAGCAAGCGAAGTCCAAGACGATGGAAGTTCGCTTTGTCGGCAAGCGCAAGCCAGGCGTCACTGCCAAAGATATGATTCTTGGCGTCATTGCCAAGTATGGCACTGACTTTGCGACGGGCTATGTTATCGAGTACACAGGCGAAGCGATTCGTGAGCTGACGATGGAAGAGCGTATGACGGTATGCAACATGTCGATTGAGGGCGGCGCACGCGCGGGCATTATCGCACCGGACGAGACTACATTTGAATATCTGCGTGGACGCCAATATGTACCGCAAGGCGCGGAATTCGATCAAGCGATTGAGCGTTGGAAGCAGCTTGTTACTGATGAGGGTGCGGAATATGATGTTGTAGTCGAGTTCGACGTTGAAGCACTCATTCCACAAGTCACATGGGGAACGAGCCCAGGGATGGGTACAGATATAACGGGTCAAGTGCCTAACCCTCCTGATATGAAGACGGAAAATGAACGTAAAGCTGCCGAAAAGGCGCTTGAATATATGGCGCTGACACCTGGCACGCCGATGACAGAGATCGCGATTGACTACGTATTTATCGGTTCTTGTACGAACGGCCGCATCGAGGACCTGCGCGCTGCAGCTGAAGTTGCCCGTGGTTATAAGGTGAGCAGCAACGTAACAGCAATCGTAGTGCCTGGTTCCGGCCGCGTGAAGCTGCAAGCTGAGGCAGAGGGCTTGGATACAGTCTTTACAGAAGCCGGATTCGAATGGCGTGAAGCGGGATGCAGCATGTGTCTGGCGATGAACCCTGACGTTCTGCAGCCTGGACAGCGTTGTGCTTCAACATCCAACCGTAACTTCGAGGGCCGTCAAGGACGCGGCGGTCGAACGCATCTGGTATCGCCTGCAATGGCAGCAGCAGCTGCGATTAAAGGTCATTTTGTCGATGTGCGTAGCTGGGATATCAAGACGGAAGTCATGAATTAGGAGGAGGACGATCCGATGCAACCATTTACAACATTAACTGGATTGGTAGCGCCTGTTGACCGTGTCAATGTCGATACGGATGCCATCATCCCTAAACAATTTCTGAAACGCATTGAACGAAGCGGCTTCGGTCAATTCCTATTCTTTGAATGGAGATTCGACGAGCAGGGCAACGTGATTCCGTCGTTTGACCTGAACAAGCCTCGCTATCAAGGTGCAAGTGTATTGATATCACGTGCTAATTTCGGCTGCGGCTCTTCTCGAGAGCACGCACCGTGGGCGATTCTCGACTATGGCTTCCGCTGCGTCATTGCGCCGTCATTCGCAGATATCTTCTACAACAACTGCTTCAAGAACGGTATTTTGCCAATCAAGCTTTCCGAGGAGCAGGTTGAAGAGCTGTTCCAGCGTACGGCCAACACAGAAGGCTATGAATTGAATATCGATTTGGAAGCGAAGACGATTAAAGATCATGCAGGCTTATCCTACTCCTTTGAACTGGATGAGCATCGCCGTCAATTCTTGCTTCAAGGTCTGGACGATATAGGCTTGACGCTGAAGCATGATGATGCAATCTCCGCTTATGAAACGAAGCATACAGATCGATTGGCATATCCGATTCAGTCATAAGGCAATTGCTTATAGATAACGATTGTGCAGCTATCCTATTAGCATTCTTTGTATCTGTGAACGTCACTGGTGCAAGGAATGCTTTTTTGTGCTGTAACTCTAAATTGGACATCTATACTGACATTTAACATCAATTGTAAAATATACCTGCGCCGAAAATGTTGGATTATCGCAACTTTTGTCAATTTTCAACGTCTATAGGTACGTCTGACACTTTGAATCCTTAAACAACCGTCAGAGTGTTAGAACAACACGAAAGGATGTAGAGGTGAAGATGCAGCGAAAATTAAAAAGTAGTGTGTGGATGTTGTTTGTGATGTTATTCTGTTTTGTATTGCCTCAGACAGGACAAGCTGCTCCGCAGCCGACCCTGTACCTGAATGGAAGCTCGATTATGCTTCCGCAACCGATTGAGATGATTAATAATTCTGTCATGATTCCGATTCGCGTCGTATCAGAAGAGTTAGGTTATAAGGTAGGTTGGGAGCAGAAGACGCGAACAGTAACCATAAATAACGGAACCACCAGTATCAAGCTAGTAATAGGTGAGAAGACAGCGCTAGTGAATGGCAAACAAATGAATTTGCCGGTTGCTGCGACTGTGATTAACGGTACTACACTTGTACCGCTGCGATTCGTTGGTGAATCGATGGGACTAGTAGTAGACTGGGATAATGAGTCCAAATCTGTGTACATATTCACATCAGATGACGGTTCGTCCGAGGTAACGCCACCTTCAGGTGGGGGAGGTGCAACCAATGATGCGAAAGTAACGGATTTTGATTTTTTTGATAACACCTTACATATTGCAACAAACAAGTCGGTTAAACCTCATATAATGAAGATGTCCGATCCAGATCGAATCGTCATTGATCTGCCGAACACGGTGTTTTCCGATGAGTTCAAGTCTAAGTTCTCGTTTGACGATAGTGGACAAGGAGTAATGAAGATTACCGATTATCCGGACGTTCAGCGTATACGTTACGCGTTGTTCAGCGATTCACCGAACACAGTACGGTTTGTAATCGACGCCAATTATCCATTAACATACGAGAACATCTCAACCACTAGTGGACTTATTTCTTTAACATTGAATCCTGCGCCTACGGAACCGACTAAGCCTCCTGAGCCTACTAAGCCAGTCAAGCCAGCAGGTAAGTATACGGTAGTGATCGACGCTGGACATGGCGATCATGATTCTGGCGCCGTCAGTGTGCGGAAAAGATATGAGAAAACAGCTAATTTAAGTATCGCCTTAAAAGTTGCAGAGCTTGCTAAGAACGAACCGAAGTTGAATATCGTATTAACTAGAAGCACGGATGAGTTTCTTGAACTGTCTGAGCGAGTAAAAATTGCTAACAATCTTAATGCGGATTTATTCGTTTCCATTCATCATAACAGTATCGACAATAAGCCGAGTGTAGGCGGTACAGAGACTTATTATAATCGTGCTGACAGCAAAGCCTTTGCTGAAACGATGCATAAGTATCTAATGAAAGGTACTCAACTTAAAGACCGTGGTGTAAGGCAAGCGGATCATCACGTAACACGCAATACGAAGATGCCGGCAATCTTGTTGGAGGTTGGATTCTTGACTAATCCAGATGAGGAAGCCAAAATCTTCAATGAAGATTTCCAGTGGCGAGTTGCGAAGGAAATTGTTAACGGAATTAAAGCGTACCTAGGAGTGAACTAGGAGCACTGTTCGTAGACAGAAGCGTGCTTGTGGCGTATATTCTAAGAAGGGGGTGCTGATATGAACAAACGTCGTTGGGTTGGTATTATGACTATTATTCTAGCAGTTGCGATGTTGACAGCGTGTGGAAGCAAAGAGACGGCTAATAACGGTGGTAGTATAGACAATGTTGAGCCGCCTAAGGTAGAGACGAATAAACCTGAACAACAACCTACGGAAGTCGATAAACCGGCGGATACGAAACCGACACCGCCATCGAATGAAACGGAAAAGCCTGAAAAGAAGCAGCAAACGATTTCGGTTTATGTTTCAGATGATGAACTGATGGAAGTGACATCGTATTCGAAAAACATCGAATACTCGAATGACACGGAGAAGATTGCCGTAGCTTTGAGCTCGCTGCAAACTGCAGACAACTCGAAGCACATCGCCCTGTGGGAGAAGATAGAGTTCAAATCTCATAAGCTCGATGATAAAGGCGTATTGACGCTGGATATTCATATTCCGGACGATGCTCATTATGGTGCTGGCGGCGAAGCATTTGCAATTGATGCTTTGACGAAGACGCTGTTTCAATTCCCAGAGGTGAAGGCGATCAATATTCTCATTGATGGCAAAGAAACAGAGAGCTTGATGGGGCATGTATCGCTCGATCATCCGATCGCACGACCTTAAACGATTGAAAGGTAATATGGTGCGATTCGTAGTTTCATATTCATATACAGGTTAGATTTGTAAACAGGGGCAGGAAATGCCCCTGTTTCTGTCGAAATAATGATCTTGAAACCATATTATTAGATGAAGGAGATGCGTCATGCAGTTTAATAGCAAAAAACGACTACATAAAGTGATAACTACTATGTTAGCAGTGTCGATGACTCTATCGGCAGCTCCAGCGGCAATGGCAGCTCAGAACCCTGCTCCTGTGAATACATCAGCATCGAACGCTTCAGGTTATAGTCCAGTATTCAGCGATGTTAAGCTTGGTCACTGGTCAGAAAAACATATACATAAATTAGCGGCATTGGGTATTTTGGAAGGCAACCAAGGCAAGTTCCGTCCAACTGATCCGATTACGCAACAGGAAGTAATTGCTGTTGCTATTCGTTACATGGGCTTGAAAGATAAGGTGCAGAAGGATACAGCAGTTAAACTGCCTGAAGAGATCAAGGTCAGCAATTATTTTAAAGACTATGTTGTGTTGGCGCTAAAGGAAGGTATTATCGATCTAGAGGAAGAGAGCGCTCCAACGAATGATAAAGCAGCTTGGGGTGAGAGAAAGGCGACTCGTGAATGGGTCTCGAAGATTCTCGTTCGCGCTGCAGGCAAGGAGAACGATGCGGAAGCAGCGATGCAAACTCCAACTTCCTTCGCAGATAACAGCGAGATATCACCTGATGCGCTTGGATATGTCAATGTAGCGGTTGATCTGAATCTGACGACCGGGATGGATAAGAACCGTTTTGTTCCTAAAGGTACCGTTACGAGAGAGCAAGCGGCAACCTTCTTCAGCCGCGCTGATGAAAAGGTATCCAATGTGGATTATGCCAATGATAGCTATGGAATCGTTACGGGGATAACGGATGATCAGATCAAACTGTATACGGATGATAATAAATGGGTCAACGTTCGCTATGACAATAAGACGATGTGGTATGAGCTGGGCAGTGACAAGGCCATTACCCCTCAAGACATACCATTGTATACGAAGATCCGATACATCGGACAAGCTAATAACGCAGTTTATGTTGAGTTGGTTGACCAACAGAAGATGATTGAAACAAGTCTAGCTACTCTTAAATATTCCGAGTCCAATTCGCTGTGGGTGAAGCAGAGCGGACAAGAGGGCTTGCAAGAAATTAAGTATGAGAATAACACGGTGTTTAAAGATGCAAGCGGCAATACAATCAAGCCGACTGATCTAATAGAAAACACGGAGCTGGAGATTACGCGTGAAACATTCTCCAAAGATCGTAAAGTGATTGAGATTCAGGTGAAGACGAACCAAGTTAACAAGAGCGGTTCAGGCAAGATAGCCTCGCTTGATCAAGCGTCACGCACTCTAACTGTATTGAACGATAAAGGTGTCAACGAGACCTATACAGTTAGCGAGAAAGCCGTTATCCGTCATAATAATACTTTATTAAGCCTGCAAGATCTAAAGCCTAGTGACTCCATCACGTTTACTGTTGAAAATAATGTGATCACGTCCATCGTGCTCTCCAGATCGCCTGAAGCAAGTGTCGAAGGCAAGCTGGTAGCACTTGATAACTCGAAGACGATGATTACCGTTGTCAAAGATAATGGGGACTTCGATACCAAGCTGCTCTCGACATTAGTCGATATCCAAATCGAGGGCATGACAAACGCGAGTATTGATAACTTGATCTTCGGCGCTGATTATGGCGACCGTGTGAAAATGACCATGAACAGCGAAGGTAAAGTTACACATATTCAAGTTCTGAACCGCAATGTTAAGACGATGTACGGTGCGACGATCAAGAGCTACGATGCCAAAGGGCAGTATCTGGTAGTCGAGGATGCGAATAAGAATGTTAAGCTTCTTAACCTTGACAACACGACTCAGTATGAGCTGAACGGCAATAAGGTATCTCAAGACGCAGTCCTCGGCATGCTTCTTGGTAATCGCAAAGTAAATATACAGTACATTGGCGATAAAACGCTGCTCGTTCAATTTGTATACAAATATGAAGGAAAATATATGGCGTCTAACCTGTCTTCTCGTCAAGTGACGATGGAGCTAGCGAATAAAGACATCATCATTATGCCGTTTGATGGTCCAGTTCTGCCTGTACTCGTCTACGGCAATAAGAGCGCCACTGTAGCGGATCTGAAGCGCGGTGACCAAGTCACAGCCATGTTGTCCAACAATCAGAGCTCGATCGTGTCCTTGTCGGTTCGCAGCCATGTTCAATTCGATGTTGAAGAAGTAAGTACAGCAACGAATCGAGTTAAGCTCCTGAATCCGGACAATAAATTAGAGGAATACAGCCTTAGCAATGTCGCGCTGTATGATGCGAACAATAATCGAATTACAGTGTCCAATATCAACAAGGGCGATGTGCTAAATGCTGTATTTGATGGGACTAGCCTGGTTGAGCTTCGTAAGGTAAATGTATCGATGGGGCGTGTTCAGTCCGTTGAACCTGCTGCGGGTAAGGTTGTGGTGAAAGACTATAATGGCCAGATCTTTACCTTTAATTCAGCTGATGGCTTAACCGTCTTAACGGATACAGGATCAACTTCTAGTATTGATACATTGAAAGTTGGCGATCGTGTTGAGGGTCGCAAGGATGCATTAAATAAACCTGTACTGAAAGTGATTCCAGGTTCAGAAAGAACATTCTGGAAGTACGATTCCAAGACGAAGGAATTGTATGTCACTCGTAAAGCTAACGATACAAGCAAAAACTATTTCCAACTCCATCCGAATGTAATCATTCATGATGCTGCTGGACAAACGATCTCGGTTGATTCGTTGAGAAACGATGACAAGCTTGTACTATACTTCTTGAATGATCAGATCATTGAGATCGAGAAGAAGTAAATAGTTTCTAATGCGAGCCGCTATCTGTAAAAATGGGTAGCGGCTTTCCTATTCCTGGCGGTGGCGAAGTTTGTTGAACGTGTTATAATGACACAAGAGCTTTTTTAAGGGGGCTATGACGTGGCTGTCACTGTGCGTGTACGACGTATATTAGATACGATCGGAGAATTATTTCCGGATGCCCATTGCGAACTGAATCATTCCAATCCATTTGAATTGACGATAGCCGTTCTTTTGTCAGCTCAATGTACAGATGAAACGGTAAATAAGGTTACGGTAGATTTGTTCAAGAAATACAAAGCACCGCAGGATTATATTGCTGTTCCGTTGGAAGAGTTGGAGCAGGACATTCGCCGCATCGGCTTATATCGCAACAAGGCAAGCCATATTCAGAAGCTGTGTCACATCTTGCTGGATAAATACGATGGACAAGTACCGGATAAGCATGAGCTTCTGACTGAACTGCCGGGTGTGGGCCGTAAAACTGCAAATGTTGTAGTTTCGAATGCATTTGGAGTACCGGCGATCGCGGTCGACACACATGTAGAGCGTGTATCAAAGCGGCTTGGCTTAGCTGATGAAACTGACAGCGTACTAGAGGTCGAAAAGAAATTGATGCGTAAAATACCGCGAGCTGAGTGGACGCTTACTCATCATCGATTAATATTTTTCGGCCGTTATCACTGCAAGGCGCAATCTCCTCAATGCGAAGTTTGTCCGATGCTGGATATATGCAAATTCGGAAAACAACGTATGAAAGGTGAATCCAAGAGAAAGACTGGTAAGTAAAGTTTAAGAGGAGCAGGTGGTTGCTAATATGAGATGCATTTCCGTTTACACTGACAACTTTGAGCAATTTTCCGATATTTTTGAGAAAGTGATGCAGAGTCCTGTGCAGGATGATGAAGAAATTATCGTGGATGGGATTACGGTTTACGGCGCTGGAGAAGTGCCCGATCAATATGTTGACCGCATGAAGCAGAAGCGCGATGTGGTTGTGATGCGAGTGAAGGCTGAAGGCATTACGATACTTCAACATGGTGATCTATTCGAAATTATACTCCCGAAACGGGAAAATATGGTACACTAGAACCGAGTTAGCTGGCATGTAGGAAAAGCCGAGCAGCTCGGTTTTTTCTTGTTCTAATAAGGGTGTATGAGAGGGATTAGATCAGAGGGGGATCAATACAGCGGGTATGAAGACGTTGGATACAGCCAGTAATGCAGTTCAAGAGAATACCGGCGCATATCAGGGGAATAAGACGCTGAGCCATGTAATTGAAGTATGGGCGGAAGCCGTCAGACAGGACGGCAATCGAATTGAAGCGAACAAATTGATAGAGTTGTGCGACAAAGAGCGCGAAGGACTGCTCATGATCGCGATGTGTGGACATTTCTCAGCAGGCAAATCGACAGTAATTAATCAGATGTGCGGTAAACGCCTGCTGCCGTCCAGTCCTATACCGACTAGCGCGAATGTGGTTACCATTCGGAATGGCGAGCGACGTGCGGAGATTTTATTTCGGGGGCGAAGCACGGATCAGCTGGAGCTAATTCCGTTAGAACGGTTGGAAGAAGTATGCCGAGATGGTGACAGCATAGAGCGAGTGAATCTGTATGAGGAAGTGGAATGGCTGCGTGAGGGGGCAGCGCTGCTTGATACGCCTGGCGTGGATTCTACAGACGACCTGCACCGTGAAGCTACCGAAGCGGCGCTTCATATGGCTGACGTCGTATGTTATGTGACGGACTACAATCATGTCTTATCCGAGATCAACTTCGCCTTTGCGAAGCAGGTAGCGGAAGCAGGCAAGCCGCTGATCTGGATCGTGAACCAGATCGACAAGCACCGTGAATCCGAGCTGAGCTTCGAACAGTATCGTACTAGTGTGAGCAAGGCGCTTCACGATTGGGGTATCCACCCAGCGGCGGTCTTTTATGTTTCGATGATGGATGCCGATCATGTTCATAATGAATGGCCGCAGGTCGTTGCCGCGCTTCGGCTGCTTGTAAAGGAACGCAAGCCGCTGGTCGCATCCGGTGTAGAACAAGCTGCTCGTTATATATTAGAGAAGCATGAAGAACTGAAACGCGAGACGCTGTCGGCTGAGCACAAGAAGTGGATAGAGTCAGCTGGCGGCGAGTCTGTGGTTACTAACGCGCGCACTGCGCAGCATACGGCGGAGGAACGTAAGCAGCTGCTCTTGCTAGATAAGCAGACTGTGCGAACAGAATTTCAAGAGAAGGTTAGCCGTTTGCTTAGAGATGCGAATATTATACCTGCTCCACTGCGAGATCTAGCCGCGCATTATCTTGAGAGCCGTCAGATCGGATTCCGTGTCGGAATATGGAATCGCGGTGAGAAGACGGAGGCTGAACGTGAACGCAGATTGAATCTAGTTCAGATTCGCTGGCAAGAAGAGATACAGACTAATATTGTCAGTCATCTAACCACGCTGGCTCGTGAGTATGCAGGAATGATAGGTATAAATGGAGATACAGCAGTAGATACGCTTCAAGCAGCTTTGCCAGAACTAGGAGGGCGTTGGCTTGCTGAATTAGTACAGGAAGGTGCTGCTGGCTCTAATGAATATATCCTGAATTACTGCCGTCTCATTAGCGAGGAAGCCAAATCGTTGCTTCGCAAGGCGGTATGGAATGAATTCGAGCCCTGCCTTCATGCGATAGAACAACGATTTGATCAGGATATTGAGCGAATTGACGCAGAGCTTGCCTCACTGCACAGCATGCTGCTCGAGGACGAAAGATTGATGCAAGCTGCCAACCAGTTGCTCCATGAAGAAGCTCGTTTAGTTCAGATGATGGACGGCCTATTCCCGAATCGAACGAAGCCTGTGTCCTCACTAGAGCTCATGCCTGATCTTAGCGATAGCGCTTTGCTTCGAGCGAGCGATGAGGCTTCGACTAGCGAGATAGAAGAAGATGATACTTGGAATATATCGCTCTTAGCGCTGAACAAAGAGGACGTTGGAGATCAGATAGCGGCTTATGGACAATTTGCTAATAGAATCGACTCTCCACTCTCTATGGCTGGGGATGATGTTGACGCAAGGGCAAGGTGGCGGGCAGCAGCTGATCAATTAGAGCTCAGCGCCTCCGCGATTGATCAATACGCATCAATAGCTCATATGAGCGAGCATATGCGTGCCAAGGCGAAGCGTCTGCGCGACAATCGCTTTAGCGTAGCGTTGTTTGGCGCCTTCAGTGCCGGGAAGTCCTCATTCGCGAATGCGTTGATGGGTGCGGAACTTCTGCCAGTGTCGCCGAATCCGACGACGGCAGCCATTAATCGCATCTTAGGCCCGTCTGATGAGCATCCTCATCGGACAGCGCTCATTCGGATGAAGAAGGAGTCTGAACTATTAGCCGATATTCGTTATGCGCTGGAATGTATGGGTGAAGCTCAAGCACACAGTCTGAGCTTGAAGGAAGCTCTCCAGCAAGCCGAACGCTGGCAGCCTGAGATGCTTCATCCTGCGGGGAAGCCGCATTACAGCTTTATTCAAGCGGTGAAGCGCGGATATAATTCGATTCAACATCAGCTAGGTCAGGAGCTTCACGTCACCTATGAGGAGTATCGCGAATATGTATCGAATGAAGAGCGGTCTGCCTTTGTGAATAACGTAGATCTGTTCGCCCATAATCCGTGGACAGCTCAAGGGTTTACCTTCGTGGATACGCCAGGAGCAGACTCTATTAATGCTCGCCATACTGGCGTGTCCTTTGAATACATCAAGAACGCGGATATCATCCTGTTCGTGACTTATTATAATCACGCCTTCTCGCAAGCGGATCGACAGTTTCTTACACAGCTTGGGCGCGTGAAGGATACATTTGAGCTCGATAAGATGTTCTTCATCGTTAATGCGGCAGATCTGGCCGCGAGCAGCGCAGAATTAGACAGCGTGATGGAGTACATGCGCGCCCGTCTGCAGGAGTTCGGCATTCGTTCTCCGCGGCTGTTCGCCGTATCCAGCCTGCAAGCTTTGGAACGGAAGCTGGCAGGTCAGATGGATCAGCTGCCTCGAACAGGCTTCTCAGCGTTTGAAAGCGAGTTTCAACATTTCGCAGGTCATGAATTGACAGCAATGGCAGTTCAGACCGCTGAGCATGATATGCTGCGCGCTCATGCTCAGCTTGAGGTTATGGCGGCAGCGGCTGTTGCGGATAAGGATGAGCGCCTGGAGCGTCAACAGCAGCTTCGTCAGGCTGTGCAGCGGGCTGAGCAGCAGCTGAGGTCATTAACGTACTGGAATGAACGCAAACGGTTGGAGCAGGAAACGGATGAACTGCTCTATTACGTCCGGCAGCGTATCCAGTACCGTATAGGCGACAGCTTCTCAATGGCTTTTAATCCAGCGACGCTTCGCGGCGATAATACGGACATTGAACGATCGCTTTTCCAATGTTACGGTGAATGGCAGCGTTCCTTTGAGAAAGAGCTGACGAATGAGCTGCTGGCGACTTCATTGCGGTTGGAGCAGCTGGCGAAACGGCTTATTGTGAAGCGATTTGATGAGATCATGCTCAATGTTAAGAGCACTTTGAATGGCTTCAATTATACACTGCCCGTCCCACTAAGCAGTTGGACTACTCCGCATATTGAAGTGAAGAAGCCTGAAGGCGTGCTAACCTCTCGCAAGCTAAAATCAGTGTACCGTTCCAGCAAAGCGTTCTTCGAGGGCGGAGGTCGCGAGGAGCTTCGAGGGCTGCTGGAGCAGGAAGCATTAGAGCAAATAAACGGCACGAACCAATGGATCAAGCTCAAGTTCCTGGAGCATCTGGAAGCGCGTATGTCGATTACAATTCAAGAGCTGGTCTCAGATTGCGTACAGGTGATGCAAGAATATGAGGCAGGAATGATGTTTGCTTATGGTGAATCTGTGGATGCTGATGAGCTTCGTCGTACTTCTGCACAGCTGAATTCCTATATACGGAAATTAAGATGAATATGGATTGCTTTCATACGAATTAATATCATATTGGCATCAATGTTAGAAAAACCTGCATCTATAAGGGATGCAGGTTTTTCATTATCAATAAACTCAAGAGATGAAAGAAAAACAGACCATTTAAAAGAAAGATACCGCAAATGAACCGATAATGTGTTCCTATCGACTTATAAACGCAATTATGCTTTGCAGACCGTTTTGCCGTTCTTTGGAGGGGATGTTAAACTTCGCTACATACAATTGGCTTTATGTAGAGAGGGGGAGAAAGATGAACGTCTTTAAGCAATTAGCACCGTACTATTGGCCTAAGAAAGTGTACTTTTTCGGTTCCATCTTGTGCCTGATGTGTGTCACTGCGCTTGGTCTCGTATATCCCAATTTATTGAGGATACTGATTGACGACGTCATCGGTAAAGGGAACTACGATTGGGTGCCTTGGCTAGCATTAACGGTTGTTGCCGTCGTTAGCGTAAAAGGCACCCTACAATTTTTATCAGGCCTTTTAGGCGGGAGGTTAGGAAACTGGTCAGCTTATGAAATGCGCAATGATTGTTATCGTAAATTGCAATCGCTGTCCAATGAGTATTATGACAAGGCGCGGACAGGAGACTTGATGTCTCGCTTGACAGCAGACTTGGAGGGAATTCGTCATTTCGTCGGATTTGGCTTTGCTCAAATATTGAACATGTTTCTAATGGTCATATTCGGTGCCGCCATGATGCTGTCGATCAACTGGCAATTGACGCTTATCACTTTTATCAGCATGCCGTTTCTCGCGATCGTGGCTCTCAAGTTTGAGAGCAAGATCCATCCTGCATTCCGTGAAATGCGCAAGACTTTCAGTTCGTTAAACACCGCAGTTCAAGAAAACATTACAGGTGTGCGTACCGTGAAATCATTCGCGCGCGAATCACATGAGGTTAATAAGTTCTCGGTCCGCAACGAAGCTTACAAAGAAAATCAGATCTATGCTTCATCCTTATGGGGAAAGTACTTCCCAATAATGGAACTGCTGGCTTCCCTCAGTGTTGTCATTCTGCTTGGCTGGGGCGGTACTTCGGTCATTAACGGAAACATGACATCAGGTGAGCTGATCGCATTCTTCAGCATGATCTGGTACATTATAGGTCCTATGTGGGGCATAGGCTTTCACATTAACAATTATACGCAAGCGAAGTCATCTGGTGAACGTGTGCTTGAGCTGCTGAATACTCAAGTTGAGATCAAAGACACACCTGCTGCGCATCCGTTGGATCCAGACCAAGTGAAAGGCCATATTGAATTTAAAAATGTATCTTTCCGTTACGAAGGTGAGATGCATGCTGTTCGCAACATTACACTCGATGCGACACCGGGCAAGGTTATCGGTCTCCTTGGCGGTACAGGTGCAGGTAAATCGACGATCATTCAACTGCTGATGCGGGCATATGACGTGAGCAATGGTCAGATTCTGCTAGACGGCGAGGACATTCGCAATATTGAAGTATCAAGCCTGCGCAAACAGATTGCAACCGTATTCCAGGAAACGTTCCTGTTCTCATCAACGATCCGCAATAATATTGCATATGGTCGTCATGATGTTACCGAAGAGGACATTATCCGCGTCGCGAAGCTGGCGAAGGCGCATGATTTCATTCTAGAGATGCCAGAAGGCTATGACACAGTCGTCGGTGAGCGCGGACTAGGTCTTTCCGGCGGTCAGAAGCAGCGTTTGGCAATTGCTCGCGCGCTGTTGAATAACCCGAAGATACTCGTGTTGGACGATGCAACCAGCGCGGTAGATATGGAAACTGAGCATGAGATACAGGAAGGCTTCAACGAAGTAATGCGCGGACGCACTGTATTTATCATTGCTCATCGAATATCTTCCTTGCGCCATGCTGATGAGATTATCGTTCTTGATCAAGGCAACATCTCTCAACGCGGCACGCATGATGAATTAATCGAGATACCGGGCACTTATCGAGATGTATACCATATTCAATATGCTGATTATTTAGAGGAGCAGGAATCCTCGCAAGACTTAGTAAGGCAGGAAGATGGGGTGAGAGCATGAGTCAATCTAAAGCAGCCGAACCGTCCAGGCGACCAGGTATTCGGGCTGACGGCAACCTTTCCAATTCGATCGGCTTCGAGCAAAAGACTCGATTCGTATACCCGGATGATGAAATTATAGAGAAGCCGTTCAACTGGGGGCAAATGCGTCGTCTGCTCGTCTATATGAAACCTTATAAACGACAGCTGCTGCCTGTGCTCATCCTGTTGATGGTATTGGGCACACTGACGAAGCTCGCAGTTCCATTCTTGACGAGTTATGCAATTGATTATGCGATTCAACCTGTAGATGCGCCGCCTAATCAGAAGCTGCTGTTTATCATAACAGGGACTGTATTCGTTACGTATCTGATTCAATGGGCTACGAACACATACCGAATCAAGTTCATGAACGTGATCGGACAGCGCATTATATACGATCTGCGTTCCGACTTGTTTAAGCATATTCAAACGCTGTCATTCGGTTTTTATGATAAGCGTCCAGCGGGCTCAGTGCTCGTACGCGTAACGAATGACGTCAACTCGCTGCAGGATCTATTTACGAACGGGGCAATTAACACTCTCGTCGATATTCTACAGTTAACAGGTATCGTAATCATTCTGTTTTTCCTAAACGCTAAATTGGCAATTGCTGTTATGATCACGGTACCGATTATGTTCCTCGTTTCATCGAAGCTGCGCCGCTACATACGCAGATCATGGCAGGACGTACGGATCAAGCAATCGAGAATCAACTCGCACTTGAATGAAGCCATTCAAGGGATGCGTGTAACACAAGCTTATACGCAAGAAAAAGAAAATATGCAATTTTTTGAGCATATGAACGGAATCAACAAGAAATCGTGGGATCGCGCTTCGATGTTAAACCAAACGTTCGGGCCGATCATCGAGATTACAAGCGCGATCGGAGCGTTCATCCTCTTTATGTACGGTTCGCATCTAGTTCAGACACAAGCGATTACGGTTGGGATCCTGTTCGCATTTGCACAGTATATCGGGAACTTCTGGGAGCCAATCAACCGCCTAGGTAATATGTATTCGCAGATGCTCGTAGCAATGGCTTCGTCCGAGCGAATCTTCGAGTTCATGGATGAGAAGCCGTCTGTCGATAACGGTCCTAGAGCAATGGTGCTGCCGCCGATTAAGGGCAATGTTCAGGTTGATAATGTATTGTTCGAATATGAGCCAGGGCGCCCTGCTTTGAAAGGAGTATCCTTGGAAGCGATGGCGGGTCAATCGATCGCCCTCGTTGGACACACGGGCTCAGGTAAGAGTACAATCATCAACTTGCTGTGCCGTTTCTACGATCCTACTGAGGGCCGCGTTATGATCGATGGCTTTGACATCAAGAATGTCCAGATGGAAAGCCTTCGCTCTCAGATCGGTATCGTGTTGCAGGATACGTTTATCTTCTCAGGAACGATACGTGACAATATCCGCTTTGGTCAGCTTGACGCTACGGATGAGGAAGTAGAAGAAGCAGCGAAAGCTGTTCACGCGCACGACTTTATCGTGAATATGCCTGATGGCTATGATACGGAAGTTCAGGAGCGCGGTAACGTGCTCTCGATGGGGCAGCGACAGTTGATCTCGTTTGCGCGCGCGCTGCTGGCGAATCCGCGCATCTTGATTCTGGATGAAGCGACTGCCAGCATCGATACCGAAACAGAGCTGAAGATTCAAGAAGCGCTTAAGACATTGCTTCGCGGTCGGACTTCGTTTATCATCGCGCATCGCTTATCCACAATTCGCGGCTGCGACAATATTATCGTGCTCGATCATGGCCGTATCAAGGAGCAGGGCAATCATGAGCAGCTGATGAAGAAGCAAGGCGTGTACTACGGGCTGGTAGCAGCTCAATACAAGTACATGTAAGCATGTATTTCGGCTTTTGAAGTCATCATAAGTTGAAGTGATTTTTCTAAAGAGCAGTAGTCAAGAGGGGTATCCCTTATGGCTGCTGTTTTTTTACATAAGTAGTGAAGTCAAGTTTTCCTGAAATAAATTCTTGGATGTTCATAAGATCTTATTTGCATTTAATTACTGAAATAGGTAATGTAATATTTATACGGGAAATGACCCGTTGGACAGGTTAACTCGATACAGAGGAGTGAAACGTTGATGAAACAACGATCCGCTTCATGGACTATTATTTATTTGATCGGCATCGGCTCAACCTTGTTGTTTCTTGTAGGCTTTGGTTTAGGTGTTGCGGATATCGTTTCTCCCGGTTCCATTCCATTTGCGGAGAAGCCTACAGTTCAAGCACCGCCAGCTACAACTGCAACAGAACAGAAGGAGCTGAACATCGTATCGCTTGGTGATTCACTCACACGTGGAACAGGCGATGATACCGGCAGCGGCTATGTACGCCGAACGGTGGCTCTGCTGGAGCAAGAACAGGACAAGCCGGTCAAGCTGATCAATAACTTGGCGATAAACGGTCAGCGCGCGGATCAGCTAGCTAAGAGTTTAGACAAGGAGAGTACGGGTCATACGCTGAAGCAGGCTAATATCATTCTGCTAACGATTGGCGGTAATGATTTGTTTCAGAGTGCACTTCGTGGAAAGACGGGGCATGAGCAGCTGGATCTGAAGACGCTGCAGACGAAAGCGATGGAAGGGATAGTATCTTTAGAGAGTGTACTGTCGAAGATTCGTAAATGGAATTCTGATGCATTAGTCGTTTATGTCGGGTTATACAATCCATTTTCAGATCTAGAAGAAATGCATGAGATTGGCAATACAGTAGTACAAAGCTGGAATGACGCAGCTGCGACCATTATTAACAAGGATTCGAACATGATCTTAATTCCGACGCAGGATCTGTTTGAGTTTAATATTGAGACTTATTTATCATCAGACCACTTTCATCCGAATGGAGAAGGGTATGAAGCGATTGCGACGAGAATCGTGCAAAGTATCCCTCATTCCTGGTGAGCAGCTATAATAGGATCTCTAACAAATTCCGAAATAATTGGTAGGAGGGATCAGCATGACACTGCTGACGCATTCCGAGCAGCATGATGCGGTGTTGGATCATGAAGTGGTATTGTCGGTTCAACATGTGAAGAAGCGCATCGGTCGAAAATGGATTATTCATGACGTTAATTTCGACGTTCGTGCTGGAGAAGTGTTCGGCTTTCTCGGACCTAATGGTTCGGGCAAGACAACGACGATCCGTATGCTTGTGGATCTCATCAAACCGACCGAAGGCATTGTCGAGGTATGCGGATACAACGTGAACAAGCAACCGGAGAAGGCGCTTCGCTATGTAGGCTCTATCGTTGAGAATCCGGAGATGTATAATTTTTTGACGGGGTGGGAAAATTTAGAGCATTTCGCGCGTATGGTGCCTGGGATTGAAGAGGATAGGCTGCATGAAGTTGTTGAGATCGTGGGGATGACGAAGCGCATCCATGATAAGGTAAAGACATATTCACTCGGAATGCGCCAGCGTCTTGGTATCGCTCAAGCGCTGCTGGTAAAGCCTAAGTTGCTCATATTAGACGAGCCTACCAATGGACTTGATCCGCTTGGCATCAAGGAGCTGCGGGAATTCATTCGCATGCTGGCCAACGAGGGCATGGCGGTGTTCGTTTCGAGTCATTTGCTTAGCGAGATACAATTAATGTGCGATCGGGTAGCTATTATTAGCAGCGGCAGGGTGCTGGCGGTAGACGATGTTGATTCCTTGCTGACAGGACGAAGCCAATATGTGATCTGGATAGCCAGTCCGAAACAGAAAGCTCAAGAGATATTGGAAGCGAGCGGAGAGGTTAAGATCATGTCGCAAGATGATCATGTGGTGGAAGACTCCGTATTACTAGGCTTGCCTGAGCATGTGGTTATCACGGAAACGGCAACGGAGCAGATTGCGTCTCTCAATCGGAAGCTGCTTGCCGCTGGTGTTGCTGTAGAAGGAATTCAGCGCGTCGTACCAACCTTGGAACAGCTGTTTCTAGAGATGACGGAAGGGGGGCGTATCGAGTAATATGCTCGCATTAATCCGTAACGAAACGCTAAAAGTGTTGAAGAAGAAGCGATTCTATGTTATCCTTCTCATTCTAATCATTCTTATCCCTGTGTTTACCTATGCGCAGTTGAAGACCGCGCAGAACAGCCGGGAGAAGTTCGATCAAGACTGGCGCCGTGAAATCACTCAGCAAATCACAGACTATCAGAATTCGCTCGGCAGCGATCGGATTCCGGAGGAATGGAAGAAGTATCGCCGCATCATGCTGCAGCAGCTGCAATACTATCTAGATCATGATGTCAATCCGAGTGAACCGAATGGCGTTACCTTTACACGCATCTTTATGGACAACTCCGCGACATTGTTTATACCGCTCTTAATAATGGCGATTGCAAGCGATATCGTCTCATCTGAGCGGTCAACCGGGACGATCAAGATGCTGTTGACTCGGCCTGTAAGGCGATGGAAGATACTGATGAGCAAATGGATCGTGCTCATGCTGTTCTCAGGTATTATCGTGCTGGCAACAGCTGCACTGTCTTATCTTATTTCTGGAGCCGTATTTGGCTATGGGGGATGGACCTTCCCGCTATTTACGGGGTTTGACGTATCAGGGTCTGATGTGAATATAGATGCGGTTCATTCAGTTCCTTCTTGGCTATATCTATTCATGCAGTGCGGCTTGATCTGGTTCTCCAGCATTGTAGTCGCGGCATTAGGATTTATGGTGTCCGTACTCGTTAGAAGCACAGCGGCAAGCATCGTTACGATGATGGCAGCATTAATTGCCGGCACCATTCTATATAACATGGCTTCATCATGGCCAACAGCAAAATATTTGTTTATGCTAAACCTGAAATTGACAGATTATTTAGCAGGTACTCCTACACCAGTTGAAGGAATGTCACTTCTGTTTTCACTTGGTGTATTAACGGTTTGGGGAGCGGCTGCACTGATAATTGCATTCCGTGTCTTTACGAAACAAGACATTTTGAATTAAAATAGACAAGAATGCGAAACATCTGTTTGCATTTCGACGGGAATAACAGGTCTTATCCTGACTCCTGCTTGGATGCAGCAGATTTTCTTTTGCGCGGTTGTTACTATAGGCCGCATTACTTGTACATTAGAAGGAGGAGCACGAATGGTCGATCAACTCGATTTGTTCGGACAGCTTCCGGAGCTTAATGGGAAGACAGAGTCAAGCGCTTCGGAATATGGCGCAGACGATATACAGGTACTCGAAGGACTTGTTGCAGTACGTAAACGGCCGGGTATGTATATCGGCAGCACAAGCTCATCGGGACTTCATCATTTGGTATGGGAAATCGTAGACAATGCGGTGGATGAGCATCTTGCCAAGTTCTGCTCGGCGATTGATGTGATCGTACACAAGGATCAATCGGTAACAGTGCGCGATAATGGACGCGGTATACCGACAGGGATACATAAGACAGGTGTTCCTACTCCGCAGGTCGTATACACGATTCTGCACGCAGGCGGTAAGTTCGGCGGTTCCGGTTATAAGAAATCCGGCGGCTTGCACGGTGTAGGTGCATCCGTTACGAATGCATTGTCCGAATGGCTGGAAGTAGAGATTTATCGTGAAGGCAAGATCCATCGTATGCGTTTCGAATCATGGACAGATCCGGATGGCAAGGAGCATGTCGGCGAACCTGTAACAGGCCTTGATATTATCGGCAATACAAGACAGACAGGCACCAAAGTAACGTTTAAGCCGGACGCCAAAGTGTTTCACGGCAATATTCATATTAATATTGATACGCTGTCTGAGCGCTTGCAAGAGATCGCGTTCTTGAATTCTGGACTGGAAGTTAATCTGGTAGATGAGCGTTCAGGTAAGAAGGAAATATTCCGCTATGATGGCGGAGCAAGTGAATTTGTTGCTTATCTCAACGATGGTAAGAGCGTATTGACTGATGTCATTCATTTTTATGCGGAGAAGGATGAGATTGAAGTTGAGGTTGCGCTGCAGTATAACGATGGTTATACAGAGACGATGGCTTCCTTCGTTAACTCCATTCCGACACGCGGTGGCGGAACACATGAGACGGGCTTTAAGACTGCATTTACTCGTGTTATGAATGAGTATGGCCGCAAGAATGGGCTCCTTAAAGAGAAAGACAAGAATATCGATGGTAATGATTTGCGTGAAGGCATGATGGTCGTCATCAATGTAAAGATGGGTGAGGTCGAGTTCGTTGGGCAGACGAAGGATCAGCTCGGCAGCGCAGGTGCACGCGGTGCCGTAGACGCGATTGTGTCCGAACGGATGCAGATCTTCCTAGAGGAAAACCCGCAGGTTGGACAGCAGCTGATGAAGAAGGCGATTCAGGCTTCTAAGGCGCGCGAGGCGGCACGCAAGGCGCGTGAAGAAGTGCGCAGCGGCAAGAAGCGGAGCGAGAGCTCTAACCTCGGCGGCAAGCTGACGCCAGCGCAATCGAAAGATGCTACGCGTACCGAGCTGTTCATCGTGGAAGGGGATTCCGCGGGCGGCTCTGCGAAGCAAGGCCGCGACTCGAAGACGCAAGCCATACTGCCTCTTAAGGGTAAGCCAATGAATCCTGAGAAGGCGAAGCTCGCTGATGTACTTAAGAATGAGGAGTATCGCGCGATCATTCACTCGATCGGAGCGGGTGTCGGTTCCGAATTTGAAGTCGATGAGAGCAATTACTCCAAAATTATTATTATGACCGACGCCGATACGGACGGAGCGCATATTCAGGTGCTGCTTCTGACGTTCTTCTATCGATATATGAAGCAGCTAATTGACGCTGGCCGTGTATATATTGCACAGCCTCCGCTCTATAAGATCACGCATAAGAAAGGCAAATTGTCGACCATTCGCTATGCTTGGACTGATGAAGAGCTGAACAGTTACCTGAAACAGTTCGGCAACCAGGCTGAACTTCAACGTTACAAGGGTCTTGGCGAGATGAATCCAGATCAGTTATGGGAAACGACGATGGACCCTGAAACGCGCACCTTGCTCCAAGTTCAGATCGAAGATGCCGCGAAGGCAGAGCGCCGCGTATCTACGCTGATGGGTGACAAGGTAGAGCCGCGCAAGCGTTGGATTGTCGATAACGTTGATTTCACGGAGTTTGTTGAATAGAAAGGTGATAACGAATGAGCGTTTCGGAACAGTTTAAGCCTACTTTTCTCGAAGAAGTAGTTGGTGATCGGTTCGGAAGGTATTCGAAATATATAATTCAAGACCGTGCTATCCCGGATGTAAGAGACGGATTAAAGCCCGTACAACGCCGTATATTGTATGCGATGCATAACTCGGGCAACACTCCGGACAAGCCTTACCGCAAGTCAGCAAAGACGGTCGGTGACGTTATGGGTAACTATCATCCTCATGGCGACTCCTCGATCTATGACGGCATGGTTCGTATGGCACAGCCGTGGAAGATGGGGCATGTCCTCGTTGATGGGCACGGCAACTGGGGATCGCATGACGACGATCCAGCTGCAGCGATGCGTTATACTGAAGCCAGATTATCTTCGATCGCAATGGAGCTGCTGCGTGACATCGAGAAGGAAACCGTCCAGTTTCGCCCGAACTTCGATAACACGGATGAAGAGCCTTCTGTGCTTCCTTCACGCTATCCTAATTTGCTCGTCAATGGTGTCAGCGGCATATCGTCAGGTTTCGCAACCGAGATTCCACCACATAACCTGCGCGAGGTAATTGATGCCTGTATCGCGCTCATCGATAAGCCGGATATGGATATTGACGAGGTTATGCGCTTCGTTAAAGGTCCTGACTTCCCAACTGGCGGCATTATCATGGGTGAGGAAGGAATTCGAGATGCTTATCGAACAGGTAAGGGTCGAATCTATGTACGTTCGAAGACCGAGATTGAAGATCTGCGCGGCGGAAGACAGCAGATCGTGATTACGGAAATCCCATATCAGGTTGTGAAATCCCGACTCGTTACAGCGATGGAAAATATTCGTCTGGAGAAGAAGGTAGACGGTATTGCCGAAGTTCGCGATGAGAGCGGCCGCGAAGGCTTGCGCATCGTCGTTGAATTGAAGAAGGAAGCTGATGCGCAGGGTATACTTAACTATTTGCTGAAGAAGACGGATCTTCAGATCACGTATAACTTCAATATGGTCGCGATCGTGAACAAAGCGCCAATGCAGCTTGGCATATTACCAATCATGCAGGCGTATATTGCTCATCAGCGCGAGGTTGTTTCTGCGCGAACACGATATGATCTAAATCGTGCTGAAGATCGTGGGCATGTGCTGGAAGGCTTAGTAAAAGCGCTGGATATTCTGGATGAGGTCATCGCGACGATTAAGGCGTCGAAGAATCGTCAGGATGCTCAACAGAATCTGATGAGCAAGTTCGGATTCACGGAACGGCAGGCAGATGCGATATTAACTCTCCAATTGTACCGTTTAACGAATCTGGAGCTGCATGCGCTTGAGAAGGAACTGAATGATATCCGCAAGAAGATAGCGGATCTACGCAATATATTGGAGAATGAACGCAAGCTTCTACAAGTTATCAAGAAGGAACTGGCAGATATTAGAGATCGTTATGGCATTGATCGTCGCTCTGTCGTTCAAGGTGAAGTTGAAGAGCTGAAGGTTAATCTCGAGGTTATCGTGAACTCAGAAGACGTCATCTTGACACTCTCTAATGATGGCTATGTGAAGCGGACGAGCATGCTGTCCTTTACTCGTTCAGGTGGCGAATGGAACCGCTCTGGAGTCAAGGAAGGCGATTATATACGCCATGTGTTCGAAGTGAACACATTGGATCGACTTCTTATCTTCACTCAGCGCGGTCAATATTTCTCGCTGCCTGTCCATCTAGTGCCTGAATTTAAGTGGAAAGACACGGGAACTGCAATTGTAAACGTCATTCCATTTGCCAAGGAAGACCGAATCGTCTCGGTTATTCCGGTTAAGTCATATGATGATGAGCAAGCATCATTATTATTTGTAACGAAACGCGGACAAGTAAAACGAACGATGCTGAAAGAGTATGAGACGAATCGGACAGGAGCAATTGCTGCTTGCAAGGTTTCGGATCATGACGAGATCATTGCAGTCACCCCATCCGACAATAAGAAAGAACTGTTCCTCGTGTCAGAGCAAGGAATGGCGATCCGATTCCCTGAATCGGAGGTCAATCCGATGGGGCGTGCCGCTGGGGGTGTACGCGGCATGCAGCTGAAGGATGATGACGTCTTGGTCTCCGCTATCCTCGTCACAGGAGATGAAGGAGAAGTTACTGTTATCTCCGATATTGGCTACGGGAAGAGATCTCTGCTGCTGGATTATACTCCACAAGGCAGAGGCGGCAAAGGTGTGCAAACATTCGAATTCAAAGAAGGCAAACGTGTAAAGCCGAACGGCTCGAAGCTGATCGGCGCCTTCCATAGCAAAGAAGCGTATGTGATTACCCTGTTGTCAAGCTTGAATAGAGCTCATGAAGTGATTACAGAGCATGCGCCGTTAATGGATCGCAAATCGATAGGCAAGCTTCTCGTAACACTGGAGAAGGATGAATCGATTGTAGGAGCATTCTTGCTTCATCATCAACAGGCTGCACAATAAATTACAGCATTAAATCCCTTAATCAAATGGCTTATCCGGATGATCGGATGATTCGTTCAGCCTCAAGAGGATGTCCAATAAGACCCACAATGGAACGGGCTCATTCAACTGCTCGACCCATTGCGGGTCTTTTGCTATTCCGCGTTCAAGTGCACGCTGGAATATCTCTTGTTTCCATGTCTCCATAACCACCAACTCCCTTCATATGTCAGCTAACCGGTACAAATGCCTATGCCATATCGTATGACGTATAGCTGTCCGATGTGCTGAATGCATCGTTCTCTTATCCAATGCGTAACTACTAAAAATTTCATAGGGTGAATGATCGGAGGGCTTGTGGTATAATTTAGATGATTTTGAAGAATCGAGCTAAGGATGGGGAGGTCAACAATGAGCGCCATTGAATTTGCGAAATTGTGGTCAAAACTTTCGAAGGATTACAAGAGCATGATGGATGAGGCTTTAGCGCCAAGTTTGACTGAAAGCCAGCTTATTGTATTAGAGCGGATTGCTCTATATGATCGCGTGAAGCCGTCGGACTTGCTTCAGCATCTGGAGACGACACCTGCCGCCGTAACGACTTTGCTGGATCGCATGGAGAAGAATGCTTTAATTGGTAGAGAGCGCGATCAATCGGATCGTCGAATTGTGTGGGTTAGTCTAACGTCCTTCGGACAACAAGAAATGAGCCGAGGGATCTCCATCCGGGAATCCTATTGGAATGATACCCTGAATCGAATCTCGGCTCATAATCAACAGCTGCTGGTTCTGCTTCTTTCCAAGTTAACGAATACGAAGCCAACACCTGTAAGTGCTGGCACAGCTGCTTCGCCAACTGCATCGGCTAATCGTTAACCTATCGAATAAACGAGTATATATTATGGGGAAGCCTCAATTACTGGGATTTCTGACATTGAGTAAACATGTTTGTCGGTCGTATGCAGCATGTTTGCCATCTTATTGAACTGTGAGGCTGACCAGCGATCGGTGTTCTGTTGCATAACCTCATTTGCAAGCGGAATAATCTCATATTTATAATTGCCATTGCTATGCGTGCGGTTAACCCATGTAGGTGTAACTACTGCTTCATCCAACGATAGGTTTCCCTCATGATCTTTTTGAATCGTTACCTGGAACATACAGCCAATATCCTTGTTATCTCCGCGTTGATTAGAAATGAAATTACCTAATGAATACATAATGATAGCATCTTTCGTACTTCCGTCATCACGTGTAACGCGAACTCGTTCATATGGCTGCAGGACATGAGGATGTGATCCGAATATGATGTCAGCGCCTCCTGCGGCCAAGCTTCGTGCCAATCGTTTCTGTTCTTTGCTCGGTAGAGGTTCGTATTCATCCCCAAAATGAAGAGCCACCGCCACCACCTCTGCTCCTGATTTCTGCAACTGCTTAATATCAGCGAGCATCTTCTCCTCATCAATCAAATCCACCATATAGGGCTGTTCCTTAGGCAACGGTATTCCATTCGTGCCATACGTATATGCCAACACTCCGAGCTTAATGTTATTCTTCTCTACGATTGTCGGCTGCATGGAATCCCACAGGGAGGCGTACGTACCGCGAGTAACGAGTTCTCGTTCCTTCAGTACCTTCAACGTCTGTTCCACACCTTTCGCGCGGCGATCAAGTGAATGGTTGTTCGCGTTCGTCACGATGTCAAATCCAGCCCACTTTAATGCGTCAGCAAGCTCTGGCGGAGCATTGAACATCGGGTACCCCGTATAAACCTTTTCACCGCCGAGCAGCGGTGTTTCGAGATTGGCCCACGCTAGATCCGCTTTCTCGATGTAAGGCTTAACAGCCGTGAAATAGGATGTGAAATCGTATTTTCCTGTTCGCTTATCTAGGTATGCGGGAAACTGCGGACTATGCATCATAATGTCGCCTACAGCTAGAATCGTCAGTGATGTTGGCTCTACGGTTTCTGTTGGTGCAATAGGTGTGGTGGATGCATCTGGTGCACTAGGTTTACTCTGTGTACCGGATTGTGCAGGAGGATTGTTCTGTTCCAACGTATTAATCAAGGAATGATCTGAACCGGCTGATGATTCATCACTCGGCGATTGAAGTAGGGGAGTGGCGCTTGAGTCCGAATAGCTGGTGCACGCTGTCATCAGAACAAGTATAAGGACACATGCGGCGAGGAATGATCCTCGCCTACCGAACCTTGAAATCATAATAAAGGTCATCCTTTTCTTCTTTATTCTTTTTTCAAGTTGCATTTGTGTCTAGATAGGAATCTAGTGTGTTTGAAGCCAGTTCTTAACGTCCCATTTCGTCCAAGGATCCTGAGACGGGGGCATACAGGTGAACGACATCTGTTCCTTGCTCGTAGGATGGGGAAATGACAGATAGGCGGACCACAACGCAATCTGCTGCCCTGGAACATTTTGTTCAGCACCATATTTTTGGTCTCCGTACAAGGGACAGCCGATTGTCTTCATCTGAACTCGAATCTGATGCGATCTGCCTGTATGCAGCTGAATCTGTACCAAAGAATAGTCGTCAGCCGTCGCGAGAACTTGATAATCAAGTCTTGCTTCTTTCGCTCCAGGTGTAGAGGACGAGACTGCCTTTACTGTATTCGTGCGTTCATCCTTAAGCAGATAATGTTTGAGCGAGCCGAATTGGGATTGCGGTTGTCCGTGGACGACACAAACATACCGCTTATCCAGTTCATGGCGACGAACCGTATCTGATAATCGCGAAGCAGCTTTAGATGTCTTGGCAAATACCATCGCGCCTCCAACAGGACGATCCAAGCGATGTACCAATCCGAGATATACATTGCCTGGCTTATTGTATCTGATCTTAATATCTTCCTTCAGCAGAGTAAGCATATCGACATCTTGTGTTGCATCCGCTTGGGACAATATGTTGACCGGCTTCTCTACAACAAGCACATGATTATCCTCGTATAGAATCGGAATTTCAGGTACTGCCGTTGATCGCATATTTATGCCTCCCAACGACCAAGTATTCCACAAGGAAGCGGCATTCCAGAAGCCGTGACCGGCAAGCCGATCTCTCCTGAAGTGATCTTCCCGCCGTATCTCTTGGACATTGTCATGTGAAAGAGGTTGTTGAGAACAGAAGGGGATAGACCTGTCGTATACGAGTTAATGAGCATAAACAAAGGGTTGTCCGACATAATGGTCATGCAGGACTCCAAGAATGGATACAAGCTTTGCTCTAGCTTCCAGGTTTCACCGCTTGTTCCTCGGCCGTAGGATGGCGGATCCATGATGATCGCATCATACTTGTTGCCCCGGCGCTGCTCTCGTTGAACAAACTTAAACACATCGTCTGTTATGAAGCGTACAGGACGATCAGCAAGACCAGAGAGTTGGAGATTTTCTTTCGCCCATTGCACCATTCCTTTTGCGGCGTCAACGTGGCATACTTCCGCACCAGCAGATGCACAGGCTACCGATGCACCGCCTGTGTAGGCAAACAGATTCAATACCTTAATCGGGCGGTTAGCTGACTCGATCTTGTCCATCATCCACGCCCAGTTTACTGCTTGTTCTGGAAACAGACCTGTATGTTTAAAGTTGGTTGGGCGAATATGAAACTTTAAATTCCGATAGCCGATTGTCCATCTATCAGGTATCGACTTCTTCATATCCCATTCACCGCCGCCAGATGAGCTGCGATGATAATGTCCATGAACTTGCGTCCATTGCTTTGTTTCCTGGGCCTTCGGCCAGATGATCTGAGGATCTGGACGACGCAGGATGATGTCACCCCAGCGTTCCAATTTTTCACCGTCGCCAGTGTCCAATACTTCGAAATCTTTCCAGTCTTGCGCCATGTACATGAATGTCGTCTTCCTTCCTTTTTTAAGCAAAAAATCCTACCCTATATTGTACTACAAAATGATATCTTAAGCCATAAAAGGCATACAGACGGTTCACGCCAGAAACTTATAGCCTACACCTCTTATGGTAACGATATATTGCGGGTTGGTCGGGTCGGGTTCAATCTTTTTTCTTAGGTTGCTGATATGTACCATTAACGTGCGTGTATCTCCGAAGCTGTCTGAATTCCAGACATGTTGAAATAAATGCTCCAGGCGAAACACAGTATTAGGGAAGGCTGCCATATAGGAAAGAAGATCGAATTCTTTAGAGGAAAGGCTGATGAGGCGTCCGCCTACAGAAACTGTGCGATTGTTCAGATCCATCTCGAACCCGGAATGTCGAATGAGATGATGGTAAAGAGGAGAGGACGAATGAATCATCACGCGACGAAGAAGGGCATGAATACGAGCAATCAGTTGGTTCTGGCTGTACGGCTTGGTTAAATAATCGTCTCCGCCGATTGTTAGACCTAATACGATATCACGATCTTCGCTTTTGCTGCTAATGAACATAACAGGAACATAAGAGGTTTTGCGAATCTCCTTGCATACTTCAAGTCCGTTAAGCTCTGGAAGAATGGCATCCAATATTATTAGATCTGGGTGAAGCTCGTCGGCTAATTGCAATGCCCCGTATCCATTGTCCGCAGTATAGACGTTGTAACCAGAACGCTCCAGAAGTAAAGTGAGTGATTCTCTAGCCTCGAAATCATGATCTACCACTAGTATTTTATACGCGGCCATACCTTATCGACACCTCCACTATCATATTATAGCGAAGGGGTGCATATATTAACAGTAATTGCAATTTGAAATTTGATAATTGTTGAATTCATCCGGTATTATGATGCATCTTGGTTATAGTTGTTCACAAAAAAAGCGTACTTCCACCTTGAAGATGAGAAGTACGCTAATGCAATCCATATGTGTTAGGGCCAGTCGATAATCAGCAGCTTCAACGACAATCTGCTCCTGGCTAAGAAATAATAGCTGCGATAGCTATATGTGTGGACCGACGACTGCTGCCGAATCAGTTGTGTTCAACCGCGCAGCTTACAACCTGTTCGAAAGAAATTGGCTTAGTAAAGAGAAAGGGCAAGTGTATCGTTTTCGCGTTTTGTGTGCAATATGGCCTCAGAGCCAACAATCTCAATACTGATCAGACTATCCAAACAAGTCTTAATTGCTCGTTTACCGGAAGTCAATTTTCGATTCAAAGCATCCTTCAGCAAGGAAAAAGTGTTTTTATGAGAAACCGTGGTGCAGAATACAGGAATTTTTTGATTTTGAAATTCAATATATACAGTCTTCATTATTTTTAGCCTCCTAAAAAATATGATTCTATTTGTACTGATATAATCATAACCGAACAACATTAAATTAAGCTTAAAAACAAAATACAATGTTGTTACAATTTATGGCGAAAATCAAATATTCACAGATTAGAGGTGATATTTACGGCTGCGCATACCGTAAATAACGAATAAAAATGGCTGCACCGGTATAAGTTGTGTACTCGGTTGCAGCCATTGGTTATAAGTTAACTGTACAACCTAAGACTTCAACAGGTGACAGCTTGTACATCGAGGGGACTAATTATGAACTTCCGCCCACATCTCATCATCGACATGCAATTGGATCTGGGATCGGAATACTCGCTGTCCATACGTATTATAAATGTACTGCTCAAGTGCTTCCAGCATATTGGATTCCAGCAGAGTTTGAAGCTGTCCACGAATCCATACTTGAGCCGAATATCCATCCTCTTCATCCCAGTTCAGTTCAACTTCTACGTCGGAGGGTTGTACTTGTCTTCGCATCGCCATATGCAAGCATATCGCATTAACGAATTCATCCATCGAGATTGTTAAACTCATCCATTCCACCGTCCGGTTGTATTGGCAGGCTTCTTGCGATTACGAATCTTGCGGTACAGAACCATAACCACCATAACAAGCGCTGCGAGAGCTAACATGTTGATCATAAGTCCAATAATACTTCCGATTATCCCCATACCTCCTAACCCGCTGAACAGCATTCCTGCCAAACCGCCGACCATCATACCCTTCATGAAGCTTTTTCCGAAGCTTTTCTTCTTCGTTGTAGTGGAAGTAGTGGTATTTGGTTTCTTAGTTGAGCTGTTAATGCTGTTGTTCTGGTTCGTGCGGTTGCTCGTGTTAGGAGACTTATTAGGTGTAGAGTTGTACTTCTTCACTCCAGAGCTATAACCACCTTTTTTAGCGGCATCAACAGAAGTTGGAGCGGTAACGCTGAATACGAGTGCAATGGCCAAAAAGACCGAGAAAAACTTGCGCATAAGGTGCCTCCTCTAGAAGAATAAAATGATTTATACTGTCTATACGTAAATATCTTTGATAGGTTCCTAAAAAAACAGGAACTTGTTAAAATAATCATAGACGTAATGTAATAGATGGAAGAATTGAACAAAATTCTGAAATGATGTGAAGTACTGAGCTGCAATGCTAGAGGAGGATTCGAATGTACTCGGATGAATATATAGATTATTTGATCGAATTTCATGTGACTCGAGATTGGTTCGAATGCCATGAAATTATGGAGGAAGTGTGGAAAAACGAGCAGAATCTTGAGATGAAGCCAACATGGCATATGCTCGTTAAGCTGGCAGTTGGTCAATACCACGAGCGCAGGGGCAATCGAAAAGGTGCGATTAAGCTCTACTCAGGATTTATGAGCGAAGTAGACCGAATTCGATGGGATAAACTTGGCATCGATCGCAAGAAGCTGTGCGAAATGGTTGCAGAACGCTTGAATCAACTGCAAGACTCTAATTGGGAAGAGAATCGAAGAGAGTTTGTATCGATGAACCTTCCAATCATTCATGATGCGTTAGTGAAGGCATGTGAAGAAGGTTGTAAATCTAGAGGGATGAAGTGGATGTATCTGAATTCGCATGTGAGTGAAGGCATATTGCATCGTCATCGACTTCGAGATCGGACGGAAGTGATCGCGGCAAGAGAGCTTGCAAAACGGAATAAGCATGGTATGAATTAGATAACAGCTGCCCCATATGGAGCAGCTGTTTTCGATCTGAATCTATTCTTCGCAGTCCTCCAGCATCTGGACAACCCATTGGCACCATTCCACCTGGACTTTAGCAAGCGAGAGCGCTTTGTTTAATAAGATATAATCGCCAAAGTGTACGGACTTTACATTGCGCTCACTTTCTGGAATTCGAGACAATAAGCTCTCATAATAGGCCATCTTCGTTTCCAGCTGTTTCTTCCTGGTCAGAAATAGAGGGATGATAACGTTGACTCCAGTCATCCATATACAATGCGCCTTCAAGCTGAGTTCATCGCGCGTAGCTTGTTCGGCAGGCGGTTCTTCGAGCCAGTCTAGAACAGCTTGACGACCGACATCCGTGAGAGAGTACACTTTCTTGTCAGGCTTATCTCGTTGCTCGATACGTACAAATTGTACATAGCCTTCACGTTCAAGCTTGGCAAGGAGAGGATAGATCTGGCTGTGCTTTGCCTGCCAGAATGGTTGAATTCGCAGCATTAGATCGTATCCCGAATATGATTCTCGGGCTAGTAGCCCTAATAGGCCATAGGATAATGTGTTTAACATATAAATCCTCCTCAACAAAGCTAGAGTGAATACTCGACCATGAAGCGCTGCAACGATCATATCACTGCAGATGATAATTTGAATTCGGGTAAACTTAATGGTATCTGTATTTTACGTACCATTTTCTTTAGAATAGATATATTATGCATATGAAGTCAACAGGAAAACTCGATAGAAATCAAAATTACAGAATTTTTAGGAATCTCAACAACAGCTTACAATTGGAGAGGGAGTATATGAGATGAATATAGCATCGATCAAACCTATTAAGGATATACCTGTTATTATATTGGCTGGTTTTCTTGGCAGCGGTAAGACTACTTTCCTGCAGCAGGCAGTACAAAGATGTCTTGAAGCGGGCCAGACGCCAGCTGTCATTATGAACGAAGTAGGCGATGTTAATCTGGACGGACAGCTGCTGCCCGACAAAGTCGCGATGGAAGAATTGCTAAGCGGGTGTATATGCTGTTCGATTCGCGACGATTTTGGTGTGAAGCTGTATGAACTGGTATCGACTCAAGCGCCAGACGTTATCATAGTCGAATGTACAGGTATCGCAGAGCCAATGGAATTAGTTGATACGTTGACAGAAGTATCTCTCTACGCGCCTGTTCAGTTAACTCATATCATTACTTTAGTAGATACCGCACATATGGCTGAACATGTATTCCCAGAAGAGGGATTAACTCGTTCGAAGAAGCTGGAACGTCTACTGAGAGAACAGGTCAGAGCAGCTAATCTGCTAGTGCTGAATAAATGTGATCTGATATCATCTGCTGATGCGGAGCGAGTTGAATACCATTTGAAAGAGTGGAACAACAGGGCGCATGTGCATCGGACAAGCCACGCTGAGATTCCGATTGAAACATGGGAACAATGCTTGCTATGCTCGATTGAGCGAGGTCGAATGGGGGATGTAAGTGAAACCATATCTGAGAAGCATGATCACAAGCACACTCACGATCACGGCCATCATAAGCATGCTTCTCATGCACATGTTACGGTATGGACTCACCCTATTGAGCGGCCAGTGGACAGTCTGCGATTTGAGGAATGGTTGATGGCACTTCCGCAGGAAGTGTATCGAGCGAAAGGGATCGTTAGATTTACGGATACCTCGAAGCGGTATATGTTCCAATATGCATATCGCGCGACGCAATTTATCCCAATTCAGCCCCAGGGGGACATCGAAGATGTGCTCGTGCTTATCGGCGAACAGATGGATGCTCGTGTGATGAAAGAAACCTTTGACACGGTGTATGATATTGCCGAGGAATAGGTGAAGTGTATGTATTAAAGCCCTCTGACTAAGGGATTGATCCCAACAATGTCAGAGGGCTTTATTATGCTTATAATGATCTTATCGAGTGGATGATGGATTATGATCCGGATCTGAGAGAGAAGCTTTGCTTTCTTCCTTCTCGTACAAGTAGCGGTAGCCGTCAGCTACCCACTCCAAAGCGCCCGTTTCTGGATGAATGATCATGCCATGTACGGGAATATCAGCTGGAAGCAGCGGGTGATTGCGCATTATTCGCACACTGTTCAGCACACTTTCATAGACGCTGTCGAAGCCGCGCAGCCAGTTATGCAGCTTGAAGCCGGAGTTCGTCAGCGTATCAAGCACGATATCCTCAACACCGCGCTCGCGCGCTTTATCAATGATTCGCTGCGAGTTCAAGCCGGTCATGCCGCATTCATGATGGCCGACAACGATGACTTCATTCGCTTCCAGCTCATAGATCGCGACGAGAATGCTCCGTACGACAGAACCGAAGGGCTGAGAGATGATCGCGCCGGCATTTTTAATGATCTTGACATCACCATTTCTCAGATTCATCGCCTTCGGCAGCAGTTCAACGAGACGTGTGTCCATACAAGTAAAGATAACCATCTTCTTATCAGGGAATTTATCAGTTAGATATTGCTCGTACTCTTTTTGCGTCACAAATTGTTGATTGTAGTCAAGAATTTCAGACATGTTGGACATAAGAATTCCTCCCTTACTACCTAGATCTGTACTCGCTTGTCAACACAGGATACATGTGTGGAATATATTTGCTGTTTACTGGATAATCGATAATATCCGACCCCAACAACGTCCAGAAATAGTAGTTCCTCAAAAAAGATAGCTTGATGATGATCCATAACGACTGGGAATGGCGCATTGCTGGCAACCTGTTCATCGAATGGTGATGACTGATCAATGATCCATATACTAGGTACACCATTCACCGCACAGCCGCATCCATCGGTATCATAGCTTAGTCTTATTAACCCGCTGCCGTGCCATATGACGTTAATTGCTTCGATTGCAGCATCCGTCATTTGTAATTCCATGTGGCGAGTCTCCCTTCTGCTATGAAGTGTGATATATGTAACAGATGCTTTTGAATGTTGATTATATCCCTCTCAAGTCGTATCATCAAGTGGAAGGAGATTCTATATTCGAGGTGATTCGCATGCTTAGCACGAATTTAGCAGTTAAACAGCAGCAATTTAACGATATTCTTTCTAAAATGAACGCTTACCGTGAAGCTATCGGCGTATTGTATTGGGATCTGCGAACTGGCGCGCCGCGTAAAGGGGCAGAGATGCGCTCAGAGACGATCGGCATGCTGTCCACCGAAATGTTCAAGCTGAGCGTCTCAGAGGAGATGGGAGCTTGCCTCGATGAGCTGGAAGCGAATATCGACCAGTTGGACGCGCCGATGCGCAAGATTGTGAAGGATACACGTCAAGATTATGATCGCAGTAAATTGATTCCTCCTCAATTATACCAAGAGTACGTTGTGCTAACTTCCAAGGCAGAGACAGTATGGGAAGAAGCGAAGGCGAAAAAAGACTATGAGATGTTCAAACCATACATACGTGATGTTATCAAGCTAAGCCAGCAGTTCATCGATTATTGGGGAGTAAAAGAAACTCGATACGATACACTGCTTGATATGTATGAGCCGGGTATGACAGTAGCGAAGCTGGATGAGATCTTCAGCAAGCTGCGTGATCAGCTCGTTCCGCTTGTACAGCAGGTGCAAGAGTCGAATAACAAGCCTGAAGCTCATTTTTTGGATCAAAAGTTCGAGATCGCGAAGCAAGAGAAGTTCAGCCATTTTGTACTTCAGCAGATGGGCTTTGACTTTGAGGCAGGACGTTTGGATGAAAGTGTGCATCCGTTCGCGACTGGCTTGAACTTGGGAGATGTGCGAATAACGACTCATTATCTGGAAAATGATGCAGCTAGTGCTGTGTTCAGCTCTTTGCACGAAGGCGGACATGCGCTGTACGAGCAAAATATTAATAAAGAATTCGCACAAACACCGCTGTGCACAGGTACCTCCATGGGTATTCATGAATCACAATCCCGTTTCTGGGAGAACTTGGTCGGCCGCAGTTTGCCATTCTGGCATCGTTATTTCGGTGATCTGCAGCAAGCGTTTGCACCGCAGTTCGATGGCATCACGCCAGAACAGTTCTATCGTGCGATCAATCGTGTAGAACCGTCTCTCATTCGCACAGATGCGGACGAAGTTACGTACAATTTACATATTATTATTCGCTATGAGATTGAGAAGATGATCTTTAACGAAGGCTTATCCGTAGATGATCTGCAGCAAGTATGGAATGACAAGTATGAAAGCTATCTCGGCATTAGACCGCCTCATGATGGAATGGGCGTGCTTCAGGATGTCCATTGGTCGGGCGGAGGCTTCGGTTACTTCCCATCATACTCGCTTGGCAATATGTACGGCGCTCAGATGATGAATAAGCTTCGTCAAGTGATGCCGGATGTCGATGCGCTGATTGAGCGCGGGGATCTGCTGCCGATCAAAGAGTGGCTGACAGAAAACGTCTATCAATACGGTAAGCTGCTGGAGCCTTCGGACATTATTGAGCGTATGACAGGTGAAGCGTTGAATCCGCAGTACCTGGTGGATTATCTGACAGCTAAGACGAAGGATGTATATAAGCTGTAAAGCAAGGTTAGTGGAAGCTCTGAGCTATCGAATCGCTGTTGATCCGATGGCTTGGAGCTTTTTGCTGTTGCGGAGATAGTGGGGGGATAAACCGACGTTTCTACCCTAGCGGACACAGGAGCCGCTATTTAGTGATTTTACGGCTAATTTTGAGGTTTGGCGGACTCAGATGACGCTATTTCTTAACATTTAGCCATTATCGGCTAACTTTTGGTCAAATAGCGGCACTACGGTCCGCCAATATAGCGAATTAGCGGTTTTAACTGCAAATAACGGCCTGTGTGTCCGCTCCCGATATAGCAGGGAGACTTCTCTGATCCGCTGAAGTGGAAGTGGATACAGGAGCCGCTATTTGTGAATTTGCAAGCCTATTTAGAGGTTGGCGGACTCAGAAGCCGTTATTTCTAAACATTTAGCCATTATCGGCTAAGTTTTGGTCAAATAGCGGCACTACGGTCCGCTAACATAGTGAATTAGCGGTTTTAACTACAAATAACGGCCTGTGTGTCCGCTCCCGATATGGCAGGGAGACTTCTCTGACCCGCTGAAGTGGAAGTGGACTCAGAAGCCGTTATTTGGTTCAAAAAGAGCTGATTACCGCTGTGTTTGATGAAATAGCGGATCCACGGTCCGCAAGTGTGGCTGACTAGCCAATTAAGGAAGAAATAACGGATCGTGTGTCCGCGCGGTACAACTGTCACCAATCAACGACAGACTGAATCATGCTTTGACAACCTTGCATTCGCATGTTAATATACCCATATGGGTATATAGAGGACGTAATCACGCTCGTTTTTATACCCCTATAGGTATAATGGGAAGGGGAATATACAATGGACCATACTAATCAGACCAGTGTAGAACAGAGCCAGAATGCCAAACTAAGTCGCAAGATTCTTATTGTCGGTGGAGTAGCAGGAGGAGCATCAGCAGCAGCTCGACTTCGCCGCTTGAACGAACAAGATCATATTATAATGCTGGAGCGCGGAGAACATGTTTCTTTCGCTAACTGCGGCTTGCCATATTATATTGGCGGAGCAATTACAGATCGCAATAAATTGATGGTCCAAACCGTTAAGGGCTTATCGGATCGTTATGAAATGGATATTCGCAATTACAGTGAAGCGGTTCGAATTGACCGTGAGCGTAAAGTTGTCACAATTCGAAATGTACAGGACGATTCCGAATACGAGGAATCCTACGATATTCTTGTGCTTTCGCCAGGGGCGAAGCCTATGCGTCCGCCGATCCCGGGACTCGAAGAAGCTCATAATGTATTTACGCTTCGCAACATCCCGGATACGGACCGCATTAAAGCTTATGTTGAGGATAATAAGCCAGAGCATGCAGTCGTGATCGGAGGCGGATTCATCGGCGTCGAGATGGCGGAGAACCTGCGCGAGCGCGGCTTGAACGTTACCCTGCTGGAGAAGGCCAATCAGGTCATGGCTCCCCTTGACGTGGAGATGGCGAGCATCATTCACCAGCACATGCGGGAGCACGGCGTTGAACTGCTGCTGGGTGAAGGGGTACAAGCATTTGAGGACAACGGACATACCGTTGTCTGTGATACTGGCCGCAAGCTGAAGACCGATCTCGTTATTATGGCGATCGGGGTTCAGCCTGAGAGCCAGCTGGCATCACAAGCTGGCTTGGAGACGGGGTTGCGCGGCGCCATTCGTGTGAACGATCGCTTGCAGACAAGCGATCCGAACATATACGCGCTTGGCGATGCCATCGAAGTGCGCGATGCTGTCAGCGGCGGAGCGACTTATGTGCCGCTCGCATGGGGCGCGAATCGCCAAGGACGTCTCTTGGCAGATATCCTGAACGGCCGACCTGCGGCATATAACGGCGCTTACGGCACTTCAATAGCTAAAGTGTTCAAGCTAACGGCAGCTTCAACTGGCAGCAATGAGAAGGCGCTGCAGCGCCAGCAGATTCCTTATGCTGTAGCGCACTCGCATCCGCTGTCTCATGCTGGATACTATCCAGGAGCAAGCGCAATGACGCTGAAGCTGATCTTCTCGCCGAAAGACGGCCGAATCTTGGGCGCGCAGGGAGTTGGCACGGACGGCGTCGACAAGCGAATCGACGTCATTGCAACTGCTATGCGCGGCAAGTTGACCGTATTCGACCTGCCGGATCTTGAGCTAAGCTATGCGCCGCCATATTCATCCGCCAAGGATCCTGTCAACATGCTGGGATACATCGCATCGAATATGATGGACGGACTAGTGGACACGATCCAATGGCATGAAATCGACACCGTAATGGCAAGCGGCGCAACGCTTATCGATGTGCGCGATCCGCAAGAGCTGGCAGGCGGAAAGATTGAAGGCTCGATCAATATTCCGCTCAACCAGCTGCGCAGCCGTCTTCAAGAGCTGCCGCAGAACGAGACGATCTATATCTCCTGTCAAGTTGGACTTCGCGGGTACATTGCCGCTCGCATGCTGACACAGTATGGCTTCGATGTACGCAACGTGGACGGCGGATACAAGCTGTATGGAACGATGAAACGGGAAGAGCGCGAGCTTGCTGCGTCAAAATAAACAATCATATTATTCTATAAGAAGGCTCCTCCATTCTAAACTGTACCCCTTGTAAAGGACCTTCTAAAAAAGTCTAGGCAGATTGAAGAAGATGATCTCTGTATTGAACAGGGGTCATCTTTTTCAAATTCCATTGGTACCTGTAATGGTTGTAGTAAGTCATATAGTCCTTAATCTCCCGTTTCAACTCGTCCAATGTTGAACAAGGCTTGATAGAAGCCTGATCTTTAAAATGACCGAAAAATGATTCCTGAGGTGCGTTGTCCCAGCAGTTCCCCCGCCTGGACATAGACTGCTTTAAATTCATCTTCCTCACCATTTTTTGAAAATCTGGATGTGTATAATGGGATCCTTGGTCAGAATGAATGAAGGCACCCTCTGCTTTCTTAAACCT